>CAITSG010000299.1 GCA_903894995.1 uncultured Burkholderiales bacterium
CCGCATCCTCGACACGCAGCGCGCCTGGGTTGATGCCGGCCGTGTGCTGGCCTACCGCACCGCGCTCGAACTTGACCTGATCAAACACAGCCCCAACGCCAACACCCAAGTCGCCGCCCAACGCTGGTGCGCGCTGGTCACACCGGTCATGAAATCGGTCTTCACCCACCAGGCCTTCCATGGCGGCAGCGACTGCCTCCAAGTGTTTGGCGGGCACGGTTATGTGCGCGAATGGGGCATCGAGCAGATCGTGCGCGACGCCCGTGTGGCCATGATTTACGAAGGCACCAACGAAATCCAGGCGATTGACCTCTTGGTGCGCAAGGTGCTGGCCGATGGCGGCACCGGCATGAACGCGCTGCTGGACGGCATCTCTGGCGACTTGCCACAAGCGGCCAAAGCCAGCACCGCAGCGCAAGCGCGCATCCAGACCCTGCGTGCCGTCACGGCTCAAATTGTCAAGACGGCTGCGCAAGATGCCGCTCTGCCTTACCGCGTGGCCGACGACTATTTGCGTGCTGTGGCGCTGGTGCTCATGGACTGGGCTTGGCTGCGCATCGAATCGGGTGTGGACGCCAACACGCCCAATGCCCAAGCCCGTTGGCTGACACCGGCCAAAGCCCTGCGCAGCTGGGTGCTGCCCGAATTTCAAATGCGCACCTTCATCATCGTGCAGCAATGCATGGCTGCAGCTTGAGCGACGACATGCCCGGCACCCCACGCGCAGCCAAAGCGGCAAAGACAGCAAGCAACACAGCAGCGCACCGGCTCAGCCAAACCCCGGCAACTGCAAGCCCCAAAGCCTCGCGTGCCGCGTCGGCCAAAGTCGCCAAAACAGCCAAGCCAGCTGCGGCCTGCATCGAGCAAGTGGACACCCGCTACTTGCAAAGCCTGATGGGCTACAACGCGCGGCGTGCAGCCCTGAGCATCATCGAATTGTTTTTGGAGCGCCTGGCACCCTATGGCCTCAAGCCCGTGGACTTTTCGGTCATGTCCACGATTGGCCACAACCCCGGGGTGACCTCGCGGCAACTGTGCGCCGCCCTCAATTTGCTGCCCCCCAACCTGGTGGGGCTGATCCAGTCGCTGGAATCAAGGGGTCTGATCGAGCGCCAGCCCCACCCGCACGACGGCCGCGCGGTCGGTCTGCACGCCACCCCCAAAGGCCAAGCCTTGATGATGCAGGCCGAACAGACCGCCAGCGATCTGGAAATTGAAAAGACCGCCAGGCTCACGCCCGCTGAGCGCAAAACGCTCGTGGCGCTTCTGCAAAAAATTTACTTCTGACCGCGCTCGGCCAAGAAGATGTCGATGCGGCGGTTGCGGGCCCGGCCATCGGCGGTGCCGTTGTCAGCAATGGGCTCACGCGAGCCCCGGCCATCAATGGCAACGCGTGCACTGCTCACCCCACGGGCCACCAAATAGTCGCGTGCACTTTGCGCACGGTTCACCGACAAGGGGTTGTTGATGGCGTCGCTTCCGGTGTTGTCGGTGTGGCCCACAATGCGCACTTCCATGCTGGGCTGCTGGCTCAGGCCCTGTGCAAACTGGTCCAAAATCGGACGCAAATTGGCCTTGATGTCGGCGCGGCCGGTGTCAAACGAAATGTCGTTCGGAATGCTCAACTTGAGCTGGTTGTCCGCCGTTTGTGTGACCACCGTGCCCGTCCCAGCCGTGGCTTGTTCCATGGCGCGCTTTTTGTCTTCCATGTTTTTGGACCAGATGTAACCCCCCAAAGCTCCCAAACCCGCGCCAATGGCGGTGGACTTGCTGTCGCGCCCCAAAATTTGACCAGCCACCGCACCGATCACGGCACCGGTGCCCGCGCCTTTTTGCTCTTGCGTGGCGGTGGCGCAACCTGTCAACAACACGGCCGCAGCGCTGGCCAAAACGCCCATGTGGGTCATCACAGATTTTTGGGTGATCATGAAAAAGTCCTTGGTGTCAATGAATGCACCTGAATTTAACCCGCATCAAATCGTTGACATGTGACTTGGCGCACAAAAATTGCAAGCAATCGTGTCAGCCCTGTACACCAGCCCTGTGATCACACTTGGCAAAGGTCTTAAGCACTCAAATCAATGGCCACATAAGACGTGGCCAAACTCACAAAAGCGACGCACACCAGCAGGGTCAGGGTGCCGTGCCTGCGTAAAAAATGGACCAGCGAAGCCGCGTCCATTTTCCTGGCCTTGCGCCCTGATCCGCTGCGGCGACGACGCCTGGACCGGGGTTCTTGACTGTTGTTCATGGGCATTTCCTGGACAAAGAACGACATTGAAATCGCACACCACCGAAGATCCAAAGCAAATCTTCAAAATTGTTTATTTCTTTTTTTTTATGATAAATTTGGCATATTATGAATCAAGGCCAAATTGATCTTGATTTTTATATTTTTTAAATCGCATAACCGACCCAGGCAACCCCATGAAAATCATTGCACTTCTGGCCTTGGTGGCCTTGTCCACAGGCACCGCTTTGGCTCAAAGCAAACCCAAAGACTTTTTGGGTTACTACGAAGGCGTGCAAGTGGGCAACAACCGTTCCACCGTGACCGGTCCGTCCATGGACACCACCAGCCAGTCTTTCTACCCGTCCATCGTGCTGGGCTACAACATGATGTACAGCAACATGCTGGTGGGCATCGAAGGTTTTGCGGATTACCAGAAGAACTCAACGACCGGCATCGTGGCAGGCGTCACCTTCAAAGCCGGCAAAATTATCAACCACACCTTGGTGTATGCACGCGCTGGTGTCAAAGGCGACTCGCCCAGCTACCGCCCCCAAGTGGGCCTTGGCTTTGAACACCCCCTGAACCGCGACATGACCCTGAGCGGTATCGTGACCTACGACGTCATCGACATGGACGGCATCAAACGCACCAACAACAACGTCGCCGTCGGCTTGAATTTCTACATCCATTAAGCCCAAGCCTTCAATGCACAGGCCGGCCCTTTTAAGGGTCTGCTGGTGTTTCCTCACTGATCCGAAAAGCAAATCCACACGCAACAGACCATCCAAGACCTGAACATGTGCCAAGGTGACAGGATTTAGCGCAAGCATCTGACAACATGGCGTCATTTGATCGAACAAGGCTTGAACATGTTGAATTCGCATTTGCCTCAAGACGCACACCAGGCTTTGTTGGTCGGGCGTTTGTGGGTTCCTGGAGCCGGCGCTTATGTGGTGGCTGTGACGCAGCAAAATGTGTTCGATTTGTCAGACTTGGCCAACACTTGCAGTGCTTTGTTGGACCTGCCTGATGCGGCAAGTCAAATTCATGGTTTTGTAAATTCTGGACTCGCACCTGCTTTGTGCGGCACAGATCAAGCCTTGGGCAACAGCCTGCATGCCGAGCGCAACCCTGATGCGCCCTGGTTCATGGCCCCTTGCGATTTACAGGCGGTCAAAGCGGCGGGTGTGACTTTTGTGGCGAGCATGCTGGAGCGGGTCATTGAAGAGCAAGCCCGTGGCGACGCCAGTCGTGCCGAGGCGGTCAGGCAAGCGGTGGTGGCTGTGATTGGCGACAACTTGCGCAGCGTGGTGCCCGGCTCTGCACAGGCTGCGCAACTCAAACAAGTGCTGTTGGCGCAAGGCATGTGGTCGCAGTATTTAGAGGTGGGCATTGGGCCTGATGCCGAAATTTTTACCAAGTCACAGCCCATGAGCGCCGTAGGCAGCGGTGCCCAGGTGGGGATTCACCCGGCAAGCCAATGGAACAACCCCGAGCCCGAAATCGTGCTGGCGACCAATTCACGGGGGGAGGTGGTGGGAGCCACCTTGGGCAACGATGTGAATTTACGAGATTTTGAGGGCCGAAGCGCCCTGCTTTTGGGCAAGGCCAAGGACAACAATGCGAGTTGCGCCATCGGCCCTTTCATTCGGCTTTTCGATGCGCATTTTGGCATCGAAGATGTGCGCCAGTGTGAGTTACGCCTTGAAGTCCAAGGACCTGAGGGGTTTGTGATGCAAGGCAGCAGCTCTTTGAGCCAAATCAGCCGGGATCCGCTCGATTTGGTCCATCAGGCCATGGGCCAATACCACCAATACCCGGATGGCATGGTGCTGTTTTTGGGCACGATGTTTGCCCCCACCCAAGACCGTCACGGCCCAGGCCAGGGTTTCACGCATGTGGTGGGCGATGTGGTGAGTGTGTCCACACCGAAGTTGGGCACCTTGGTCAACACGGTCACCACCTCTGATGTGGCCCCACCCTGGACCTACGGTATTCAGGCCCTGATGCGCGATTTGGCCGCCAGACCCATCTCCCATAGACCAGACAAGCGCTGAATATTGGTTTTGCTCAGACATGCTTTCAAAAGTCCCTCCATTGGGAATGCATTTGGGCTAATCCCTTGGCATGGCGCAGGCTGGCATAATTTTGGCTTTTATCCACACGGTGATGCTGTTTGCGGGCCGTGCCATTTTTGACAGAAAGCTTTTCATGAACACCACTCCCTCGGGCCTGCAGTACGAAGACACCGTTGTTGGCGATGGCGCTGAGGCCACGCCTGGCCAGGATGTGACCGTGCACTACACGGGCTGGCTTTACAAAGACGGTCAGCAAGGTGCCAAGTTTGATTCGAGCCGCGACCGCCGCGATCCTTTTGTATTTGGTCTGGGCGCTGGCATGGTCATCAAGGGCTGGGACGAGGGTGTGGCCGGCATGAAGGTGGGCGGTCAGCGCACCTTGATCATCCCGTCCGAGCTGGGCTATGGCGCACGCGGTGCAGGTGGCGTGATTCCGCCCAATGCCACGCTGAAGTTTGATGTGGAATTGCTGGCCCTGAACTGACAGTCGTTCAGCTGCATTGGGCACAACCCGCCAGTTGGCGGGTTTTTTCTTGTGCGGCATCCTTGCCCACTTACAGCCAATTCACCCCTTGAAGCCTTCAACATCGCCCCTACATAAAAGGGGTATTCACTTTTTGCGGACATTGTTCATGTCAGAAGCCACTCCAAACTCCCAATCCCAAGCCTTGAGCGACGAAGAATTGGCCGCCGTTGCCGCCATGTCCACGCCCCCCCAAGCGTCCGATCCTTTCGCCGATGCCCAAGCCGAATTGGTCAATTTGAAAGCTCAAAACGCCGGTTTGGCTGACCAGTACCTGCGTGCTCAAGCCGATGTTCAAAACGCACGCCGCCGTGCAGATGACGAGATCAGCAAAGCCCGCAAGTTTGCCGTCGAAGGTTTTGCCGACAGTTTGCTGCCGGTGCTGGACAGCCTGGAAGCGGGCTTGGCCATTCCCAATGCCACGCTGGAGCAAATCCGAGAAGGTTCCCAAGCCACCTTGCGCCAACTCAAAAGCGCTTTAGAGCGCAACAAGGTGATGGAGATCTCTCCACCTGCAGGCACCAAATTTGACCCTCATTTCCACCAAGCCATCAGCGTGGTGCCCGCCGAGCAAGAGCCCAACACCGTGGTCAGCGTGCTGCAAAAAGGTTATTCCATCGCCGAACGTGTGCTGCGTCCCGCTTTGGTCACGGTCACCGCGCCCAAATAAACCCAAAAGATATGACGCCCACTGTCACCCTGAATTCGATCCGGGGTACTCGGCTTCACAGTGTCACCCCGGACTTGATCCGGGGTCCATGGCTTCAAGAAGATGGATGCCGGATCAAGTCCGGCATGACAAGCAGGAAAAACCTTTTTTGAGGTGTGGGGACTTGAAAACTGCCGCACCCCGCCTCAGTTAAAGATCATCAACAGTTTCACTCAATTTCGGAGCATCAAAATGGGAAGAATCATCGGTATTGACCTGGGCACCACCAACTCGTGTGTGGCCATCATGGAAGGCAACACGACCAAAGTGATCGAGAACGCCGAAGGCGCTCGCACCACCCCGTCCATCATTGCGTACCAAGAAGACGGCGAAATTCTGGTCGGCGCGTCGGCCAAGCGCCAGGCGGTCACCAACCCCCGCAACACTTTGTACGCGGTCAAGCGCCTGATCGGTCGCAAGTTCGCCGAAAAAGAAGTTCAAAAAGACATCGACCTGATGCCTTACACCATCGCCAAAGCCGACAACGGCGATGCATGGGTGGAAGTGCGCGGCAACAAGCTGGCCCCGCCACAGATCAGCGCTGAAATTCTGCGCAAGATGAAGAAAACCGCCGAAGACTACCTCGGCGAAGAAGTGACCGAGGCCGTGATCACGGTGCCCGCTTACTTCAACGACGCGCAGCGTCAGGCCACCAAAGACGCGGGCCGCATTGCCGGTCTGGACGTCAAGCGCATCATCAACGAGCCCACCGCTGCGGCTTTGGCCTTTGGCCTGGACAAGCAAGAAAAGGGCGACCGAAAGATCGCCGTGTATGACCTGGGTGGCGGCACGTTTGACGTGTCCATCATCGAAATCGCCGACGTCGACGGTGAAAAGCAGTTCGAAGTGTTGTCCACCAACGGTGACACGTTCCTGGGCGGCGAAGACTTTGACCAACGCATCATCGACCACATCATCACCGAGTTCAAGAAAGAATCCGGCGTGGATTTGGCCAAGGACGTGTTGGCCCTGCAGCGCCTGAAAGAAGCCGCTGAAAAGGCCAAGATCGAGTTGTCCAGTTCTGCGGCTACCGACGTCAACCTGCCTTACATCACGGCCGACGCCACTGGCCCCAAGCACCTGAACATCAAGCTGACCCGCGCCAAACTCGAGCAGCTGGTGGAGGAGCTGATCGAGCGCACCATCGCCCCTTGCCGCACGGCCATCAAAGACGCGGGCGTGTCGGTCGGCGAGATCGACGACATCATCTTGGTCGGCGGCATGTCCCGCATGCCCAAGGTGCAAGAGAAGGTCAAAGAATTCTTTGGCAAAGAGCCGCGCAAGGACGTGAACCCTGACGAAGCCGTGGCCGTGGGCGCTGCGATCCAAGGCCAGGTTTTGTCCGGCGACCGCACCGACGTTTTGCTGCTGGACGTGACACCTTTGTCCTTGGGCATTGAGACCATGGGCGGCGTGATGACCAAAATGATCACCAAGAACACCACGATCCCGACCAAGTTTGCACAGACTTTCTCGACTGCTGAAGACAACCAGCCGGCCGTGACGATCAAGGTATTCCAGGGCGAGCGCGAAATCGCCAGCGGCAACAAGGCGCTGGGCGAGTTCAACCTCGAAGGCATCCCACCCGCATCGCGCGGCACGCCTCAGATCGAAGTGTCTTTTGACATCGACGCGAACGGCATCTTGCATGTGGGCGCCAAGGACAAAGGCACCGGCAAGGAAAACAAGATCACCATCAAGGCCAACTCGGGCTTGTCTGAAGCCGAAATCCAGCAAATGGTGAAAGATGCCGAGCTGAATGCCGTCGAAGACAAGAAGAAATTGGAACTCGTGCAGGCCCGCAACGCTGGTGAAGCCGCTGTGCACAGTGTCAAGAAAAGTCTGACCGAGCACGGCGACAAGATCGAAGCGGCTGAAAAAGAAGCCATCGAAACCGCCGCCAAGGCCCTGGAAGAGGTTTTGAAAGGCGAAGACAAAGACGCCATCGAAACCAAAACCGAAGCCCTGATGACCGCAAGCCAAAAGCTGGGCGAAAAAGTCTACGCCGACATGCAAGCGCAGCAAGCCGCTGCGGGTGCAGCTGCCGCAGGCACCGAAGCCAAGCCACAGGACGACAACGTCGTGGACGCGGAAGTCAAGGAAGTCAAAAAGGGCTGATCCCCTACCCTTTGCGGCTTTGCCGCATTCCCGCCGCGACAGCTGATTCAGGCCACTGAATCACCTGCGCGGCGTTCTTGTTCTAACGGTTGGATTTGCCCCATGGCGACTAAAAGAGATTTTTACGAAGTGCTGGGCGTTGCCAAAAACGCCTCGGACGAAGACATCAAAAAGGCTTATCGCAAGCTGGCGATGAAGTACCACCCTGACCGCAACCAGGGGGAAGACGCCAAAGCCAAAGAAGCCGAGGCCAAATTCAAAGAGGGCAAAGAGGCCTACGAAATGCTGTCGGACGCGCAAAAACGCGCGGCCTATGACCAGCACGGCCACGCCGGGGTCGATCCGAATATGCGCGGTGGCCCGGAAGGCTTTGGCGGCGGTTTTGGTGACGCTTTTGGCGACATCTTCGGCGATATCTTTGGCGGTCAGGGCCGTGGTGGTCGCGGCGGTGGACGCCAGGTGTTCCGGGGTGCTGACTTGAGCTACGCCATGGAAATCACGCTGGAAGAAGCGGCCAACGGCAAGGACTCGCAACTGCGCATTCCGAGCTGGGACGCTTGCGACACCTGCAGCGGCACCGGTGCAAAACCGGGCACCAGTGTCAAAGCCTGTGGCACCTGCCACGGCCAAGGCCAAGTGCAAATGCGCCAGGGCTTTTTCAGTGTGCAACAAACTTGCCCCAATTGCCGAGGCACGGGCAAGATCATTCCCGAACCCTGCGGCACCTGCCACGGGCAGGGCAAGGTCAAAAAGCAAAAAACGCTCGAAGTCAAAATTCCGGCCGGCATCGACGACGGCATGCGCATCCGCAGCGCGGGCAATGGCGAGCCGGGCACCAATGGCGGGCCACCGGGCGATTTGTTCATCGAAATTCGCCTGAAAAAACACGACATCTTCGAGCGCGATGGTGATGACTTGCATTGCGCCGTGCCGATCAGCTTCTCAAAGGCTGCGTTGGGCGGCGAAATCGAAGTGCCCACGCTGGGCGGCAAAGCGGCCATCGACATACCCGAGGGCACACAGACGGGCAAGCAGTTCCGCTTGCGCGGCAAGGGCATCAAGGGCGTGCGCGGCAGCTACCCGGGCGACCTGTATTGCCACATCACCGTGGAGACCCCGGTCAAGCTGACTGAGCACCAGAAAAAGTTGCTCAAGGAATTTGAAGAGTCACTGACCAAAGGCGGCGGCAAACACCAACCCAGCGGCGAAACTTGGACCGACAAGCTCAAGGGCTTTTTTGGGGGCTGAGGAATTCGGCAGGTCGGTGGCTTTAGCCCCGACATGATTGCGCTCCCGCTGATGCCATCTCTGTGGGAACCCCGCCTCGGGGCAATGGGTGGTGGTCTGCGAGGCTCCATCGCGGCGAGGGCGTCGCTCCTACAGGGACAATGCCCTGAATTTTGTGGGAGCCCCGCCTCGGGGCGATGGGTGGTGGTCTGGGAGGCTTTTCGCGACGGGGGCGTCGCTCCTACGGGGGAAGTACGTGGGATTACAGGAATCGGTCGAGCAGTTTGCGGGAGTGTTTGTCCATGGCGGACATGTCGCGGATCATGTACTGCACGCCGTCGGCGTCGTTGATGAGCAGCACGGTGCCGGTCAAACGCCGGATGTCTTCTTCGCCTTTGAGCATGAATTGGGTGCTGCCCCGGTCGGTGCGCACGCGCCAGGTGCTGGGGGTGGCAAAGCTGCTCACGTCTTCAAGTTGCAAAATTTCGGGCAAAAATTCGCGCTCATTCAGGGCCTGCAAGACTTGCTGACGCAGGCTGGCGGGCAAGGCCGAGAGGTTTTCAATCCAGAGCACTTCGTGGCCTTCGGCGTCCATGAGCGCCACGCCCGCATCGGGGGCAGACACCGGGTAGGCCCGCAAGGCGGTGATGGGGCTTTGGCGGGTGCCGTCGGGCAGCGCCAGCACCCAGTGGCCGTAGGCGTCGCGTTCAAAGTCAAAGGGGTTCATGCGCTCACCTTTTGCAGTGGGGTCTCAAGGCTGCCGCCCAACACAGCTTCGGCTTCGGCCTGGCGTTGCTGGGCTTCGTACAAGCGCCAGTAGGCGCCTTGCGCTTCAATCAGCGCGTCGTGGGTGCCCTCTTCCACCACCACGCCTTTGTCCATGACCACCAGGCGATCGGCTTTGCGCAGGGTTGACAGGCGGTGGGCAATGGCAATGGTGGTACGACCGCGCACAAGGTTATCCAAGGCGCGTTGGATTTCTTTTTCGGTTTCGGTGTCCACCGCCGAGGTGGCTTCGTCCAGAATCAAAATGCGCGGGTTGATGAGCAAGGCACGGGCGATCGAGATACGTTGGCGTTCACCCCCCGAGAGGCCTTGACCGCGTTCGCCCACCAAGGAGTCGTAGCCTTGGGGCATGCGCAAAATGAATTCATGGGCATGGGCCGCGCGTGCGGCGGCCACGATGTCTTCTCGCGTGGCTTCGGGCTTGCCGTAGGCAATGTTGTCGGCAATGGTGCCAAAGAACAAAAAGGGTTCTTGCAGCACGAGGCCAATTTGGCGTCGGTAGTCGGCCACTTTGAGTTGCCGGATGTCGGTGCCGTCGAGTTCGATGGCCCCTTCGCTCAGGTCATAAAAGCGGCAGATCAAATTGACCAAGGTGCTTTTGCCCGAGCCGCTGTGGCCCACCAAGCCAATCATCTGGCCGGGCTCGATGTTGAGGTTGAGTTGCCGAATGACCGCCCGGTTGCCATAGCGAAAACCGGCATCGCGCACGGTCAGCCGGCCTTGCACATGGGCAGGCAAGGCTTTCGGCTCGGTGGGCTCGGGCACGCTGGAGACGTGGTCCAGAATGTCAAAAATGCGCTTGGCCCCGGACGCTGCTTTTTGGGTGTTGGACACGATGCGGCTCATCGAATCGAGGCGGGTGTAAAACCGCCCGATGTAGGCCAAAAATGCGGTGAGCACACCCACGGTGATCTGGTCGTCAGACACCAGCCAAATGCCAAAGCCCCAGACCACGAGCAAACCGATTTCGGTCATCAAGGTCACGGTGGGCGAAAACAGCGACCACACCCGGTTGAGCTTGTCGTTGACCTGCAGGTTGTGGTGGTTGGCGTCCTTGAAGCGCTGGGCTTCGCGGTCTTCTTGGGCAAAGGCCTTGACCACCCGGATGCCGGGAATGGTGTCGGTGAGCACATTGGTCACCTCGGCCCAGACGCGGTCGATTTTTTCGAAGCCGGTGCGCAGCTTTTCACGCACCACATGGATCAACCAGGCAATGAATGGCAAGGGCAACAAGGTCACCAGCGCCAGTGTGGGGTTGATGGTGAACAAGATGACGGCGGTCATCAGGATCATCAGCACGTCGGTGGCAAAGTCCAGCAGGTGCAAGGACAAAAACACATTGATGCGGTCGGTTTCGCTGCCGATGCGGGCAATCAGGTCGCCGGTGCGGCGCTCGCCAAAGTATTCGAGCGACAGTTTGAGCAGGTGTTCATAAGTGGTGGTGCGCAAGTCGGCCCCAATGCGCTCGGACACCAGCGCCAGGATGTAGGTTTTGGCCCATCCCAGGCCCCAGGCCAGCAAGGCCGAGGCCAGCAAACCCAGCAGGTACAAGGACACCACGCCGGGGTCAATGGCCTTGCCGTTTTGGTAGGGAATCAGGATGTCGTCCATGAGCGGCATGGTCAGATAGGGCGGCACCAAGGTGGCCGCGGTGGCCGCCAGGGTGAGCAAAAAACCCGCCAGCAAGGAGCCTTGGTAGGGCTTGGCAAAGCGCCACAACTTGAACAGGGTCCAGGTGGAGGGTGGCACCAGGTCTTCGCGGCTGCAGGCGGGGCAGTCGGCGTCGTCAGGCCCCATGACGGTTTGGCAGACCGGGCAGACCGCGCTGGACAAACGGGTTTGCAGCGGAGCACCGTCGGTGGTTTGGGCATCGTGGTTTTGCTGTGCTTCAAACTGGGCCAGCCAACGCGAAGCAGCAGCTTGCAAACCCAAGGTGAAACGCCAAACGGCCAAACGGGCTTGCGGCTGGGACAAGGCCAGCGTGGCCACACCCGCGTGGTCGCTCAATTTGAGTTGCAACGCAGGCGTCAAGGGCCATTGACGCCAACTTTTTTGCGGACCGTCAGACGATAGAACCCGTTGATCGGTCAAAATGATGGCACTTTTGACGAAATTCAGCGATTCATCGAGGTCAACTTCCAGCCAGGCTGTGACGTTTTCTTGGGGTAGAAGCTGGGAAGTCACCTCAGCAACCCAAGCGTCCGGAACCACCGAACAGAGTGAAGCTGAGGAATATGTTGTAGTCATGAAAGTCGAACCGCAATGAACACGGCCAACCTCACGGTCAGCCGGACAAAAAACCACACAGATTTGGCCAATGCCTTGGCTCAACGACTGCACCCACACCACCCATGTACCCGATGACCCATGTGCTTTGCCAAAGCCAGATGGCCCATGCCGATGACGGTCGGTCATTGTATCGCTGCACACCCCACCCATGATCGCTCACACCATCCAATTCCTGCGCATGACACATTTGCGCGGCCCCAACATCTGGACTTACCGTCCGGTGATTGAAGCCTTGATCGACATTGGCGATCTGGAAGACTGCCCCTCCAACACCCTGCCCGGTTTCAACGAGCGCCTGACGGCCTGGTTGCCGGGCTTGATCGAGCACCGCTGCAGTGTGGGCGAGCGGGGTGGCTTTCTCAAGCGCCTAGAAGAAGGCACTTGGCCCGGACACGTTTTGGAGCATGTGGCGCTGGAGTTGCAAACCCGCGCCGGCATGCAAACGGGCTTTGGCAAGGCGCGCGAAGCCGGTCCCCGTGGCGTTTACAAAGTGGTCATCCGCACACGGCACGAGGCCGTGAGCCGCGCCGCTTTGCATGCCGGACGCGACCTGATTTTGGCGGCCATCGAAGACCGCCCATTCGATGTGCCCGGTGCCATTGCGCAATTGGCCCAAATGGTCGACAGCCTGTGCATGGGCCCGAGCACGGCCAGCATTGTGGACGCTGCGGCCGACCGTGGCATACCGCACATTCGCCTGAACGATGGCAACTTGGTCCAGCTCGGTTATGGCCACCATCAGCGCCGCATCTGGACGGCCGAGACCGACCGCACCAGCGCGATTGCCGAGGGCATCTCCAAAGACAAAGACCTGACCAAGCAGTTGCTCACCATGTGCGGCGTGCCAGTGCCCGAGGGTCAGATTGTGGACAGCCCGGCTGCGGCCTGGGAAGCCGCCCAGGATGTGGGTTTGCCCGTGTGCGTCAAGCCCACCGATGGCAACCATGCGCGTGGTGTTTCGCTGGAATTGAGCTTGCAAGAGGACATCGAAGCGGCTTACGAGATTGCGCTGGCCGAGGGCAGCGAAGTGATTGTGGAGCGCTTTGTGCTGGGCGAAGAACACCGCCTCTTGGTGGTGGGCGAGCAAGTGGTGGCGGCCAACAAGGGCGAGACCGCCAGCGTCACCGGGGATGGCGTGCACACGGTGCGTGAGTTGATCGAGTTGCAAATCAATTCAGATCCACGGCGCGGTGAAGAAGAAGACTTTCCGCTGGACACCATTCGGCTGGACGAGCACACCACCTCGGTGCTTGAACTCAAGCGCCAGGGCCTGAGTGCCGAGAGCGTGCCCGAAACGGGTCGCCAAGTGTTGGTCATGCGCACGGGCAATATGTCAATGGACGTGACCGACCTGGTGCACCCCGATGTGGCCGCGCAAGCGGTGCTGGCCGCCCGCGTGGTGGGCCTGGACATTGCCGGGGTTGATCTGGTGGCGCAAGACATTGGCAAACCCCTGGGGCCACAAGGCGGTGCCATCGTCGAGGTGAACGCAGGCCCGGGTCTGTTGATGCACCTCAAGCCCGCCACCGGACAAGCGCGTCCCGTGGGCCAGGCCATTGCCAACCACCTGTTCCAGCCCGAGCACAATGGCCGCATTCCTGTGGTCGGTATTTTGGGCGACGGCGACACCACCCGAATTGCCAAACTGCTGGCTTGGCTGATGCACTTGAAAGGCTGGCACACCGGTTTGTCGTGCGCCGATGGCTTGTTTTTGAACCAGCGCCAGTTGCAGGCCAACAACGGCATGGATTGGGACGAGGCGCAACGCTTGCTGATCAACCGGGGCGTTCAGGCGGCCGTGTTCGAGAGCAACGCACGGCATTTGCTGGCCCAAGGCCTGCCCTACGACCGTTGCTTGTTGGGCATTGTGACGGCCATGCCCAGTGCACAGGGCCTGGACGACCTCTACCCTGGCAGTGATGAAAAAATGCCGTCTTACATTCGCACCCAAGTCGATGTGGTGCTGCCCGAGGGGGCAGCTTTGTTGAACGCAGCCGACCCGCAAGTGGCCGCTTTGGCGGCACATTGCGACGGCAGCGTGATTTTTTATGCCGACGATGAACACAACAACGTCTTGCAAGCCCATCGCAGCCAAGGTGGGCGCACGGGCTTTTGGCGAGAAGGCCAACTGGTGCTGGCCGAGGGCAACAAAGAGCATCTGCTTTTGTCGGCCCAAAGGCCAGCCATTGCCCGTTTGTTGAAAAACGACATCTTGCAAGCCAACGACATGTTGGTGACCGCCTGCGCAGCTTGGGCGCTGGACATTGGCACCGACTTGATTCGGGCTGGCATCAAGAGCTATGGCACCCCTGCTTCGGCCTGAAGCTGCGAACGAACCCCTGGAAAAACAGTTCATGCAAGTCTCCCGTATTCGTGCACTGCGCGGCCCCAATTTGTGGACCCGCCACACCGCCATTGAAGCCATCGTCACCTGCTTGCCCGACGTCCATGGCTTGTCAGCCCAGCACCCCGTCGAACAGCAATTGCGCCGCATCTTTCCCGAAGTAGGCCCCTTTGATGGCCAGCGTCCCGGTGAAGCCGTGACCTTGGCACATGCCCTGGAAAAAGTCACCTTGGGCCTGCAAGCGCATGCCGGCTGCCCCGTGTCTTTCAGCCGCACCACACCCACCGAAGAGCCTGGGGTGTTTCAGGTCGTTATTCAGTACACCGAAGAAGCGGTGGGCCGCCTGGCCCTGAAGTTGGCAGATCAGCTGTGTCAGGCGGCCATTCAAGGCATTGGCTTTGACCTGGAAGGCGCCATCGCGCAATTGCACGAGTTGGATGAAGATGTGCGCCTGGGGCCATCCACCGGGTCCATTGTGGACGCGGCCGTGGCCCGGGGCATTCCCATTCGCCGCCTGACCGACGGCAGCTTGGTGCAGTTTGGCTGGGGCGCGCAACAAAGGCGCATCCAGGCCGCTGAAACCGACACCACCAGCGCGATTGCCGAGTCGATTGCACAAGACAAAGACCTGACCAAGAGCCTCCTGCACGCTGCGGGCGTGCCGGTGCCCATGGGCCGTCCGGGCAAGACCCTGGATGAAGCCTGGGCAATTGCCCTGGAAGTGGGTTTGCCTGTGGTCGTCAAGCCCCAGGACGGCAACCAAGGCAAAGGCGTTTCGGTCAACATCATCGAACGCGCCGCCTTTGACAACGCCTACGCCACGGCCGTGCGTTATGGCACGGTGATGGTGGAAAAGTTTTTGCCCGGTCACGACTACCGCTTGCTGGTGGTGGGCAACAAGCTGGTGGCCGCGGCCCGGCGTGAACCCCCCTTGGTGGTGGGCGACGGCAAGCACACCGTGCGCCAGCTGGTGGACCAGGTGAACGCCGACCCGCGCCGGGGTGATGGGCATTCGACCTCATTGACCAAGATCCGTTTTGACGACATCGCGATTGGCCGCTTGCGCGCACAAGACCTCGAGCCCGAGTCGGTTCCCGCCAAAGGCCGCCGCGTGATTTTGCGCAACAACGCCAACTTGTCCACCGGCGGCACCGCCACCGATGTGACCGACGACGTGCACCCCGAAGTGACTGCCCGTGTGGTGGCTGCAGCCCAAATGGTGGGCGTGGACATATGCGGTGTCGATGTGGTGTGTGAGTCCGTCTCGCGCCCACTCGAAGAGCAAAACGGCGGCATCGTCGAAGTCAACGCTGCGCCGGGTTTGCGCATGCACATCAGCCCCTCGTTTGGCAAAGGCCGGGACGTGGGCAACGCGGTCATCGACCACATGTTTCCCGACGGCGGCAACGGCCGCGTGCCCGTGATTGCAGTCACCGGCACCAACGGCAAAACCACCACCGTGCGCCTGACCGCCCACCTGCTCAAGGCCCAGGGCCTTCGTGTGGGCATGACCAACACCGACGGCGTGTATGTGAACGGCCGCCAGACCGACTCGGGCGACTGCAGCGGCCCCCGCAGTGCCCGCAACGTGCTCATGCACCCCGATGTGGATGCGGCCGTGTTCGAGACCGCACGCGGCGGTCTGCTGCGCGAAGGCCTGGCCTTTGACCGCTGCCAGGTGGCCATCGTGACCAACCTGGGCGCAGGTGACCATTTGGGCCTGAACTACATCACCACCCTCGAAGACCTGTTGGTGCTCAAGCGGGTGATTGTGCTCAACGTGGCCCAAAGCGGCATGGCCGTGCTCAATGCCAACGACCCCACCGTAGTGGCCATGGCGCGGCACTGCCCGGGCGATGTGACGTTTTTTGCGCTCGATGCCAACCACCCCGTGTTGGCCACACACCGGGCGCAGGGTAAGCGTGTGGTGTACGTGGAGGACAGCGCCATCGTGGCTCAAAAAGGCAAACAGGTCTTTCGCATTCCTTTGAGCGAAGTGCCTTTGACACGACAAGGTCAGATCGGATTTCAGACCGAAAATGTGCTGGCATCGGTGGGCGCGGCTTGGGCCGTGAATGTGCATTGGGACGCGATTGCGCAGGGCTTGGCCACCTTCATCAGCGACATCCAGGGCGTGCCCGGACGCTTTAACGTGTTCGACTACAAAGGCGCGACC
Source organism: uncultured Burkholderiales bacterium (assembly GCA_903894995.1). Taxonomy (GTDB): domain Bacteria; phylum Pseudomonadota; class Gammaproteobacteria; order Burkholderiales; family Burkholderiaceae_C; genus Limnohabitans_A. The sequence continues at coordinate 16,484 of CAITSG010000299.1, forward strand.
CTGATTGCCGATTACGGCCACAACCCCGACGCCATCGCGGCCTTGGTGCAGGCGGTTGACAACATGCCTGCCAAAAAGCGGGTGGTGGTGATCAGCGGCGCTGGCGACCGACGCGATCAAGACATCCGGGACCAGACGCAAATTCTGGGCAAAGCCTTTGACGATGTGTTGCTGTACCAAGACGCCTGCCAGCGTGGCCGTGAAGACGGCGAGGTGCTGGCCTTGCTGCGCGAGGGTCTGCAAGGTGCCTTGCGCACCACGCATGTGCAAGACATTCAGGGCGAATTCAACGCCATCGACACCGCCTTGGCACGACTGTCACCCGGCGACCTGTGCCTGATTTTGATTGATCAAGTTGAAGAGGCACTGGCTTACATCACCGAAAAAGTCAAAGCCAGCACGGCCAGCTGAGCCCAGCGCTGTTGGTTTTTTGTAGGAGCCCCGCCGCCGGTGCGATGGGTTTTGGTCTGCTAGGCTTATCGCGACGAGGGCGTCGCTCCTACAGGGACATTGCCCCGCATTTTGTAGGAGCCCCGCCCCGGGGCGATGGGTTTTGGTCTGCGAGGCTTTTCGCGACGAGGGCGTCGCTCCTACAGGGGACATTGCCCCGCATTTTGTAGGAGCCCCGCCCCGGGGCGATGGGTGGTGGTCTGCGAGGCTTATCGCGACGAG
>CAITSG010000300.1 GCA_903894995.1 uncultured Burkholderiales bacterium
GTTGGCTGACTCAAAAAGTCGCGGTCAAATTCGATCAGGCCCGCGTGGCCGTGTTGTGCCACCAAGGCCAGCACCGTGCCCATGGAAAACTTGCTCTGGTGCACCGTGGTGGGTTGCACCACGGGGCCCAGCACGTCGATGGCGCCCTGATGCACATGCGTGACGACCTTGGCCAGGTCATCGAGCTTCAGGCCATTCGTCTGCATGACGTGCAGCAGCGCATCGGCCGCCGGGTGCGTGTGGCGGCAGCTGGCGTGGTACTTGAACGAGGTCTCGGCCGTGGCCCAACGGGTGCCCAAGCCGTCCACCAGGCGGCTCGGATCGGCGTCACTCGACATGCCAGCGGCCATGCCTTGTGGGCCTTCCAAAATGTCGGCTGCGCCCGTGAAGCCGTCTTGGGCCAAGTAGGCTGACATGAGGCCCGCTGCGGCGGCGTGCGCGGTGTGCAGTTGCTTGCTGTCGGCCGCGGTGCGCAAAAACTCCCACAAACCCGCCGACTGCGTGCCGGCCGAGCCCAGCGCGTGCAGCATTTGCTGCGCGTTCAGGCCCAGCAGGTGGCCCACAGCCGCTGCTGCGGCCAGCGTGCCTGCGGTGCCGGTGGTGTGGAACACGCGGTAGTGCGAGCGCCCCAAAAATTCACCCACACGGATGCCGACTTCGTAGCCCACGACCGAAGCGGCCAACAGCTGCTGACCGCTCGCGCCCAAGGCTTGGGCCACCGCCACAGCAGGTGGAAACACCACCGTGGCCGGGTGGAACACCGAGCCGTTGTGCACGTCGTCTTGCTCAGCCACATGCGAGGCCGCGGCGTTGGCCATGGCCGCCAAATAGGGCGTGGTGCGTGCGCCGTTGATGATGACTTCGGACGGGCCTTGTGCAGGACCCATGGCTTGGGCAAAGCGGGTGATGCTCTCCACCGGGCGCGTGCCGTGCCCGGCCACGGCCGAGCCAAACCAGTCGACCAGCAGGTCTTCGATCTTGCGGACAACCGGCTCTGGGATGTCGTCGAAACGCAGCGCGGATGCGAAGGCGGCGAGTTGGGCGGTGTTGGATGTCATGTTCTCTCCTGGTGTGGGTTCAAGTCTTCTTTACTTCTGTAGGAGCGGTGAATTCTGTGGGAGCGGCGCCCTCGCCGCGATGGGCCTTTAGCAGTCCACTGCCCATAGCCCTTAGGGCGGGGCTCCTACAAATTCGCCATTCAAATGGCTTGCTTATGCCGCAAGGCTTGCACCGCCGCGTCGTCCAGACCCAGCTCACGCAAGATGGCCTCGGTGTGCTCGCCCACGGCGGGCACAGGGTCCATGCGGTAGTCGTATCGGTTGTTGCGCCCGGGGGGCAGCAGGGCCGGAATGTCCCCTGCAGGCGAGCCCACTTGTTGCCAGCGTTGGCGCGCCTTGAGCTGTGGGTGCGCCCAGACGCCAGCCATATCGTTCATGCGGGCGTTGGCGATTTGCGCCTGGTCCAATCGCGCTTCGACCTCCGCCGTGTTCATGGCCGCAAACACACTCAGAATCAATTGCTGCAACTCGGCGCGGTTGACGTTGCGCAGGGCGTTGGTGCAAAAGCGCGCATCGGTGGCCAAGGCCGCATCGCCCAGCACCACCTCGCAAAACACTTTCCACTCGCGTTCGTTTTGCAGGCCCAGCATCACCGTGCCGCCGTCGCCCGCCGCAAACGGGCCATAGGGATAGATGCTGGCGTGCGACGCGGCGGTGCGCGGTGGCGGCGCTGCGCCTTCATAGGCGTAATACAGCGGGTAGCCCATCCACTCGCCCAGTGCTTCGAGCATGGACACGTCGATGTGGCTGCCCTGGCCGGTTTTGCCGCGCAACAGCAGGGCCGACAGGATGTTGGTGTAGGCGTACATGCCGGCTGCGATGTCGGCCATGGAGTTGCCCGCCTTGGACGGTGCGTCGGGCGTGCCGGTGATCGACAGCAGACCCGCTTCGCTTTGGATCAAGAGGTCATAGGCTTTCTTGTCGCGGTAGGGGCCGTCTTCGCCATAGCCCGAGATGTCGCAGACGATCAGCTTGGGGTGTGTGGCGCTGAGGGCTTCAAACGACAAACCCATGCGCGCGGCCGCACCGGGCGCGAGGTTTTGCACCAGCACGTCGGCGTCCTTGAGCAGGTCGCGCAGCACGGCCATGGCATCGGGGTTTTTCAGGTCGAGCGTGAGGCTTTCTTTGGAACGGTTGGTCCACACAAAGTGCGAGGCCTGACCGCGCACCCGCGTGTCGTAGGCCCGCGCAAAGTCGCCCGAACCTGGGCGTTCAACTTTGATGACGCGTGCACCCAAGTCGGCCAGTTGCCGCGTGCAAAAGGGCGCGGCAATCGCGTGTTCGAGAGAAATGACGGTGATGCCGTCCAGGGGTCTGGTCATCGTGTGCACCTGATGGAGATGAAGCGATGGGTGGTGGTGTGCAAGGCGTTCATCGCGGCGAGGGCGCCGCTCCCAAAGGGGAACTCCATGCTCTTTATGGGAGACCCACCCCAACAGGGAAGCTTCACGCTCTTTGTGGGAGCCCCGCCCTCGGGGCGATGGGGAGTGGTCTGTGAATGCACGATGAGCATCAGAACGAGCGGGGCAGCCCGAGGATGTGCTCGGCCACGTAGCTGAAAATCATGTTGGTTGAGACCGGCGCGACTTGGTACAGGCGAGTTTCGCGGAACTTGCGCTCGATGTCGTATTCACACGCAAAGCCAAAGCCGCCGTGCGTTTGCAGGCAGACGTTGGCCGCTTCCCAGCTGGCCTTGGCCGCGAGGTACTTGGCCATGTTGGCTTCGGCCCCGGCGTTTTGCATGGCATCGATTTTTTCGCAGGCCTTCCAGCGCATCAGGTTGGCGGCTTCCAGCTCAATGAAGGCGTCGGCAATCGGGAACTGCACACCCTGGTTTTGGCCAATCGGGCGGCCAAACACCACACGGTCTTTGGCGTATTTCGTGGCGCGGTCGATGAACCAGTAGCCGTCACCAATGCACTCGGCGGCGATCAGCACGCGCTCGGCGTTCAGGCCGTCGAGCAAGGTCTTGAAGCCCTTGCCCTCTTCGCCCAAGAGCGCGTCTTCGGGGATTTCGAGGTTGTCAAAAAACAGCTCATTGGTCTCGTGGTTGACCATGTTCAAAATCGGCCGCACGGTCAGGCCGTTGCCGATCGCTTGCTTCAGGTCAATCAAGAAGCACGACAAACCTTCGGAGCGCTTGGTGACCTGGTCGGCTGGCGTGGTGCGGGCCAACAGGATCATCAGGTCGCTGTGCTGGATGCGCGAGATCCAGACCTTCTGGCCGTTGATGACCCAGCGGCCGTCTTTTTTGACGGCGGTGGTCTTGAGCTTGGTGGTGTCCGATCCGGTGGTGGGTTCGGTCACGCCCATGGACTGGATGCGCAACTCGCCGGTGGCGATCTTGGGCAAGAGCGTGTTTTTCTGCGCGTCAGAACCGCTGCGCACGATGGAATTCATGACGTACATCTGGCCGTGGCACGCCCCCGAGTTGCCGCCCGAACGGTTGATCTCTTCCATGATGACCGAGGCCTCGGCCATGGACAGGCCCGAGCCGCCGTATTCCAGAGGAATCAACGCGGCCATCCAACCGGCTTTGGTCAGGGCGTCGACAAACTCTTCGGGGTAGCCGCGTTTTTCGTCGACCTTGCGGTGGTACTCGTCAGGGAACTGGGCGCACAGGGCGCGGACCGCGTCGCGGATGTCTTGGTATTGGTCGGGTGAGGTGTGCATGGGAGCTCGGTTTTGTTGTGGTTCGGTGCAAGGGCTAAAAAGGTGGTGCGCGTTCGCGCCTGTCAGGCCAGCGTGGCTTGCGCTTGCATGGTGAGCCAGCCTTCGTGGTCGCTGGCCCAAAGGTCAATGGTTTTGCTGTCAGCAGACGGACGGCCGTTCAGGCGAAAAGGGTGCAGGTCAAACGTGGGGCGCACCGCGCGGAACTGGAACGTGGCCAGGCGCGCACCGGGCACTTGCCTTCGCACCAGGTCCACCAACAAAGTGGCGATCAGCGGGCCGTGCACGATGAGGCCGGGGTAGCCTTCTTCTTGCGTGACGTAGCTGCGGTCGTAGTGGATGCGGTGGCCATTGAAGGTGAGTGCCGAATAGCGGAACAGCGACACCGGATCGGGCACAAACTCGCGCTGCCAAGGCGCGCCGGTTTCGGCCGCGGTGGGTGGCACTTCGGGTGCGCCGGGCACTGCTGATGCGCGGTACACGATGTCGTGTGTTTCGGTCAGGCACAGGCCCAAGGCGTTGCTGAAAGCATGCTCAACTTCGACAAAAAGCAGATCACCCGTGCGGCCCGCCTTGTGTTTGACCGAGGCGATGCGCGAATGCTTTTGTGCGGCGTCGCCTACGCGCAGCGGGTTGTTGGTGTGCCACTGCAGGCGGCCTCCAGCCCACATGCGGCGCGGCAAGGGCACGGGCGGCAAAAAGCCTCCGCGCACAGGGTGCCCGTCGGGCCCGATCTGGCTTTGCGGGGCCTGCGGCAAAAAGTACAGCCAGTGCCACAGCGGCGGTACGTCACTGCCTGCGGCTTGGCGGGCGTCATCTCGGTCGAGCAAGGCACTTTGGCCACGCAGCGGGGCGGCCACGATCTCGTCGGTCAGCGTTTCGCTGCGGCCTTCCCAGCTGCGCAGGTGGGCCACTTGGGTGACGTCAAGAATGGTGACTGTGTTCATGGATGTATCTTCGCTGAGTTCATGGCGGGGTTGGTCTGTCTTTGTGAAAGACCGTCTTTGGCGAACGTGAAGGGTGGAAGTCTCTGTCTTTGTAGGAGCCCCGCCCTCGGGGCGATGGTTGGTGGTCTGCAAAGGCCCATCGCGGCGGGGCGCCGCTCCTACAGGGGAATGGCATGGACAGGGGCATCTCTTTGTAGGAGCCCCGCCCTCGGGGCGATGGTTGGTGGTCTGCAAAGGCCCATCGCGGGGAGGGCGCCGCTCCTACAAGGGGATCAAGGGCCGCGGGCATGGTTCAGGGTTTCACGCCTGGCTGTACTGCTCCACCAGCTCACGCTTGAGCACTTTGCCGCTCAGGGTCATGGGCATTTCGGGCACTTGCACCACCATGGAGGGCCGTTTGTAGGGCGACAGGTGTTCATGGGCGTGGGCCTTGAGGGCCTGCAGGTCCAGCTGAACGCCAGGTTTGGCTTCGATGAAGGCCAGGATGTCTTCGTTGCCGTCGGCCGTCTTGCGCCCAGCCACGGCCGCTCGGTACACACCGGGCCAGGCCAGGAACACCGCCTCGACCTCGCCGGGGTACACATTGAAGCCCGATCGGATGATCATTTCTTTCAGGCGTCCGACCACCTGCAAAGCACCGTCGGCATCTTGTCGGCCCAGGTCGCCGCTGGCGTACCAGCCGCCAGACTTGATGACCTGCGCGGTGATTTCGGGGTCGCGGAAGTAACCGGGCATCAGGCCCAAGCCACGCATCCAGATCTCGCCCGTCTCGCCTGGGGGCAGGTCGCGCCCATCGGGGCCCATGATGCGCAGCTCAGCACCTTCCACCAGGTAACCGGCGCTGGTGTCGTCGCGCCACTCGCCCCGTCGGCACAGGGTCAATGCGCCTGCGTATTCCGACAGGCCATAACCGTGGTGCAGGGGTTTGCCAAAGCGTGCCTCAATGGCTTTTTTGACGCTCATATCCAGCGGCGCCGCACCGGTGTAAACGTAACGCAGCTCGGGCGCTGCGGGGTGATCGATGCCCTGCGCATCGAGCCAGGCCAGCAGGCGGGTGAACATGGCGGGCGGGCCTTGCAGCTGTGTCATGCCTTGGTGGGCCAGTGCATCAAACACATCGGCCGGGTCAAATTGGCTGCGCATGAGCAAACCGGCCCCAACGTGCAGCGAAGCCATGAGCACCGTGCCCAGACCGAAGATGTGCGTCATGGGCAGGTAGGCGTAAGAGCGGTCGGCAGGGGTCAGCTGGCGTGACTGCGCCGAAACCTTGGCAAACTGCAACAGCCCTGCGTGCGTGAGCATCACGCCCTTGGGCTGGCCCGTGGTGCCCGAAGTGAAAATGATGGCCGCCACGCGCTCGGCCAGCTCGCCCGTTTGCGCTGTAGCTTCAGGAGCGGCCAAGGTGCGTTGCAACGCCGGTTGCACGCTGGCACGCGTGTCGTATTGCTGCGCGTGCTGGCGCGCCGCAGCAGACACGCCTACCGTGAAATACAGCACGCGGGCATCGGCCTTGGCGGCAAAGCCCGCGAGTTCGGACGCCGTCATGCGCGCATTGACCCCACAGGCCCAAGCCCCCACACGGCTGCAAGCCAGCACCAGCGCCACATGCTCAGGGCAGTTTTCGGCGGCCACCAGCACGCGGTCACCCACACGCACACCCGCTTCGCGCAGTTCGTCTTCCAGCGCATCGACCTGCTGCGCCAGCTGGCCCAACGTCATCACCCGGTCGGGCATGAACAAGAAAGGGTGATCGGGTGCCTGCGCGACGCGCTCGTCAAACAGGTGGTGAATGCGCGTGTGGGGTGAGGTCAATTGCACAGCCATGTTTTATTCGAATGTCATGCCCTTGGTCACTTCGGCCCACAGCGCGTGTTCACGGCGCATGCGCTCGGCCAGGTCGGCGGGTTTGGCGTTCCAAATCACATAACCTTGGTCCACCCAGCGCTTGTTCAGCTCTGGGTCTTGCAGGGCGCGGGCCGTGGCGGCGGTGATCTTCTGGCTGAGTTCGGCGCTCATGCCCAGCGGGCCATACAGGCCATACCAGCCGCCCACGTCGTAATCACGGACGCCCAACTCGCTCATGCTGGGCAGCTGCGGCAGGGCCGGGTTGCGCTCTTTGGAGGTCACGGCCAGGGGTCTGACCTTACCGCCGTCGATGTGGGACTTGGCTCCGCCCACGATGTCAAACATCATCTGGATCTGCCCACCCATCACATCGGTCATGGCCGGGGCGTTGCCCTTGTAGGGCACATGCGTCATGGTGATGCCTGCGCGGCGTGCAAACAACTCGCCGCTCAGGTGGTTGGATGCGCCCATGCCTGCTGAGCCATAAGCCAGTTTGCCCGGATTGGCTTTGCCAAAGGCCACCAACTCGGGCAAGGTTTTGAAGGGCTGGTTCTGGTTGATGACCAGCACGTTGGCATAACTGAGGATGGTGGCCAGCGGGGTCATGTCCTTGAGCGGATCAAAGGCCATGGCTTTGAGCACATGGGGGCTGATGGTCATGGTGGGGCTGGCAGCATAGAAAATTTCCAGGCTGTTGGGCGCAGACTTGACCACCGTGTTGCCTGCCACCGCGCCACCTGCGCCGGGCCGGTTTTCCACAATCACGGGCTGGCCCAGTTCGCGGCTGAGCACCGGCGCAAACACGCGCGCCGATGAATCCACGGGCCCGCCCGGGGCGTAACCCACGATGAGCTTGACGGTGTTGTTGCCTGTGGACTGGGCCCAGGCCGTGCCGCCGCCCAGGGTCAATGCCAGGCCAACAGCGCCAAAAACACCCAAAACACCTCGGCGAGAAGGCAAGGAAAAATGTGAAGGCTTGAGGATCATGATGGTCTCCTGTTGTGGGGGGTGTCAGTTCAAGGTGATCTTGGCGTCGCGGATGATGCGGGCGTAAATGTCTGCATCGCTCTTCACGACCTTGGCAAAGCTGTCCGTGGTTTCGCCGCCCGGAATCAGGCCCATGGCTTCAATTTTTTCACGCACATCGGGCAGCTTAAGGATGCGCTGCGTCTCGGCCGAAAACTTGTCCACCACGGCCTTGGGTGTGGCCCCTGGCAAAAACAGGCCAAACCAGCCCATGGGCTCGTAAGCGTTGAGGCCTTGCTCCTTGAGCGTGGGCACATTGGGCAACCACGACAGGCGCTCGGTGCCGGTCACGCCCAGCAGTTTGAATTTGGGCAAGTGCTGCTTGGACGAACCGGCATCGAGAAAGGCCGAAGACAGCTGGCCACCGATCATGGCGGTCACCAAGGGCGCGCCCCCTTGGTAGGGCACATGCGTCAGGTCCAGACCCGACTGCAGGTTGAGCAAAGCGCCTTGCAGGTGGGCCGAGGTGCCGGGGCCATACGAGCCGATGCTGTGCTTGCCGGGGTTGGCCTTGACCAGGCTGGTGAACTCGGCGAGGTTGTTGATGGGCAGTGTGGGCGATGCGGCCAGCACGCTGGGGCTGATGGCCACACGGCTGATGGGCGCGAAATCCTTGATCGGGTCATAGGGCAGCTTCATCAAAGTCATTTGCTGCACCAGGGCCACGATGCCAAACAAGACCGTGTGGCCATCGGCCGGGGCCTTGGCCACCTGGTTGTTGCCAATGGTGCCGCCTGCGCCCGGCTTGTTTTCCACCACCACGGTTTGTTGCCAACTCTCCTGCATTTTTTGCGCCACCATGCGGGCCAGCACATCGGTGGCACCGCCTGCGGGGTAGGGCACGATGAACTTGATCGGCTGGCTCGGGTAAGCCGTCTGGGCCTGGGCCAGGGCGCTGCCTGCGCCCATCACGGCCAAACTGCTGAGCGTGGCCAGGGTCATGCGGCGGGTGAATGTCTTTGTCATGTCTTGTCTCCTTGTGTTGTTGTCGAAAGGGGTCACGCTGTCAGTGCGGGAGCATTGGAGCGGCTTTCGCCGCAAAACGAACCCACCCTTGGCTCAGCCGCGGGCCTCACGCACCATGTTGCGGCCAATGATGATTTGTTGTATCTGGGTCGTACCCTCATACAGGCGAAAAAGGCGCACATCGCGGTAGAAGCGCTCGATGCCGTATTCAGACAAGTAGCCCGCGCCACCCAAAATCTGCACCGCCCGGTCGGCCACACGGCCGCACATCTCGGACGCGAACATCTTGCAGCACGAGGCTTCGGTCGAGACGCTGCGGCCTTCGTCGCGCTTGCGCGCGGCGTCGATCACCATGCACTCGGCCGCGTACAGCTCGGCCTTGCTGTCGGCCAGCATGGCCTGCACCAACTGGAACTCGGCAATGGGCTGGCCAAATTGCTTGCGGTCCATGGCGTAACGCAGCGCGTCGTCCAAGATGCGCTGGGCCACGCCCACGCACACAGCCGCCAAGTGGATGCGGCCTTTTTCGAGCACCTTCATCGCGGTCTTGAAGCCCTGGCCTTCTTGGCCACCGATCAGGTTGGCGGCGGGGACACGCACGTTGTCAAACATCACGTCGCAGGTGTGCGCGCCTTTTTGGCCCATCTTCTGGTCGTTCTTGCCCAGGCTGATGCCGGGCGATTGGGCATCGACGATGAAGGCCGACACACCGCCTGCGCCTTTGTCGGCCGGATTGGTGCGCGCCATGAGCGTGAAAATTTTGGAGTGCGGTGCGTTGGTGATGTAGCGCTTGGTGCCGTTGACCACATAGTGGTCACCGTCCTTGATGGCCGTGGTGCGCAGCGATGCCGCGTCCGATCCCGCATCGGGTTCGGTCAGCGCAAACGAGGACGACAGCTCGCCCGTGGCCAGCTTGGGCAGGTAATAGGCTTTCTGTTCTTCGGTGCCGTCCATCAGGATGCCTTGCGAGCCAATGCCCACCGTGGTGCCGATCACCGAGCGGAAAGCGGGCGAGGTCTTGCACAGCTCAAACAAGAGACGCGCCTCTTCTTCCATGGTCAGCTCCAGGCCGCCATAGGCCTCGGGGATGGTCAGGCCAAACAGGCCCATCTCGCGCATCTCTTGCACGATGGCTTCGGGAATCTCGTCGGTCTCGGCGACTTCGTTCTCGGCGGGCACCAGCCGCTCGCGCACAAAACGGCGCACGGAGTCGAGCAGGGCTTCAAAGGTTTCGGGGTCTCGGATCATGGTGAATGAGGGGCGTTTTTACAAAGTTTCAAAAGTGCCAAGGATGGCCGTGGACTGGCTCGACAGCGTGCCGCCGTTGCCGTGGGCCAGCGCGGTCTGCACGCCGGGCACTTGGCGCTCGCCGCCTTCGCCGCGCAACTGGCGCACGGCTTCGATCA
>CAITSG010000301.1 GCA_903894995.1 uncultured Burkholderiales bacterium
CTCAAGCAGGGGATGATGCAAGAACTACTCACTGGAAGGACACGCTTGATATGAGCGCCATCAATCCCCACTACCGTACTGTGCAGCAGCTGCTGCAAAGCCAATCCTTTGCTATTGACGAGTATCAGCGTGAATACAAGTGGGAAAAGAAGAACATCGACGAACTCTTGTCCGACTTGCAAGCCAAGTTTTTCGCGCATTACAAAATGGGTGATGACACCACCGCCGTCAGCACCTACGGTGAGTATTTCTTGGGTTCCATCATCGTCAGCAAACGCAACAACAAAAACTATTTGATAGATGGCCAGCAGCGGGTGACTTCGCTCACCTTGTTGTTGATTTGCTTGTACCGGGCTGCCACGGCGGCGGGGCTGTCGGTCACGCAGACTTTGGCTCCGCTGATCTTCAGTGACAACCTGGGGCTACCCAAGTTCAACCTGGACATTACCGAGCGTTTGCCCGTGATCAAAGCGCTGTTTGAGGGCCATGATTTCAATCCCGATGGCAAGGATGAGTCCATCCAGACCATGTTTGCCCGCTACCGCGACATTGAAAGCAACGATTTGTTTGAAGAGCTGGCCGATGCTTTGCCGCACTTCATTTATTGGCTGCTGACCCGGGTAGGCTTGATTGAAATTGCCACCGACAACGATGGCTATGCCTACGCGATTTTTGAGACTATGAACGACCGGGGCAAACCACTGAGCCCGGTGGACATGCTCAAAGCCTATTTACTTGCGCCGATCGAAGACCCCGATGCCCGCACCCACGCCAACCGAATCTGGAAGCACGAGGTCCTGAGCCTGATTTCCTGGAGCGGCGACCACGAGCCTGAGCGGGATGTGAACTGCATCAAAGCCTGGCTGAGGGCGCAGTATGCCGAGACGATTCGCGAACGCAAGGCGGGGTCTGTTGATAAAGACTGGGAGCTGATTGGCTCCACCTTCCACCGCTGGGTGCGAGACCACAGCCAAGAGCTGGGCTTGGGCAAAGCACAGCCTAATTTGCACATGATGGCGGAGAGCTTCCCATTCTTTGCCAAGGCATACAGGCGTATTTTGGAGACCAGCCGGACCTACACCTCCGGCTGGGAGTCCATTTATTACAACGCCCACAACGACTTCACCTGGCAAAGCACCGTGCTCTTGGCGCCCTTGGTGGAGACAGATGACGACGAAACGGTACGCCGAAAAATGGTGGCCACGGCCACCTATCTGGACATCTGGCTGATGCGCCGTGCGGTGAATTACATCCGTGTGGGTTATTCGAGCGTGTCTTACGCCATGTGGATGCTGTGCCGTGACATTCGTCGAAAGCCTTTGAACGAGGTGATCGCCATACTCAAGCAGCGACTGATGGACGATGAAGTGAGTTTTGAAGGCAGTCCCTCGAAAGGGCGCACTGGGCTGGATGGGCTGGGGCTCAACCAGTTCAGCCGCCGTTACATCTATCACCTGCTGGCCCGTGTCACCGAATTCACCGAGCGCGGAGCGGGGCGTACGGAAACCTTCGACAAACTGGTGAACCGAGAGGCCAAAAATCCATTCGATGTGGAGCACATCTGGGCCAACAACTACGAAACAGTTCAGGAACATTTCGCAAACCCGCAGGAGTTTGACGAATGGCGTAACCATGTGGCTTCTTTGCTGCTCTTGCCTGCCGATGTGAACCGCAGCTTGCAAGACAAACCCTACGAGTACAAGCGGGAGCCTTACAGCAAGCAGAACTTTTACGCTGCCAGCCTGGACGATCGGGCGTACCTTCATCAACCCCAGTTTCAGCAATTCATTACAGCGACAGGCTTGCCGTTCAAATCTGCGGCCCATTTCACAAAAGCAGAGCAATTGGCGCGACGCGAGTTGGTCAAGGCCATGGTCGAGTTGGTTTGGTCACCTGCCAGACTTGAGGCTTTGTAAGCCCAACAGAAAGCCGCCAGATGCAGCTCCCCGACCTTTTCCAAACCCAGTCTCGGGCGCTGGACGCGTGGCCCCAAATTGACTTGGTGGATGAGCCGGAAATCAACCAGTTACGGGCGGTTGTTTGGCGGAAGGTGGCTTCTACCGAAGCAGCTACCCCCCAAGTGACCCCTCATGTCACCCCCCAAGTTGCCCCCCAAGTTTTGGCCATGTTGGCAGCTATGACGGGGGTGCACGCGCGGCAAGAGCTGATGGTCTTGCTCGGCTTGAGTGACAGAAAACACTTTGTTGAGGCATACCTAATGCCCGCTCTGCAGGCAGAGTTGGTAGAGATGACCATCCCCGATAAACCGCAAAGCAGCATGCAGAAATACAGGCTCACTTCATTGGGCAGGGCATATGCCGTACGAGGAGATGCACCATGAGCAATCGCTACCGCGTTTCAGGGGCCGAGGGTGAGTTTGAGCCCGGCTCTGACGGTCAGGTGTTGCGCAATCTGGTGAGCATCCATTCGGTGGCCGACATGGACGAACTGGAGTTGGAGTTGCTTTTGCAACTCTACGAGGAGGTACTGGTTCACGGCTTGCCCGAACGCACGCTGTGCGTGAAAGATTTGAAAGACTGGCATCGTCTTTGGCTGGGCAATGTCTATACGTGGGCGGGGCAAGAGCGCTCTGTCAATATGGGAAAGGGTGGTTTCGCGTTTGCGGCTGCTGCACAAATCCCTCGCTTGCTCAGTGATTTTGAGCGTAATTTCCTGGCCCGCTGGACGCCGTGCGATCAGCTTTCACATGCGGAATTGGTTGAGGCCATTGCTGTCACGCATGTGGAATTCATCCTGATTCACCCGTTCAGAGAGGGTAACGGCCGCTTGTCGCGATTGTTGGCAGATGTCATGGCGGTGCAGGCAGATCATGCGCCACTGGATTACAGCGAGTGGGAGCGACGTAAGCCCGATTACATTGCAGCGATTCACGCCGGTTTTGCTGGGAACTATGCGCCGATGTGCGCATTCGTGCGCGAAGCGATGAATGCGGGAGACAGCAACCTCAGCGAGCCAACTTGATGTGCGCGAAGCGTTGTGTGGAGCGCTGCAGTTTTTGCTCAATTTGCGCCACAGATTGGCCTGTTTCCACCGCAGTGGAGCTCGCCACAGACCGCAACAAAGCTTTCAGGCTTGGCTGCTTGCGCTTGGGTTCGGTGGTTTTGAGCATAGGGCTGGTGGGGGTGGTGAGTGAATGGATTTTAACGAAACGCAAGGGAGGGGTGGCAGTGCCACCTTTTGCGTTTGTTGGCTGAAAAGGGTGGCGACGAAATGAATACAAAAAGGATAACAGCGTGAGCACAGCATTGCGGCCCGAACGGGTCACACAAAACCGCGTGGTCGAGCGCATCACCCGGCCCGTGGCCCAAGGTGGCTTGGGTTACGCCTATTTGGGCGACTGGAGCCAGCGCGAGGGTAACCGCTGTGTTGAGTTGGACCTGTTGCGGGTCAGCCTGCAAAAGCGGGGTTATTCAGCGGCTCATATTTCGCAGGCCTTGACCAAGTTGCAAGCGGCGACCGATGTGACGGGCATCACGCTGTACCAGGCCAATTTGCGCACTTACCAGCTGCTGCGCTATGGCGTGCCCGTGCAGGTGGCCGCAGGGGCTGCGCACGAGACGGTGCACCTGATTGACTGGGCCAACCCGCAGGCCAATGACTTTGGTTTGGCCCAAGAGGTCACGCTCAAAGGTGGGCACGAACGCCGCCCCGACGTGGTGCTGTACATCAACGGCATGGCCGTGGTGGTGCTGGAGCTCAAGCGTGGTTCGGTGGAGGTGGCCGACGGCATTCGTCAGCTCAACACCAACCAAGAGCCGATCTTTAACCAAAGCTTTTTCAGCACGGTGCAGCTGACCTTGGCGGGCAACGACTCGCAGGGCTTGCGTTATGGCACGGCGGGCACGCCTGAGAAGTTTTATGTGGAGTGGAAGCACCACACCCCAGGCATGCCGGGCGCGGCCAGCGATTTGGCTGCGGGCAGTTTGTTGGACGAGCCTTTGGCGCAAATGTGCGAGCCCACTCGTTTGCTGGATTTGATGCGCAATTTTGTGGTGTTTGACGCGGGCCAAAAGAAGGTGCCGCGCCTGCACCAATACGAGGGCATCAAGGCGGCGCAGTTGCGCATCAAGATGCGCGAGGGCGGCGTGATTTGGCACACCCAGGGCAGCGGCAAGAGCATTTTGATGGTGCTGCTGGCCAAGTGGATTTTGGAAAACGAGCCCGATGCCCGGGTGCTGATCGTGACCGACCGGGACGAACTGGACAAGCAGATAACAGGGGTGATGAAAAACGCTGGGGTCATCAGTGCCGATGCGCCGTCGCCACGCATCACCAGTCGCCGCGAGTTGGTGGACATGCTGTCGCAGCCTGCGCCGCGTTTGATGTGCGCCCTGATCCACAAGTTTGATGCCGCCGACCTGAAGGGCGATCCGCCACCCGTGAAGGGCCGCTTTTATGTGTTTGTGGACGAATGCCACCGCACCCAGGGTGGCGACATGAACAAGCAGATGAAGCGCTGGCTGTCTTCGGCCGTGTTCATTGGCTTTACCGGCACGCCGCTGCTGCGCAAAGACAAGCAAACCACACGCGATGTTTTTGGCACCTACATCCACACCTACAAGTTTCACCAAGCGGTGGAAGACAAGGTGGTGCTGGACCTGAAATACGAAGCCCGCACCGTGCCGCAACAGCTGACCCACAAAAAGGCGGTGGACGATTGGTTTGAAACCAAGACCCGTGGGCTGAACAATTACAAAAAATCTGAGTTGCGCCGCCATTGGGCGACGATGGAAAGCCTGATGAGCGCGGGCGAGCGCAAGGGCCGGATCGTGGCCGACATCATTCACGACTTTGGCGTGAAGCCCCGACTGGACAACAACCGGGGTACGGCCATTTTGGTGGCTGCTTCCATTTACGATGCCTGTCACTATTTGCGCTTGTTCAGGAACACGAGCTTTGGTGATTACTGCGGGATCATCACTTCGTACCAGCCTAACCACAACGCCATTTCTCGCGAGCCGCCCAAGAGCGATGAGCGTTACAAGTTCGACACCTACACCCAGCATGTGCTGGCCAAAGACCAAACGACCAAGCAGTACGAAGATGAGATGAAGCGCCGCTTCATCGAAGAGCCTGCCAACCTGAAGCTGTTAATTGTGGTGAGCAAGCTGCTCACGGGCTTTGATGCACCCAGCTGCACCTACATTTACCTGGACAACGAACTGCGGGACCACAACCTCTTTCAGGCCATTTGCCGCACCAACCGCCTGGATGGTGAGGACAAGGATTACGGCCACATCGTTGACTACAAAGAGCTGTTCCAGAACGTGCAAAACGCGATTGCGGTCTACACGTCTGACGAGCTGGACATTGACGACACCGATGGCGATGACGGCAACGTGATCGTGAAGGACTGGCTCAAAGAAGGCAAAGCCAAGCTCGACGCAGCACGCGAGGCGCTGAGCTATTTGTGTGCGCCCGTGCCTTCGCCCAAAGAGATTGAGCAGTTCATTCACTATTTCTGCGGCCATGCCAGCGACCCCGAGGCGCTGACCAACACCGAGCCGCTGCGCATCACGTTTTACAAGTCGGTGTCGACCTTTGTTCGGGCTTATGCCGATTTGGCGCAAAACCTGGCCGAAGCGGGTTACTCGCCTGCCGATGTGCAGGCCCTGCAAAAAGAGGCTGATTTTTACGCCGAGGTGCGTGAGGCCATCAAGATGCACTCGGGTGAGGAATTTGACATCAAGCCTTACGAGGCCGACATGCGGCACTTGATCAACACCTACATTCAGGCCGATTCAGCCCATGTGTTGGGAGACCTGGAAAACTTGTCGTTGACCGACTTGATCATCAAAACCGGCATTCACGACGCGATTGCCCAAAAGCTCAATGCCAAGGGCAAGGCGTCACGGGATTCGATTGCCGAGGGCATCATCAACAACGTGCGCAAAACCATCATTCGCGACCGCCTGACCGATCCGCGTTTTTATGACCAGATGTCTAAGTTGTTGGACGATTTGATCAAGCAAAAGCGTGACGACACCGAGGCTTATGAAGCGTTCTTGCGCAATGCGGAGGTGCTGGTGAAGAAGCTGGCCAAAGGGCAGTCAGATTCGGGTTTGCCGCAAGTCTTGCAGGGCAACCGTGAAGCGACGGTGCTCTACAACAACTTGATCAATATCCTGCAGGCCGATGTGGAAGAGTTGCAGGCGGCAGAGCCAAGGCCGGAATATGGCGATGAGCGTGCACAAATGGCCTTGCGCCTGGACATTGCCATCAAAGCCCAAGCCCCTGCGGGCTGGCGTGGTGACCAGGTCAAAGAAAGCGTGGTGCTCAACACCATCCACCGAACACTGGGCAAGGGCCGTGAGGCGACTCTGGCGGTGTTTGACATCGTCAAAAACCAAGCGGCTTATTGATGACCGATGTGATCGAGCTGGGTGACATCACGATCTCGGTGGCGTTCAAGGCCATCAAGAACGTGCACTTGACAGTACACCCGCCTGACGGACAGGTGTCTCTGGTGGCCCCGCTAGGCACCCGGCCCGAGGTGGCGCGGGCTTATGCCATCACTCGCCTGAGCTGGATTCGGCAGCAACAGGCCACGCTGGGTGCGCAGGCCCGGGAAACTCCACGCCAGTATGTAGAGCGCGAGAGCCATTACCTTTGGGGTCGGCGTCATTTGTTGAATGTCGTTGAAGACGAGGGCAAGGCCTTTGTCACGCTGGATCACAAACGCATCACCTTGCATGTGCGCCCGGGCAGCGATGCTGCCAAACGTGCCGAGGTGCTGCACGAGTGGCACAAGCGGCTGTTGCACGATGTGCTGCCGGGCTTGATTGATAAATGGCAGCCGCGCTTGGGTGTGCAGGTGTCGGGTTACTTTTTGCAGCGCATGAAAACCCAATGGGGCAGCTGCAACCACTCGGCTGGCAACATACGGCTCAACACGGAATTGGTTAAAAAGCCCAAAGATTTGCTGGAATACGTGGTCGTTCACGAAATGGCCCACTTGCTGGAGCCCACCCACAGCGAGCGCTTTGCGGCGCTGCTGGACTTGCATTACCCCACATGGAAAGAGGCCAGGGCAGAGCTGAATGCTTTGCCGTTGGCCTCTTTGGAGCAGGCACAGGGCTGACGACGCAAAAGCGCTGCCCCCTGTGTTGGGCTTTATTTGGCGTACACCAAATCCCGCAATGTCAAAGACAGGGCAGGCACATAGCTCACCACCATCAGGCAGACCAGAATCACCAGCACGAAGGGGATCAGGTCCTTGATCATCCGGTCCAGCGAGATTCGCGCTACCGTGCACGCTGCAAACAAGTTCACCCCAAAAGGCGGTGTGATCATGCCCAGAGCGAGGTTGACAACCATGATCAAACCAAAATGCACTGGATCGATGCCGAAGTGAACTGCCACGGGGGCGAGGATGGGGGCCAGAACAATGATGGCGGCGCTGGTCTCGATGAACATGCCGATCAAGAACAAAGCTGCATTCACGCCCAAAAGAAAATAGAACGGTGACTGGAGAATGTCCTGCAACCAATGGCCAATCGCTTCCGGCACGCCCGCGCGAGTGATCAAGAACGCGAACAAACCGGCGTTGGCAATGATGAACATGATCACCGCGCTGGACAGCACGGACTTGCGCATGATCACAGCCAGGTCTTTCAGCTTGATTTCGCGGTAAATGAACATGCCGACGATCAAGGCGTAAAAGACCGCCACTGCAGAAGCTTCGGTAGGCGTGAACACCCCGCCATAAATACCGCCCAGAATGATGACAGGCATCAGCAGCGCCCATCCCGCTTGCCAAGAAGCCTTGCCAAAGCTCAAACGGCCGTCGCCATCGTTTTTGCCCCAGCCTTTGTATTTGCAATACACCCAAACCCAGAACATCAAGGCCACGCCAATGAACAGGCCTGGCCCAAAACCGGCGATAAACAATTCACCAATCGACACTTCGGCACTGACGCCGTACAGGATCATGGGAATCGAGGGCGGGATGATCACGCCCAACTCGGCCGATGTGGCTTGCAAAGAAGCTGCATAGGTGGTGGGGTAACCGTGTTTGATGAGTGCTGGAATCAGGATAGCACCGATGGCAAACGTGGTGGCCACCGATGAGCCCGAGACGGCCGCAAAAATCATGCAGGTCAGCACGCAGGTCATGGGCAAGCCGCCTTGCACACCGCCGACGATACTCTTGGCAAACTCCACCAAGCGGCGCGAGATGCCGCCAGTTTCCATGATGTTGCCCGCCAGGATGAAGAAGGGGATGGCGGCCAACGGAAATTTGTTGATCGAGTTGAACATCTCCTTGACGGAGATAAGCATGTTGGCATTGCCAATCTGGATGCCGACAATCGCCGACAAACCAATGGACACGGCCACCGAGATGGTGAGTGCAAAGCACAGCACCATGGTGCAAAGCATGACGACGCTCATTGTGCGGTCTCCAATTCAAGGCGCTGGGGATCGAGCCAATTGCCGATGATGCTGATCACGCTGAAACATGCGCCCACGGGTAAAGCCATGTAAGCCCAAAACATGGACACGTCTTCCAAGCCGATCATGGACTGAACCTTGCCTCTGTTGGCATAGTCCCAACCCCACCAAATGATGATGCAGACCAAGGTCAGCGCGGCCAAGGCCACAGCGGTGTCCAGGACTTTTTTCATACGGGGGCCGCTCCAGCGGTAAAGCACATCCACGCTGACCATCGCGCCCTGACGAAAGGCCATGGGGATGCCCATGAAGACCATCCAGATCAGGCTGAAGCGGATTATGACTTCGGTCCATTCAATGGGCGTCTCCAGCACAAAGCGGGTAAAAATTTGCAGCATGCCCAAACAGGCTGCCAAGGCGAGCATCAAACAGGCCACGAGCATCGAAAAAGCGGTGGTCCACTTCTCTATGCTCAGATAGAGCGAACGCATAAATATTCCTTCACGACAAAATCAAAAACGCCCGCCCATGCAAGACAGGCGGGCGTTTTGACGAGCTTCAAATCACTTGAAATTGCGGATGCGGTCCAAATTGGCTTTGCCGAACTGCTTTTCAAACTCGGCCATGGCCGGGCCCATGGTGGCGACGAACTTGGACTTGTCCACGTTCTCGATGATGGTCATGCCTTTTTTACGCAGCTCGGCCACACCGTTGGCATCGTCCTTGTCCACGCGGGCACGGTTGACCTTGACGGCTTCTTTGGCCGAGTCAAGGAAGATTTGCTTGTCAGCTGCGCTGAGTTTGTCGAAAGAACCCTTGTTCATCAGGATCACCACGGGCGAATAAACGTGGCCTGTGAGTGTCAGGTGCTTTTGCACTTGGTCAAAGTTGGCGGCCATGATCACCGACAGCGGGTTTTCTTGACCATCCACAGTGCCTTGTTGCAAAGCGGTGAACACTTCAGGGAAAGCCATGGGGGTGGTCACAATGCCCAAGCTCTTGTAGGCCGCGACGTGCACGGGGTTTTCCATGGTGCGCATTTTCAGACCCTTGAGGTCACCAGGCTCGTTGACCGCACGCTTGCTGTTGGTCATGTGGCGCACGCCGTTTTCACCCCAGGCAAGGGCCTTGAAGCCCTTGGCGTCAAATTTGGTCAGGAGTTCCTGGCCAATGGGGCCATCCAGCACGGCGCGTGCGTGTGCTTTGTCGCGGAAAAGGAAGGGCACGTCCAGAATACGGGCTTCAGGCACAAAGTTGGGAACGGGGCCGGTCGATGTGGTGGCCAGTTCTTGTGTGCCCAGTTGCACGGATTCGATGGATTCGCGCTCGCCACCCAAAGAGCCCGAGTAGAAGTTCTGGATCTTGATGCGCCCATTGGTGCGCTTTTCAACCTCTTTGGACAGGGTGTCGATGGCTTCACCCTGGTGGGAGTTCTGGCCGACAGAGATGCTGTTGCGCATGGTGACTTGCGCAGAGGCCGTGGCCATGACACCTACGGCCAAACTCAGGCCCAACATCAGTTTGCTCAATTTCATTCGAAAGCTCCTCGTGGATCGGTGGACGACGACAAGTTGCGGATCAATTTGTCATACAAGTTGATTATGGTGTGATCATTGGCCATTTGGACTAGGGTTTTCGCGGGGGTGGTGATGCCTTGGTGACGGACCTGCCCCAGTGAGTCGCCCCAAAAAAAGAGGCCCTGACGGGCCTCTTGAAAGGGGTGTCGGCTTCACATGCCGGTGTAGTTGGGCCCGCCGCCACCTTCGGGTGTGACCCAGACGATGTTTTGTGTCGGGTCCTTGATGTCGCAGGTTTTGCAGTGCACGCAGTTTTGCGCATTGATCTGCAGGCGGTCGGAGTTGTCTTCGTTTTTCACGAACTCATAAACGCCAGCAGGGCAGTAGCGACTCTCAGGGCCGGCGTATTTGGCCAAGTTGATGCTGACAGGCACCGAAGCGTCTTTGAGCGTCAGGTGGGCTGGCTGGTTTTCTTCGTGGTTGGTGTTGCTGATGAACACGCTGCTCAAGCGGTCAAAGGTCAGCTTGCCGTCCGGTTTCGGGTACTCGATCTTCTCGCACTCGGCCGCGGGCTTCAGGTAGGTGTGATCCGCTTTGTCGCGGCGCAGCGTCCAAGGAATGTGGCCACGCAGCACGAATTGCTCGAAGCCATTCATGAGTGTGGCCACCGTCAGGCCCTGCTTGAACCAGGTCTTGAAGTTGCGTGATTTGTTCAGCTCGGTGTAAAGCCAGCTCTTCTCGAAAGCTTCTGGGTAAGCGCTCAACTCGTCGTGCTGGCGGCCTGACTGCAATGCGTCGTAAGCCGCTTCGGCGGCCAGCATGCCGGTCTTGATGGCGGCGTGGCTGCCTTTGATACGGCTCACATTCAGATAACCGGCGTCACAACCGACCAAGGCACCGCCAGGGAACACGGTTTTGGGCAGGCTCATCAAGCCGCCAGCGGTGATGGCGCGTGCACCGTAGCCAATGCGCTTGGCATTGACTTCGCCCTTGTCGTTGGTGAAGTACCACTTGATGTTGTTGTGGGTCTTCCAGCGCTGGAACTCTTCAAAGGGGCTGAGCCAGGGGTTGGCGTAATCCAGACCCACCACGTAACCGATGGCGATTTTGTTGTCTTCCATGTGGTACATGAAAGCGCCACCGTAGGTGTCGTTGTTCATGGGCCAGCCGGCGGTGTGCATGACAAAACCAGGTGTGTGGCGGGACGGGTCGATTTCCCACACTTCCTTGATGCCGATGCCGTAGGTCTGCGGATCGCGACCTGCGTCCAGTTTGTATTTGGCGATCAGCTGCTTGCCCAGGTGGCCGCGTGCGCCTTCGGCGAACACGGTGTACTTGCCGTGCAGTTCCATGCCGAGCTGGAAGCTCTCGGTCGGCTCGCCGTCTTTGCCCACGCCCATATTGCCGGTGGCCACACCTTTGACTGAACCGTCGTCGTTGTAGAGCACTTCGGCAGCGGTGAAGCCGGGGAAGATTTCCACGCCCAGGTTCTCGGCCTGCTGGCCCAGCCAGCGGGTGAAATTGCTCAGGCTGATGATGTAGTTGCCGTGGTTTTGCGCGCACTCGGGCAAGAAGATACCGGGGGTGCGGGTGGCGCCGGTTTCGCTCAAAAAGCTCCAGGCGTCGTCGGTCACGGGCTGGTTGAGCGGGGCGCCCAACGCTTTCCAATTGGGTAAGAGTTCGGTCAAGGCCTTGGGGTCCATGATGGCGCCCGACAAGATGTGTGCGCCGGGCTCGCCGCCTTTTTCCAGCACGACCACCGACACATCTTGGCCTTTTTCAGCAGCCAGTTGCTTGAGGCGAATGGCCGTGGACAGGCCCGCAGGGCCGCCGCCGACCACGACCACGTCGTATTCCATGGATTCGCGGGGGCCGTAGGTGCTCAGGATTTCTTCGGGGCTCATGAACTTCTCTTCAATACAAGGGGTCAAAACAAATGCCTCGGCACTGTGCTGTCGGGCGTGTGACTCATTTTATGCGGCTCTGCCCGACTTGCCCCGCACAATGGCGTCAACCGTTTTTGCCCGCAGGGCTTCATTCTTGAAGGAGTTGTCATGGCTTATGAAATCGATTTGTCCGGCCGCGTGGCCTTGGTCACTGGCGCTTCAGGTGGTTTGGGGGCGCAATTTGCCAAAACCCTGGCTGCAGCTGGGGCGGGCGTGGTGCTGGCCAGCCGCCGCATGGACAAACTCAAAGACCTGCGCGCCGAGATCGAGGCCGCAGGGGGCGACGCCCATGTGGTCGAGATGGACGTGACAGACCGCCACAGCATTGCCGCCGCCGTAGCCCACGCCGAAACCGAGATGGGCAGCATCGACATTTTGGTGAACAACTCGGGCGTAAGCACCACCCAGCGCATCCAGGATGTGACGGAAGAAGACTACGACTTCATCATGAACACCAATGTGCGTGGTGCCTTTTTTGTGGCGCAAGAGGTGGGCAAACGCATGCTGGCCCGTGCCAAGGGGGCGGCTCCGGGCAGCTTCACCGGTGGTCGCATCATCAACATCGCCTCGATGGCGGGCCTGAAAGTCTTGCCGCAAATTGGCGTGTATTGCATGAGCAAGGCGGCCGTGATCCAGATGACCAAGGCTTTTGCGGTGGAGTGGGGCAAATTTGGCATCAACGTGAACGCGATTTGCCCCGGTTACATCGACACCGAGATCAACCACCACCATTGGCAAACCGAGCAGGGCCAAAAACTCATCAGCATGCTGCCGCGTAAGCGCGTGGGCCAGCCGCAAGACCTGGACGCTTTGTTGATGCTGCTGGCCAGCGACCAAAGCCATTTCATCAATGGCGCGGTGATTGCTGCCGACGACGGATTTGCGGTGTGAGGGCCAAGCCATGAAATTGGCATTGCCAGAGCACAAAAAGCAGGTTTTTGAGTTGGTGATCCCCATCCGCTGGGGTGACATGGACGCCATGGGCCACGTCAACAACACGCTGTACTTTCGCTACATGGAGACGCTGCGCATCGACTGGTTTGAGGCGATCGGTTGCCAAGTCAACCCGCAAGGGCAGGGGCCGGTGATCGTGAAC
>CAITSG010000302.1 GCA_903894995.1 uncultured Burkholderiales bacterium
AACGCATCAATTACTCAGACGTGGTCAATCGCGCCTTCTTCCAGTCGGCGGGCCAGACCGGGGTTAGCCACCGTGTGATTTGCAGGCCCCTCGGGGGTATGCGGCAGGGGCAGGGGGGTAGCCACAGGCATGACGCCACCATGGCCTCTGCAGTAGAGACAGGGGCGTTTGGGCAGTTTCTGAAAGGTGATCACAAACTGTGATCACCTGGGGTGCGGCTTAGAGTGGTGCCGTTTAAAGCGACTCCAGCACCCGTTGCAAGCCTTGTGCGGGCGTCAATATCGGTATTCCCTCAAATCTTGCCAGGCACAGTAAATCATCATCGCCCGAGATCACGATATCGGCCTGCGCGGCAATGGCCAGCGCCAACACCGCGTCATCATCCTTGTCGCGGCACACCTGCTTCGTTAGGGGTGGCGGATCAATCACTTCCGCCAATAGCCGCACCTCGGCCAACGTCTGCGCCCTTGACGTATTGGTGCGCAGCAAAATCACATCGAACTTGGGGCGGTCAATCACGCGGGCAAGTTCTCCCAATAGTGCTGGACTGCTGATCAGCGTCACCGTTCCATTGCGCACATGCTCCATGAGTGCATGCGGTGTGCCACCCCACAGCAAAGCGGATAACAGCACATTTGTATCAATAACTGCGCGCATTGGGTTCAGTTCAACGGCCCGCGCTCATTGCGCGCGGCCTTTACTTCGGCATTAATTTCTTCCATGGTCATGGGCGCAATGCCTGCGGTGGCTACGCGATCGGCAATCGACAGCAGCGAATTGGCCGCTTCGCGCCTGCGCAGTGCCTCTGTCAGCAGCCGGTCTAGAGCCTGCGGTGTCAGCAAGCCCGCAGCGCGTGCTGCCTGTGCGGTGCTATCGGGCAATTCAATTTGAAGCATGGTCATGCTTGGGCCTCCTGGGCGTTGGATGGTTGATTGCGCGGTATGCGCGGTTTTGTGGCTGGGTTGGTGCGCGCCTTCATTTGTTGCTTCAGCTTTTCAGCCTCAATGAACGAATCCAGTAGCTGCGTGATCTGGCGCTTGGCCTTGGGGTCGAACTTGTCGATCTCCAATAACCTGCGCTCTAGGCGGTTGGTGGCAATTCGCTTGGGGGTACGCTGCTCACTTAAACCCAAGAGCACATCCACGCTCACCCCCAGCACTGTGGCCATTTGCGGTAACAAATGGGCCGGAGCCTGTGCATCAGGTGCCTCGTAGTAAGCCACCATGCGCTGGGTAATGTCCAGCTCAACAGCAAACTCCACCTGGGTGTAACCAGCGGTTTTGCGCAATTGCGCGATGCGCTCACCAAAGCTTTGCATCACGGGTGTCTTTCGTTTGCTCATGGGTACTCTCCACAACAGAAGCAACTGTGCAAAAGCCGATTAAGCCATCGGCTTGTTAAATTATACGATAATCGTATATCGCCGCCTCGGTCAATCTCTTTGTAGGTTCCCCATGCAACGCATTGTCATGTCCGAGTGTCCACAACACGTTTGGCGTTGAATTTCAAGCCCTGTTTTTTCATAAATCAACCTGTCGGGGCTGGTTTTTGATGGGGTTGCAGTACTCTTTAGTTTTGCGCTGTGCCTGCTTTTCCTGCAAAAGCCGACACACACACGCAGGCATTGCCCCTGACCGATGCGGAAAGTGTTGTTGGCGTTGGTTTGAAGTCTTGCTTGAAGCGATCTACCGCCTGATCCAGTAGCCGCGCATCAAACCGGCCAGGGCTTGCACTGGCCTCACTTCCTTGATCGGCATTTGCCGGATGTCAGCTGGTCTGAGCCCATTAAGATTCTGGTGGGGCCTGACCTGGTTGTAGAAAACCTTGAATTCATCGAGTGCGTTTTGCAGAGTACCGCCATGGGGAATGACCAGTTGCCTGAGCAACGGATTGAGCGTGCCAAACAAGCGCTCGATCCTGCCGTTTTGCCAAGCTCAGCTGCCCGCCGCTCTGGAAAATTGCTTGGACAGTGTCACAACAACGGGACCTACAAGAACCGTGAGCAAGGACGGAAATACACAAAAAATCAGTGGGATGAGCAATTTGACCGGCAGTTTGGCCGCAGCTTCTTCGGCCCGCAAACGACGCTGCGATCTCAAGGCATCGGAATGGACCAGCAAAGAGTCCGAGACACTGGAGCCAAAACGATCTGCCTGGATCAAGACCGAGACCAAGGCGTCAATGTCTTTCAATCCGACGCGCTCAGACAAGCTGCGCAGTGCTTCTGCCCGTGAAGAGCCTGCCCGAAGGGCCAGTCCAGTCAAGGCAAATTCCTCTGACAATTCGGGGCGCGCATAACGCATTTCACGACCGACGCGCTCCATGGCGGCGTCCAGTCCCAAACCGGCTTGCACACACACACGCAGCAAATCCAAGGCATCTGCAAAGGCATGCAGCAAAGCCAACTGCCTGCGTTGAACACGCATCTTGACGAACAGATTGGGCAAGTAATAACCGGCCGCAGCGCAAGCAATGAGCAAACTGGTCAGCACCATGGTGTCCAAGGGCCATGAGTTGCCCGCTATCACCAGCCACGCCACGGCTGGCAGCAGCAGTGTCAGCAAAGTTTTGCTGGTGAAATAAATTTGCAGAGCTGTGGATGTGCGCCAACCGGCTTGCGCAAACTGCCGTTTCAGGGCCGAAGGCGCATCACTTGGCGCATCAGAAGAGCCCCCCGAAAAACTGGCTGCCCAAGGGCTGAACCACAGCAAGGCCAACATTGATCGATTTTTGGCGCGGCCCCATGCAAGGTTGGGAGTGGGCTTGTTGGCGTTCATCAGCTGCGCCAGCCGTTCGTGTCCGGGCTTGGGCAGCCAAAGACTCAACATGACCAAACTCAGGCTCAGCGTCAAAGCAAAAACAATCGCCACGAACACAAAGGAAAAAGAGCTCATGGCCATCCTTCTAAATCAGTCATCAAACGCGGATCTTGATCAGTCGCCACATCCAGAAAATGCCCACGACCATCAAACACAAAGAGGTGTAAACCATTTTTAAGCCTGTGGGATCGGTCCAGAGTTTGGAGATGAAACCGGGGCTGAGCAGGCTCATCAAGGCCGCCAATGCAAAGGGCATGACCGACAAAATCACAGCAGAGATGCGGCCTTCAGCAGACAAAACACGGACAAGACCTGCGATTTTTTGACGCTTGCGAATCAGCTGGGCGGTGTTTTGAAGGACCTCGGCCAAGTTGCCGCCCGTCTCGCTTTGGATGATGACGGCCACCACAAAGTACCGAATGTCTTCACTGGCCACCCGGTTGGACAGGGATTGCAAGGCTTGCGAGCTGCTGACCCCAAAATTGATTTCATCGAACACGTTGCGCAGTTCTGTGGACAAAGGCGCTGGACTGTCTTTGGCCGCAATTTGCAGGGCGCTGATGAAGGCATGTCCTGCTTGCATGGACCGTGCAATCAGGTCCAGGGCATCGGGCAGGGCGTTGCCGATGTGGTCCATGCGCTGAGTTCGGTGGTGGTTCAAGAGGGTCCACAGCAGCACGACACCCAGGGGCGAAAACAACCACACCAGCCAAGCAGGCCAGTTCAGGCTCAGCCCGACCAAGAGGCTGGTCAAAACGAGCGCCATGACCCCAACTGCGGTTTGACCCACACTCAGTTTCAAGCCGCTTTGGAGCAAAAAAATGTCCAGCTGTGATATGCCCGGTATGGTTTGCAAAATATTCTCGGCCCAAGGCCACTGACTGAGCCGCCGTCGGGGTCGCAAACTCAGCGAGGGTGAATGCGCTATCGCTGGGTCTGAAGATGCCAAACGCTGTGCCAAGGCTTTGTAGCGGGGGTCAAACCATTGTTGCCAAATGTCTCGCAGGCCCCAAGCGAGCGCGCCGATGCACATCGCTGTCAGCGATAAAAAGGTGATGTAGGCCGCACTCATGATCAAGTCCAACGCTTCGCAGGTTCGAACAGCGCATCCTTCAGGACGATGCCGCGTGTCAACAAACGTTGGGCGAATTGGGGTCGAATGCCAGTGGCCATGAATTGGCCCTGCACGCCACCGGTCGGGTTAAGACCGGTTTGCTCAAATTTGAAAATCTCCTGCATGGTGATCACTTCGCCTTCGATGCCGGTGACCTCCTGAATGCTGGTGATTTTGCGCTGGCCGTCCGACAGTCGAGAGACTTGAATCACCACCGAAAATGCGGCGCTGATTTGTTGGCGCATGGCCCTCGATTCGGCCTTGAGTCCCGCCATGCCCAGCATGTGTTCCAGGCGGGTCAGTGCGTCTCGCGCCGAGTTGGCATGAATGGTTGTCATGGAGCCGTCGTGGCCCGTGTTCATGGCCTGCAACATGTCCAATACCTCCGCCCCACGCACCTCTCCCATGATGATGCGATCGGGACGCATGCGCAAACTGTTGCGCAGCAAGTCTCGTTGCGTGATCTCGCCTTTGCCTTCGATGTTGGGTGGACGCGATTCCATGCGGATGACGTGCGGTTGTTGCAACTGCAGCTCGGCCGCATCTTCGATGGTGATGATCCGCTCATCTGCAGGAATGCTGGAAGACATGACATTGAGCAGCGTGGTTTTGCCACTGCCTGTGCCGCCCGAAACCAGCATGTTCAGTTTTGCTTTGACCAGGCCCTGCAGGAATTCGGCCATTCCTTCGGTCAGTGTGCCCCTTCGGATCAGGTCAAGCATGGTGAAAGGGATCACGGAAAATCGGCGAATGGACAGCAAGGGGCCATCGAGCGCCAAGGGGGCAATGACGGCATTCACGCGCGAGCCGTCCGGCAAGCGCGCATCGACCATGGGGCTCATTTCATCCACACGCCGACCAATGCGTGAAACGATGCGGTCAATCACCCGCAGCAGATGGGCATCGTCTTCAAATTGGATGTTCGTGGCCACGATCTTGCCGTGTCGTTCGGCATACACCTTGTGGGGGCCATTGACCAAAATATCTGACACGCTGGGGTCAGCCAAGAGAGGTTCGATGGGTCCCAGGCCGAGCATCTCGTCTTGTATGGCTTGGATGACTGTTTGGCGTTCTGTCTCGTTCAAGGCCATTTTGTGCTTGACCATGAGCTCTTCGGTCAGTTTTTTGAGCTCGGGCCGTAAACGATCTGCGGGCATATTTTCCAGCCGCTGCCAATCCATGCGTGACAAAAT
Organism: uncultured Burkholderiales bacterium; assembly: GCA_903894995.1. Classification (GTDB taxonomy): domain Bacteria; phylum Pseudomonadota; class Gammaproteobacteria; order Burkholderiales; family Burkholderiaceae_C; genus Limnohabitans_A. The sequence goes on from CAITSG010000302.1 coordinate 5,127, forward strand.
TTCCTGATGTATTCGTATTTTCAATTCATCCAAGTGCAAACCCGGTTCCTGAGGACTGGGTGCCAGCAGGGGGGCAAGGTTTTGCTCAAGGCCTGCAGACGACAATGTTTCAAACTGGGATCGAAGATTGGGTTTCACAAATCAGCCTTGTCGAAAATTAGCCATG
>CAITSG010000303.1 GCA_903894995.1 uncultured Burkholderiales bacterium
CCCCGGCGTGCACGGACAGGTCCACGCCTTGCAGCACCGTCACGTCCAAGCGGCCTTCGGTGAAGCGCTTGGTCAGGCCTTGGGCCTGCAGCACAACACCACCGCCGAGTGGGCGTATTCCGGCCAAAGCGTTGCCCCCCTTCAAAGCCGCCGTGGCCACTGAGCCCAAAGAACCCAATGTGTCCGGTAGCTCAGGAAGTTCAGGAAGAGAGAGCTTATTCATAACGCAGTGCCTCCGCCGGGTTGACCTGGCTGGCGCGCCAGCTGGGGTAAAGCGTGGCCACAAAAGCCAGCACCAAAGAAATGATGGCCACCGGCCAAATGTCGCTGGCCAGGGGCTCGCTGGGCATGCGGCTGATCAGGTAAATGTCGCGCGGCAAAAAGCTGGCGTTGAACAAGGTCTCCAACGCGGGCACGATCACGTCGATGTTGAACGCCACCAGCAGGCCCAAGAGCAAACCGCTCATCGTGCCGATCACGCCCACCGTGGCGCCCTGCACCACAAAAATGCCCATGATGCTGCGCGGGCTGGCACCCAGCGTGCGCAAGATCGCAATGTCGGCACGTTTGTCCGTGACGGTCATCACCAGCGTGCTGACCAAGTTGAACGCCGCCACCGCCACGATGAGCGTGAGGATGATGAACATCATGCGTTTTTCGACCTGCACGGCGGCAAACCAGGTTTTGTTTTGTTGCGTCCAGTCGCGCACAAAAAAGCCGGGACCCAAGTCCAGTTGCAACTCGCGCGCCACGTCTCTCGCTTGGTGCAAATCGCGCAGCTTCAAGCGCACACCGCTGGGGCCTTCCAGCCGGAACATGCGGGCCGCGTCTTCAACGTGCATCAGTGCCAGCGCCGAGTCGTATTCGTAGTGCCCTGAAGAGAACGTGCCCAGCACGCCCATTTGCTTCATGCGCGGCACCACGCCTGCGGGGGTGACTTGGCCAGACGGTGACACCAGCGTCACCGGGTCGCCGCTTTGCAGGCCCAGGTTGTAGGCCAAATCGCGCCCGAGCACCAAATTGAAGTCGCCGGGTTTGAGCCTTTGCAACACCCCGGCTTGGGTGTCATTCGACAAATCGCTGACCTCGGGCTCCAGCGCCGGGTCGATGCCGCGCACCAGCACGCCTTTCATGTCCTCACCCCGGGCCAGCAAGGCCTGCGCGGTGATGAAGGGCGCAGCACCCAGCACCTGCGGGTTGGCCTTCAGGCGGGCCAGCAAGGCGGGTAAATCGGCCACGGCCGCACCGTCAGCGGCATAGACCTCGATGTGCGAGACCACACCCAGCATGCGGTCACGCACCTCTTTTTGAAAGCCGTTCATCACGCTCAGCACGATGATGAGGGCCGCCACCCCCAGGCCAATGCCCATCATGGACACCCCGGAAATGAAAGAAATGAAACCGTTACGCCGGGTAGCGCGGCCAGCGCGGGTGTAGCGCCAGCCCAGCACCAGCTCGTAGGGGATGTTTTTGAAAAAAGCCATAGTCCGCTATTGTGACCAATCGGCCGTTACCACCTTGCAATGGGGACGGGGCAGGCAAGCGCAAGTGGATGTGTCAGGAAAGCCCAACACGAAAAAAAGCTGAAAAAAACGCCGCACGTCTTTGGACGGCGGCGTTTCTTCAAGGTCGCATCAGGCCAAGGTGTCGGCCCAGATGTTTTGCGCCCAGCTCCAAGCGTAAATACCTTCCAGCTCATTGGCCGCGCTGGACAAGCCGCCAGACCCGGGCACGGTGAGCATGGTTTTCTTTTCGGCGTCGTAGCGGTGCACGCTGGCCACATGGACCACGTCTTTGCTGCTGACATAGCTGTAGCAGGTGTTGTTGTAAATGGGCATGGGGTTGACCTCTTTGCCCATCAGCAAAGCAATAACCGCTGCCGCGCAGGTCTTGCCGTGCTGGTTGGCCATGTGGCCCGACTTGGGCATGCCCGGCGCGATCTGTATCGCGTCGCCCAAAACGTGCACGTTTTTGGCAGCTTTGGATTCGAAGGTCAGGAAGTCCACTTCGCACCAACGCTTGTTGGCCGTGGCCAAACCCGCGTTGACAGCGATGTCACCCGCACGCATGGTGGGAATCACGTTCAGCACGCTGGCCTTGATGTCGTCGTTGAACTCGAACTTCAAGGTGTTGGTGGCCGCATCAACATCGGTCACATTGTGTTTGCCGCGGTATTCGACGATGCCTTGGTAGCGCTCCGACCAAGCCTTTTTGAACAAAGCGCCCTTGGAGGTCACATCGTCGTTGGCGTCCAGAATGAGCACCTTGCTCTTGGGCTTGGCCTTGCTGATGTACTCGGCCGCTTGGCAAGCGCGCTCGTAAGGGCCGGGAGGGCAACGGTAAGGGGCCAGCGGGATGGACATGGCGAACACGCCGCCGTCGGGCATGGCTTCGAGTTGCTTGCGCAGGGTCACGGTTTGCTCGCCCGCCTTCCAGGCGTGCATGACTTTGTCCTTGGCACCCGCCTTGTTCATGCCGGGCAAGGTTTCCCACATGAAATCCACACCGGGCGAGACGATCAGGCGGTCGTAGGTCAACTCGGCACCACCCGCCAACTTGACGATGCGTTTGTCGGCATCGATGCTGTTGACGCGGTCTTTGACGACCTTGACACCGTGGCGCTTGGTCAGGTTGTCATAGGGGGTGGTGATCTCGGTGATGGTTCTGCTGCCGCCAATGACCAAGTTGGACATGGGGCAGGACATGAAGGCATCGTTGGGCTCGACCAAGGTGACCTGGATTTTGTGCTCAGACCACATGCGCAGGTATTTGGCGGCCGTGGCACCGGAGTAGCCACCGCCAATGACCACCACCTTGGGGCCGCTGCCACCGCTGATGGAGGCACAGCCCGAAACCAGTCCCATGGCACCCAAAGCGGAGCCAGTCTGCAAAAAATGACGACGTTGCATGGCAGTTTTTCCTTAGTTCTTCTGGGCGGCAAAGTAGCCCGCGATGGCGGCGATTTGCTCGTCGGAATAGCCCTTGGCGAGCTGGTGCATGATGGTGGCCGCTGGCACGCGACCGGCTTTGTAGTCCAGCATTTTCTGAATGGTGACTTCTTTGGGCACGCCGGCCAAAGAAATCATGCCCGGCTGCGCACGGCCATCGGTGCCGTGGCAAGCCGCACAAGATGCAGCCCAGCTGCGCACATGCAGCGGATCGACCTGGGCTTGGGCCAGGCCAGACAAGGCGACCAAGGTGGCCGCTGTCAAAGCGTGTTGAATCTTCATGGGTTTTCCTCGAAAAAAACAGACGGGGCGAACGAACGCCTCAATGCCCATCAGGGGCGCAGATAGACAAATTTCTCATTGGCCTGCAGCTTGGCCACTTCGGCCACACCGGAGGGCACCACTTTGGCTTCCATCAGCAGCTTGTCGGACGAGATTTTGCGCGACACCAAGGTGTTGTTGCACACACGGAACTCCACGCCTTTGCTGACCAGATCACTGACGCTGCCAGAAAATGGCTGGTCCATCTGGTTGGTGGCACCGTCAAGTAAAAAGTCGATGCCCAGCCCATGGGTGACCACCACGATTTTGGCAGTCGGGTCTGCGGCCAAGTGATTTCGGATGTTGCCTATGGCACGCGAAGCTTGGGGGATGCCTTCGCTCAGGTGATAAACCACTTTGATTTCGGCCCAAGACAGGGTGCAGGCCAGTAAACCGGTAACCAGCAACAGATGACGTTTCATTCGTGACTCCTTATAGATGAATATTAGCCGGATCATGATCCAATGCGAGCCCGTGAAAACCCGGCTCGAAACTGACGCTGTTCTTTCAATCGGCTTCGCTGGCGATTTGCACACACACAGCACGGCACAACGTAACCACCCGGTCATTGATGATGCGGTAATAAATCTGCACACCTTCACGGCGCTTGCCCAGCACCCCGGCCTGGTAAAGCGTATTCAGGTGCTGCGACATATTGGGCTGCGTGGTGTCGATCTCGGCGAGCAGCTCGCCCACGTTTTTTTCACCGTTGCACAGAGCGCTGATGATGCGCAGGCGCATCGGGGCGGACATGACACGAAACACCTCGGCCGCTTTTTCAAACACTTCTTCCGACTCGGTCAAGGCTTGATCTTTTGTCGTTTTGGCCATGCTTATATTTTCTATCAGAGGATTCGAAATTCAGTCAGACTGGGAAATCACAAGATTGTGACCATTTATGTGCGATGACCAACCATTGATTTGTTCTTTGCTTATGCACAGATCAAGCTAAAGCCAGAGCATTTGAGCCTGGAAAGGACCACAAGGCCTCAAAGAGCGTTCAGTGGAATCTTGAAATAAGACACACGATTGGCTTCGGATGGTGGCAACTCCCCCGCTCAAATGTTGATCTGCACCGTCGGCAAAATCAATCCGTTGATCGGCCCAGCAAGCCAGGCAAGCCCGCACGCCAAGCCCAGTAAAAATATTCAAGGCCTCAGTTTTGGCTGAAAGGCATACTATAATAGAGAGCTTGGTTTGGGACCATAGCTCAGTTGGTAGAGCAGCGGACTTTTAATCCGTTTGTCGTGGGTTCGACCCCCGCTGGTCCCACCACTTACAAACTCAAAACACCCAGTGCTCGCGTGCTGGGTGTTTTTTTATGGGCGTTTGAAACCACACGCACACGCTGCCAGCACTTTGCACACACGCTGAGCCAGCATCCAAAATGAGCAGGCTTGTCAAACAACTGGCGTTGGTGGGCAAGCGACAGCCCGCAGCACAGCACTGGACTGCCGAACTTGCAGCAGCAAAACCACAAACCCTCCACTTGCGAGACGGTGAAGTGGTTGTGTACAGACGCAGCCGCAGCCTGCTCTATCAATGCCGCTACAAACTTGATGATGGAACTTGGCACCGCCAGACAACAGGCAAAGCCAGCGTAGAACACGCCATCGCCCGTGCCTGTGACTTGTATGACGAAGCCAGATACAGACAGCGGCTGGGTTTAGCACACCAAACACACTCGTTTGCACAAATTGCGGCGGTCACACTGGCAGAACTGCGCTTGAAGATTGACGCCAGCACTGGCAGAACTGCATACACAGCAGTTGCTTGCGTGTTTTTTTGGCGGTCAGGTTGAGGTTCAAGCTGACTTTTTTAATGAACTGAATTTTTCAGATGGGTCTTACGTCGAGCACACAGAAAGCGGACTTGTAAATAGTTTCTTGTAAAAATTTAATTATAATTATTTAAATAAAATAATTACAACACAAAGTAGATTAAATTATTTTCGTTTTTATTATTTATACATTTACAATTATAAAATGCAATTTTTACAACCGTAATAATCAAAGGACAAATGTTGAAAAAAGCTTTCAAATTGACGTTGGCTGCAATTGCTGTTGCACTGCTGGTAGCTTGTGGAGGTGGTAGCAATGAAACCAACACAGAACCTTCTTCGACGAATATGACACCAGTTGCTAATGCTGGACAAATACAAAACATTCTTGTTGGTGCAACTGTAACTTTGAACGGTAGCAACAGCAGCGATGCCAATAATGATGCTTTAACATTTAGCTGGACATTAACAAGCAAACCAGCTGGCAGTACAGCTATATTAAGTAGTGCAACATCGGCAATGCCTACATTCACTGCAGATGTTGCTGGTGCATACGTAGCTTCGCTGGTTGTCAATGACGGAAAAGTAAGCAGCACTGTTTCAACAGTGACGGTTAATGCATCAGTGGCAAACGCAGCACCAGTTGCAAATGCTGGTGTTGCACAG
>CAITSG010000304.1 GCA_903894995.1 uncultured Burkholderiales bacterium
CGCAGCGATGCGGACGCGCCCGTGAAGATGATCGTGCCTTTGTGGGCCTTGCCGCTCACAGCCCATTCTTCTCGACTGACCATGCGCTTGGCCACTTCACGGCCGGTGAGAAAACCCGCCAAACAGGCCATCTCCCACATTTTGGTGTAGCGCCGCGCGGTCTCGGTCAAGATGCTGTTGGGCGAGTTGGCACCGATGTTGAACACCATCACCTCGATCGGACCGATGCTTGCTTCGATGTGTTCGACCAATGCGATCACATCGTCCTCATTGCGCGCATCGGACCCGAACCCATGGGCCACACCCCCGTCTTGTCGGATCTGCGCCAACAGGGGCTCTAATTTGTCCAGTGTGCGGCGGGTGGCGCAGACGGTGTAACCCTCGCGTGCGAAACGCCTGGCCACCGCACCCCCCGTGGCATCACCAGCACCAATGACCAGACAGACTTTTGACATGAGAAATCCTTATTCCACGCGAAAGGTCAGGCCTGCATGGGCCTGCAAGCGATCGATCAGTTGTTGCCCCATGCTGGAGGCTGGGGTCCAGATGCCGCCAGGTGTTTCGGGGGCGTCTTGGAGCAAACAGATGGCCGCTTCGCTGATCATTTTGGAGGTGCTGCCATAACCCGGGTCGCGATCGCCTTGCACGCTCACGCGGCAGGTCTGACCTGCAAGGTTGTGGCCGATGAACAAAACGTCGTAGGAGCCAGCATCGCGCTCCGCCCGCGAAGGGCCTTCGCCGGGTTGCAGAACATCGGCACCGCTCATGCTTTTATCCGCAGCAATCGCCTCGGCCACAGCCTGGCCTTTGTCGCCCGGGCCGGTGATGACCATTTCGTCGTAAACAAAGTCCGCACCCCAGGCCTGCTTGAGCAAAAAGTTGGAGCGGTGCACATTGCGGGTGTTGATGGTCGCCATCACAAAGGGGGCTACCCACACCTCCAGCACCTCATCGACCATCGGTTTGTGCGCGGTCGGCTGCTTGGGGCCGGTAAAGCCCGGTGTCAAAGAGAAAGGATTTTTCAGCAAGTCCAGCACACCAGGCTGGCTGGCAGCAGCCGCCATGGTGGCCTTGAAGCTGGCCGCCGTGCCCCCCGAAAAAGTGCCCTTCATCTTGCGCACACGGCCCCGCACGCGTGAAGCGGGCGTGCCAAATCGTTGTTGCATCTCGCCCTGCAGCATCAACACCCCCAGATCAAAGGGAATGGAATCAAAACCACACGAGAACACAATTCGTGCCCCGCTGGCTTGCGCTGCGGCATGGTGTGCGTCGATCATCTGGCGCATCCAGGCCGGCTCGCCGCACAGGTCCACGTAGTCGACACCGGCTTCGGCGCAGGCTTTGACCAAGCCGCTGCCGTACAACTGATAAGGCCCCACCGTGGTCAAGACCAAACGGGTGCGGGCCATCAAGGCCTGCAGGCTGGCCGGGTCTTCGCTGTCGATCACCACCAAAGGCGTGTCAGCGGGTGCGCCCACTTCGTCACGCACGGCAGCCAGTTTGCTGGCACTGCGCCCGCCCATGGCCCAGCGCAGGCCGGATGGTTGCTTGAGTAAATATTCAATCACCAAACGGCCAGTGAAACCTGTGGCGCCATGCACCACGATGTCAAATTCTTTCATTCACGCTCTTTCATTCATGCAACAAGCAGGTCAAGCCAATTCTGGTTCTTGTGACAAGGCCAAAACAACAGCTGTGATTTTGGTTGAGGTGGAAAATAATTGCTGTCACTTGTGTGGGGGGGCGTGTGTCACTCAATACCCCCGCATCAACCGTGGGCAATCAACCCTCAGGCTTGCCATCGGCAAGGGCCGCGTATTCTGACAACCCCATTGTTGAAGGATGCAAAGCATGTTGAACCGTCGTCATTTTTTGGGTGCTGGCATGGCCGGTGCCTCTGCGCTGACTTTTTCCTCTGTCTGGTCGCAAAACACCCCACAGTTTGGCGCTCCCGAATTGCCTGCGGTGGGCTTTCGCCGCATGAAGCTGGGGGCGATGGAAATCATTGCCCTCAACGATGGCGCGGTGCGTCGCCCCTTGGGTCAAGAATTCGTGCCCGCCGTGCCGCTGGACCAGGTCAAAGCCCTGTTGGCTTCGCAAAACCTGCCCACCGATTACATCGACGTGCCCTACACCCCGTTTTTGTTGGTCAACGGCAACCAGCGTTACCTGTTTGACACCGGTTTTGCCGACAACGGCCCACCCACCACCGGCAAACTGTTGGGTAACTTGGCCGCTGCCGGTTTCAAGCCCGAGGACATCAACAACGTGGTGCTGAGCCATTTCCATGGCGACCACATCAACGGCTTGCGCTTCAAAAACAGCAATCTGGTCTACCCCAATGCCCGCGTGCATGTGCCTGCACCTGAACACGCTTTCTGGACAGACGAAGCCCGCATCGCGGCCGCGCCTGCGCAGATGCAAGGCGCTTTTGGGGCTGTCAAACGTGCCCTGACGGGCTTGACCGCAGACCAATTGGTCAAGTTCGAGCCCGGCAGCACCGTGGCCCCCGGCATCCAGTCGGTCGCAGCCTTTGGCCACACACCCGGCCACACCTTGTTTGCCGTGCGCTCCGAGAGCCAGTCCTTTGCCTACGTGGCCGACATCACCAACGTGCCTTCATTGTTTGCCCGCAACCCCGACTGGGCCGTGCTGTTTGACATGAACCCCGAAATGGCGCGTCAAACCCGCCGCCGTGTTTTTGACATGTTGGTCAAAGAAAAAATGATGGCCGGTGGTTTCCATTTCCCCTTCCCGGCCTTTGGCTCCATCACGCCCTCAGGCAACGGCTACCAGTTTGTGCCCGTGGCCTGATGCTTGAATCGGCCCTGCGAAGTTGGCAGGGCCTTTTTCCTTGTAGGTGCGACGCCCCCGTCGCGATAAGCCTCGCACACCACAACCCATCGCCCCGAGGGCGGGGCTCCTACAAAATGCAGGGCAATGTCCCCTGTAGGAGCGACGCCCTCGTCGCGATAAGCCTCGCAGTCCACAACCCATCGCCCCGAGGGCGGGGCTCCCACAAAATGCAGGGCAATGTCCCCTGTAGGAGCGACGCCCTCGTCGCGATAAGCCTCGCACACCAC
>CAITSG010000305.1 GCA_903894995.1 uncultured Burkholderiales bacterium
CAGGTGATGATGACTTTGGACATGCAAAACTTTCAGGCTGCTCGCAAGACACTGCGAGTCACAACAGCTGGCATGCTACAAATCCAAGCCCTGCACGGCACGCGCGTAAACCCTTGGCCGCTTGCTCAAAAGTAGAAAAACTGTCGCCTGAGGAACAGGGGACCGACACACAGACAGTCTGTGTTCACAAGTCCCCCACAAGACAATTTCAGCTTGCCCCTTGCCCACAGTGCGCCCAAACTGAAGCGCTCAATGTCCAGGAGTTTTCGATGATCGCTATAGGAACCCGAGCGCACGGGCAGACCCGGCGCAGACAACTGCCCACCATGGTCGAGCACTTTTACAAGTCCGAGTGGCTGGAGTCTGGCGACGACCCTATCTTGTCGCCAACGGCCTCTTTGATCGAACAACCTCCCCATTGCACCTTGGAGTCACATTTCCACCGTCAAAACCAGTTCCAGGTGTTTGTCGACGGCGATGGCACCATTGGTGCCCATGCCCTGCAAACGGTGACGGTGCACTACGCGGGTGCCTACACCGGTTATGGTCCCTTGATTTCGGGGGAACAGGGCATCAAGTACTTCACCATCCGCCCCGTGTGCGAGTCCGGCTTTATACCCGCCACCGAGGCCCGCGAAAAAATGGTGCGTGGCCCCAAACGGCATTTGACCGTGGGACCTTTGGATGTGTCCCATCCCCCCGCAGGTGCTCAACCAGGGCAGTACATGGCTTTGCATCCATTTGATGACGACGGTCTGGGGGTGGGCTATCTGCAGTTGCCCGCCAACGCAGACATCCAGTTGCCCCGTCATGTGGCCAGTCAAGGTGTGTTTGTGTTCCTTTTGCAAGGGCAACTGGAGATGGCCGGTCAAACCTTGCAGCCATGGGAGCTCTTTTTTGTGTCCCGAGATGAGCCCCTGCCTGCTTGCCAAGCCGGTGCACAGGGCGCTTTGGTGTTGAGCTTGCACTGCCCACCCCGAGAATCTGTTTACCAGGAGAGCCTCTCATGAAAAGTATTTTCAAGTCATTGCCCATCGTGTTGGGCTTGTGCACCTCTTTGGCTTGGGCGCAGGCCGATTTCCCCAACAAGCCTCTGCGCATGATCGTGCCGTTCCCGCCTGGCGGGGTCACCGACATTGTGGCTCGGACTGTCTCGGTCAAACTCGGCGTCGAGCTGGGGCAGACCATTGTGGTGGAAAACCGTGCGGGTGCCAGTGGTGCCATTGGTGCCGAGCTGGGTGCCCGAGCACCCGCCGACGGCTACACCTTGATCATGGGCAACATCAGCACGCTGGCCATCAACCCGGCTACTTTTGCCAAGCTGGGCTATGACCCCGTCACCAGCTTTGACCCTGTCAGCATGATCGCGGTGCAACCCTTGCTGATCACCGTGCATCCAGCTGTCCCGGCCAAAACCTTGGGTGAACTCGTTCAGTTGGCCAAAAGTCAGCCCGGCAAGTTGAATTACGGAACCGCTGGCAGCTCTATCCATTTGGCGGTAGAGCAGTTCAACAGCCTCGCAGGCATTCGCATGAACCACATCGCCTACAAAGGCAGTGCGCCAGCCATCACCGATTTGGTCGGAGGTCAAATTCAGGTGCTTTTTGACCCGATTTCCAGCATCTACCCGCAAGTGGCTGCGGGCAAGGCCCGGGCTTTGGCCGTCACCACAGAAAAACGCGCCACGTCTGCCCCCCAGCTGCCGACTGTGGCCGAGCAAGGCTATGCCGGTTTTGATGTCAGTTCATGGCAGGGCATTGTGGTTCCTGCGGGCACACCCAAAGCCGTTATCCAGCGTTTACACCGTGGCCTGACCAACGTCATGGCTTCTGCTGAAGTCAAAGATAAATTTTCGCAATTCAGTGCCATGGCAGTGGCCACCCCACCCGAACAATTTTCGGCCTACATCAAGGAAGAGTTGTCTCGTTGGCAAAAGGTGGCCCAGCAAGCGGGCGTCAAGCCCGAATAAGTCTTCACGCCCCCAAGGCCTGCCAAACCCTGATGGCCGCATAGGCGTCATTGGCGGCGTACACCAACTGCGCCTCGCTCAAGCGGGCGTTGGCCCAGTTGCTGGTCGCCGCTTTTTTGGATTTGATGAAACGCTGCCCAAACAGCACCGCCACCGCACCTTTGACACCCATGTCTTTGCGGTAACCGCGTTCCCGAAAAATGGTGTTGAGCTCCAAAATGCCTTGCGGCTCAATGCCCAGCTTGTGCACGATGCGCTTGCGGTCATCGCCCAAACCAAACCCGGCTTTCACGATGCCCCCTTGTGCCAGCAAATCGGCGGCAATCGCCCGGCACTCGGGCTCGTGCAGCTGAAACACCCAAGCCCGCTCGGGCGTGGACAGTTGCAAAACATGCGGTCCGTCTGACTGCTCACCCACCTTGAAGGTGGGCTTGGACTCGGTGTCAAAGCCCCAGGCTTTGGCCGCCAGCAGTTGTGCACGCGCCTCAATGGCTTGCGCGCCCGTGCACACCAAGCTGATCTGGTCCAGGCCCAGTCGCTCAAATTCGGGCAGCAAGGCAATCGCCTCTTTGTCGGGGGTAGGGTGGTGCGGGTGCATGGCGGGTTCAGTCTTTCATGGCTTTTTTGGCCTTTTTGCTGCCTTCTTTGCGCACCGCACGCTCGGCGTCGGCTTTTTTGCCCTCGGCCAGCCAAGCGGCAAACTCTGAGGGGGTTTCCAGCGTCAAACGGCCCAATGCGGCGGCCCGAAAGTCGTGGATCACAATCTCTGCCGCCTTGGTGGTGTTGACCCGGCCACCGCTTTGGATCGCGCCGCGATGGCGGGCAATGGCTTCGAGCAGGGTTTCGTCGGTGTGACCCACCACGTCTTGTACCTTGTACCGCTCGGTGATGGCCTGGGGGTAATGGGGGATCAGGTAATTCAGCAACTCTAGCGCCACCACTTCCTCGTCAAACGCGTTCACGCCAATCGCACCGCTGGCGGCCAGGTTGTAGCCGCTTTGCTCAACGATGATGCGCGGCCACAACACACCGGGCGTGTCGTACAAATAAAAGTCATCGGCCAGCGTGATGCGCTGTTCCAGCTTGGTCACACCGGCCTCGTCACCGGTTTTGGCAGCGCGCTTGCCCTTGAGGGTGTTGATCAGGGTGGACTTGCCCACGTTGGGAATGCCGCAAATCAGCACCCGCATCGGTTTGACCATGCCACCCCGGTTAGGCGCGAGCTGGCGACAGGCGTCAATCAGTGCCTTGGCAGGCGAAACCATGCTGGTGTCCAGACCCAAGGCGCTCACGCCGGGCAGGGCGTTGTAGTGGTCCAGCCAAGCAGCGGTTTGTACCGGGTCCGCCAAGTCTTGCTTGCTCAGGATTTTCAAGGCCGGCTTGCCGTCAATCAAATCGGCCAACATCGGGTTGGCACTCGACCCCGGCAAACGAGCGTCGAGCATCTCAATGACAACGTCGATGTCTTTGATGCGCTCCCCGATGGCCTTGCGCGTCAGGTGCATGTGTCCGGGGAACCATTGAATCGCCATAAAAAAGCCGCTTCTCAAACGTCAAAAGCCAAAGACGTGATTGTCGGGCAGTTCTACCCCACAGGCTCCATGCCATTGGCGGGCAAGGGAACACCACCGCCGCCAACTGCACGGCGTTCCGATTCATTGGATTTTACAAATTCATCAAAAACAAAATGATGCGCAGCCAAGTCGGTTGATTTCGTTTTAGAACCATCAAAAACCATTAAATTGAAGCCTATAAACCTCTAATCAAAATTGTTAGTTCTTAAATGTGCTGTATTTTACAAAAAAATACATCAAAAACAACACAATACTCCAATTGGCGAGTGGCGTTTTGTAGTCTTATTGGGTACTATGTTTACAAATTAGCCATCACTTTTTGAGTCATTCATTCCCTTTAATTCCATGATTTCGAAACACTTGACCTCATTGCCGCTGCCCAGACCGATATTTGGCTCCTTGCGAGCGGCTTGCTCGGCTTGGGTGAAGCTTTCGGTGGGGCGTTCTTTTGTTTTGTGGATGCTGGCAAGCTGGGTGTCCTTGATGGGAGCGGCCAACACAGCCCAAGCGCAAACCACCATCGAAACCAGCCAAGCCGGAGCCAACGCCCGCATCGATGTCTTGGGCTCGCCCTTCAGTGCACCCCTTGGCACCGCAGCGAGCCAAAGCCGCATCCTGGTTTACCGAGGCGCTGACAGTTCGGGCCTCAAAGGGGCTACAGGCGTGTTTGTCAACGGCCAGTACCACACCTCTTTGGTCGCTGGTGGCTACAGCCAGTTGTGCATTGAGCCCGGGTCGCTTGAGATCGGGGCGCGCCAAATGAGCATCGGGCGAACCGCCAAAGACAACTACGACACCCTCACCGCCACGCGCTTGCTGGCCGGGCAAAGCCAGTTCTTTGCCGTCTACGAGGACGCTGGTCGCCCTGTGCTCAAGCCCGTGCCC
>CAITSG010000306.1 GCA_903894995.1 uncultured Burkholderiales bacterium
CGTCGAGCTGCATATTGGGGTCCTTAACCGCCGACCGTGGTGGCCATTTTTTGAATGATATTGCCCTGCGAGTCGAGGATCACCACGACGGCTGCGGCCCCCTCTTGATCGTCATCGGCAATGGCCAAACTGGCTTTGCCATCCACCAAGAGTTTGGGCGATGCGATCAGACTACTGGAAGCTTGTGCAGGTTTGGTACGAATATCCGTGCTCAGGTCTGAAGCCGACGACGTCACGGCCACAACGCAGCGCAAGCCTCTCCAGGTCACTGAATCAATGGTGGCCTTGACTTGGCTGGCAGTACTCGCGGTCGCCTCCAGACTCAAGACAGGCACCCCAGCACTCCTGAAAACTGATACCCCCATGCGCATAATCTTGGCCTGCAACAAAACACGACACGCCAGGCGCATAAGCCACTTGGACATCATTGCACCAATCCCAGCCAAACGTAAGGGGTGTACCGTGGGCAGAGTCTTTCAGCACGGCGCAACGCCCCCACCGGGTTTCGGCTTGGTGCTTGGGCAAATCCGACTTGGGCAAGCCACCTGGCACCAATAACCAACCATGGTCCGTCACGATGCGGAACTTGTTCCAGCCCGCTTGCTGCAACTCCACGACCCGCTCGACCACCTGGGCCAGTTGCACATCCATGTCACGCGCCAATCGAATGCCGTGCGCATGACCGTAATGGTCCAAATCACCCGCCTCAGTCCATGCTGAGCCCAACGCATCACCCGTCTCATGCTTGTCCAAGAACTGTACGCCGTGATCAGACAAGAGTTTTCGGAAATGGTGGGTAGACAGGGGCTTGCCATCGGCAGCCACACGGGGCTGGAATTCGGTGTCATCCTTGTCGCCCGCAATGGCATTGGCCACGGGCGAACACCAGGCTTTGCCAGACGCCGTGACCGACGGCATGCTTGTCCAAGCACCATCCAAGTTCACAGTCCCAAGTTCGGACAGAAGCGATTGCAAGCGCATCGCCACGTCATATCGAAGACCGTCCACAAAAATCGTGCAAGTGCCAGGCACTGGCATCACAGCCCCAGGAGTCGCAGCGGCTTGCCCACGCAAACTACCTGAGGCTTTTGCCGCCTCTTGCAAACGCTTGGCGCACTCGTCCAGCCAAGGCAAATACACGGCACGCAAAGCTGCAGACACAGCGTCCACATCCACCTTGGTTGTGACAGCGGCCAGGGCACTCAAGGCTGCAGCATCCACCTGCCAACCCATTTGTTGGTAACTCTGAGCCAATGCACCGGGTGTTGTTCCTGCTGGCAATTGCTTACTCTGCGATGCCACAGTCGCTAAAAAACCCAAGGACGTGGCCAACGGTGCCTGCCCCATGCGTGCCCAAAGCCAATGACGGCGCACGCCATGGTCCTTGTCTAACTTGGCAATTTCTTCTCGGGCCTGGTCCGGCATCATGGGGCCGCAAGCAGCCAAGGCATAACGCAAGGCAGACTCGCCGCCCTCATTGGCCTGCGGGTAACCCTCTTGACCCTCGAAGCCGTCAAACAAGCTGCGCTGAGGTGGTTGCACCTGACTCAGCAGGTCAAACACCTTGGGAAAGCTGCCAAAAGAGTCTTTGTAAAGCTCAGACACTGCCGCCCATGGGCCAGTCGCTTTGGCCAGCTTTTCAGCTGCGGCCAGCACACCGTCTGCTTTCGGGTCAAAACCAAAATCCGTCTTGGCCCGTTTTTCAAACACCGCCCACCGCTGCTTGGTCCATTTGGACTGAGCAGCTTCCGGATCGTTCATCCAGACCAACAAATCGCGTGCGGGGTTGGGGGCCAACAAACTGTTCAGCCAAGCCGCATTGATAGACCGCCCCTCTAATTCAGATACGGGGCGATCCAGCAAAACTCCTGCTTCTACCGCTTGAATCAAAGCCTCTTGTGTCGCCTTGTCTTGGGCCACATCCAAGCCCAGGCCGCCGTTTTTGGATGTCAAAAAGGCGTTGACTGTCCAATCCTTGCCGTTTGATTGACTCCAGAAAACACCCCGGTATTGCAACTCAGCTAAAGGCTGCAAATCTCTGGGGCAAGTTTCAATAGCTCTCAAATCAGCGCGGCTGACACCAGGCAAATGCACGATATGTGCGCCCTGGGCGGCGTCACCTTGCTCAAGACTGCCCCCAATCAAACATTTGAGCCAAATCGCTGGCCCACGAAACGCCTCTGGGTCATACGCGCCCAGCTGCAGCAAACCATTGCAGCCCTCGCGCAAGTTCATAAACACAGGCATCCACTGGCGATCAGTATCTGGCCACAACACCGCAGCCGGTTTGACCTGGGTTGAACCGTTGACCTTGGTGGCCTCTTGCAGCGCTGCCGCCAAAGCGTCCAGCAAAGTTCTTTTATCAGTCATGGGGATCTCAATTGATCTGCATACCTGGCCACCACATGACCAAAATTGGACAAATGTCCAAACGCGTCGCGCTGTCTGAATGCTTCGGCCAGCTTTTCAAGCTCCTCTGTGGTGGCCGACTCTATGAATTGAGGGTCAAAGACATCTTCCAAAGCCTCTTGCCTGCGGTTGCTCAAAAAATGGCAATCTAAATTGAGCAAGTCAATCATGTACTTGGCAGCAGCATCATCAAGTTTTGATGGCAAAACCTTGCCCAACAAAGTGAAGCGAAACAGTTCCTCACACCCAGAATCAAGAGGTGAGATGTGACTGTTTTCATCAAAGTGATTGCCTTTGAAATGCCCACAATGCAGCGGGTTACCAGGTTTGGTTTCACGAATGCAAGATGCATGCAAGTTGGCGTAGTCCAAGGCCAGATCGGGCCTACTTTCTTGCGGCCTGAAGTGCTCGATGTGGCTGTCAGCTTGCGAAACCGATCGCCCGCAATAGCAACACACACCTCCCTGCTCTTGAATCAAGGCTGCATGCAACAGAGCTTTTTCGGGATTCTGAAGATTCGTGTACCCAGGCGTCCACCCTCCTTGCTTCCAGACTTCAAACTCGTTTGGAGCCTCTCCCTTGACTGTGTGCTTCATCGCCCAAGGACCTCCTTGCGTTTGAGCAAAGCCTCGGCACCGGCCAGCTCAGGAAGACCAGGCGCAGTTGATTTGAGTTGGCCCAACAAATTTCGGGCTAAATCCAGATATCCTTGCTCCAAGACTAAAAAGAGCTGCGCCACCTGCTTGTCGATCGGCTCAGTTCTGGCGCCTGCCCCCATGATTTCCTCCAAAACTGAACTGGAATCCAGGCCATAGCTCACTTGCGGATGCAATGCACCATCGGCACCCAACACAATGATTTCGTCGGGTTTCAATTCACCCAATATTTGTGGTGAGTGCGACGCGGTGATGAATTGAATGTTGGGGAAGGCGGCTTTCAGTCCATTGGCAATTTGACGCTGCCATTTCGGGTGCAAGTGAATATCCAGCTCATCGATCAACACAATGCCAGGCGTTTCAGCGCAAACCTTTATGCCCAAATGTGGGTTAAGTACAACCATGCGACGGGCAATGTCCGCAATCAAGCCCATGATGGTGCGCTGACCATCGCTGAGTTGCTCGTAAGGCACGCGCTGGACCACACCATCAACATCCCATTTGACGATGATGCTTTTCTTCGCCATGTCGTAACGCACATCTTGGCATTCCGGCAAAGCGGTACAAATGGCTTGGACGACCACACTCAGTTCATCGCCTTGAATGGCGTCAGTTGAAACAGCACCATCCTGTGCAGCTTGCAAACGCTCAAGGCTTTTGGAAACCACCCAAGTTTGCAAAGTGGCGTTATCTGAAGATGCAGTCAACCAATTAGCGTAAGCATGATCGCGGCTGACTTTTTGGGTTGCAGCCTGCATCATGTTGGTCGGCACTGCAGGCCAGTTTCGGTCGGCTTGATAAAACAAAATCAAAGGCAAAGTAGTTGACTTGAACTCGTCGGAATTAATGTTGCCAACTTGCTGAAGCCGGGCGAAAGGCGTAACCCCCTCCACTTTTGAGTGATCAACCGCACTGTTTTTTTGTACGGACCAATCAAGTCGCATCGTGTCCAGATAAGCTGCGGTTGACACCTTAACGGGAAAACGAGCTTCAAACCGAATACTGGCACCGTGCGACACACATTCTTCGTTCGCCACACCTTCTTTACCAATCCATGCTTGCCAAGGCGAATAGTTTGCGAAATTCGTAAAACCTACCATCGCATCGGTCAACGCACGCAACAAAGATGTTTTACCGCTACCGTTTCGACCAACAATCACGTTGAACTGCGAATTGAAGCTCACCGTCAAATCACGGTGCTTCAAATAGTTGAGCAGTTGGACTGTGCCAATGTGCATATTCATGTGCTCTCTCCTGCTTTTGACTTTGACGCCATTTTCTCAGCCAACG
>CAITSG010000307.1 GCA_903894995.1 uncultured Burkholderiales bacterium
CTGGAAAAGCCCACCATTTTTTAAATTCAAATCTGTGACTGAAGTTCGTCGGCGTTGTGTTTTGTATGTGAGTGGCTTTGACCCCAAAGGGGCGGCGCACTACCACGCCTTGTTCAAAAAAGAGGGTGGGGTGCACAGCCAACGTCATGGGTGGCAGCTGGATGTGGGGCCTCGCAAGCGCTTGGATCAAGGCAATGCCGCCTGGCGTCTGGAGGCTTGGGTGGACGGCGCAGCGGTCAGCACCGATTACGAGTTTTTGAGTTGGGACGACATTGTGCGTGCGCACTGGACACGCGCCATGCCCTTGTTGTGGTGGCAAATTTTGAGCACCACTTGGCTCAACTGGCGCAGTGGGGCTTTGGGCCGCATGTACCGCTTGTCTTGGCCGCCGGTGCTGGCTTTGACATTGCCGTTTTTTTTGGTGTTGCTGCTGTTGCTGGGCACGCCTGCAGCGGGGCTGCTGCTGATGTCGATGGCCAAGGGGATGGGGGCGGATTGGCCCATGGCGGGGCTGCTGGGCATGGCTGCTGCGGGTGCCGTCTGGATCGCGGGGCGCTGGCTTGAAGGCCGCTACAGCATGTACTGGATGATGCGCAGTTATGTGTTTAATGCGCTGCAGGCGCAGGACAAAACACCTGAGCTCGATCGCAGGCTGCAGGCGCATGCCCTCACGCTGGTGGAACGGGTCGGTTCGGGCCGTTATGACGAGGTCTTGTTGGTCGGACACAGTTCAGGTGCCACCATGGCGGCCATTGTTTTGGCCAAGGCCTTGCGCATGAATGCTGAATTGAGCCAACAAGCCACGAGCCTGTCTTTGTTGACCCTGGGTCAATGGCTACCGGCTTTGGGCAGCTTGCCCATGGCGAGTGCTTTTCAAAGCGATTTGCAGCTCATCGCCTCGGCCAAGGGCTTGAACTGGATCGACTTTTCGGCCCCACCGGATGGGTGTTGTTTTGCCTTGCAAGACCCCTTGCTGGCTTGCGGCGTGTCGCCCACACCAGGGGGCGTGGCCCTGAAAGTGCTGAACCCCAAATTTGCCGACATGTTTGATCCGGGCGACTACCACAAGCTCAAAAAAGACAAATTCCAGCTCCATTTTCAATACATCAAAGCCACCGATCGACCGGTGGCGTATGACTATTTTTTGACGGTGGCAGGGCCATTGACCCTGGCTGAAAGATACCGCCATCACGCTTCGGTGGTGGCTTACGCTGCATTGCGAGGAAGATGGTGGCGATCAGGGGCATGACTGCCCCGCGCCCCTTACACCCCACCCTGCGGATGGGTCGGGTCGATCCACAAAACGGTTTCGGGCTTTTCGACGGGCTCGATGTCCATGTTGACGGCCACGGCTTGGCCGTCGCTGCGGCACAAGACGCACTCCAGCGTTTCGTCGGCGCTGGCGTTGATCTCTTGGTGGGGTACGTAGGGCGGCACATAAATGAAGTCGCCGGGGCCGGCTTCGGCAGTGAATTCCAGGGCGTCGCCCCAGCGCATGCGGGCGCGGCCTTTGACCACATAGATCACACTTTCCAGTGGCCCGTGATGGTGTGCGCCGGTTTTGGCATTGGGGTGGATGTGCACGGTGCCCGCCCAAAGTTTTTGCGCGCCCACGCGTGCAAAGTTGATGGCCGCTTTGCGGTCCATGCCCGGTGTGGAAGGCACATTGCCGTCCAATTGGTTGCCCGGCACCACGCGCACACCGTCGTGTTTCCAGTTGGTGCTGGTGGCCTCAGGGGCGGCTGAGTGATCATGGGGTTCGTGGGTTTGTGACATGGAAAGTGCCTTTGCAAAAAATGTTGAATTGACTTTAGCAGGCTATGCCTCAGCAGGTCATGGCCTGATGGATCCACAACGATGGTGTTGGTAGGAAGGCTTTGATGTAGGCGCGGCGCCCCCGCCGCGATAGAGCCTTGCAGACCACTACCCATCGCCCCGAGGGCGGGGCTCCCACAAAAGGCAGGTCGTCGCCTGTAGGAGCGGCGCCCTCACGATGTAGGAGCGGCGCCCTCGCCGCGATAAAGCCTCGCTCAATGGCTGTGCATGGCGCTGACCACTTCCACCGCCGACCCGGCTGCCAATGTGAAGCCCAGGCCCCCGTGCCCGGTGTTGAGGTAGAGGTTGGCTGGGCCGTGCTTTTGGCGGCCGAGCACCGGCAAACCGGTGGGGGTGGCCGGGCGCATGCCGGTCCAGGGGTGCAGGTCGGCAAAGCGCGAACAGTCGCCAAACAGGTCCCGGGTGTCGGCCAGCAGGGTGTCGATGCGGTCTGGCGGGATGTGCGTGCGGGACCCGACAAACTCGACCATGCCGGCCACGCGCAGGCGTTCGCCCAAACGCGCAAACACCACTTTGCGTGCGCTGTCGGTGATGCTGACGTGGGGGGCCAAGCCGGGGCCATCCGTGTCCACCGTGATGCTGTAACCCTTGAGCGGGTAAATCGGCAAATGAATGCCCACTTGGGCGGCCAGACCTGGGGCGGTGTGGCCCGTGCACAGCACAAAGGCATCGGCTTGGATGTCTTGCCCCGAGGCCAATGACACGGCCTGCACTTGTTGGCCACGCACCAACAAGCGTTCAATGCGCTGACCCATGCACCATTGCACACCACGGGTCGACAAAATGCGCACATATTCCTCACACAATTTTTTGCAGTCTGCGGCGCATTCGCTGGGCGTGTAAATGCCGCCTGCAAACAGCTCGCGCCGGGGGCTCAGTGCCGGTTCGATGGCACAGGCTTCGCTGGCCGATACGGCTTGTTGGGGCGATCCGCCCAGCTGCTGCTGCAGGGCCAGTTGTTGGCGCGCTGCATCAAAGGCAGATGCAGAGCGAAACACCACCAGTTTGCCGCTGCTGGAAAAATCAAAGTTCAGTGTTTCTTGCTCGCGCCAGGCGTCCAGCGCCGCGCGGCTTTGGGCGGCCAAGCGCAGCAGTTGCGAAGTGGTGCTGTGCGACTGCGCCGTGTTACAGGCCTTGAGAAAGCGGAACAACCAGGTCCACTGCGCCGGATCCCATTGGGGCCGAATTTTGAGTGCGGAGTCTGGCGAGAGCATGAGCTTGGGCAGTTGTGCCCAAATGCCGGGGTCTGCCATGGGTTGCACGTAGTCGTAGCTCAGTTGTGCACCGTTGCCGCCGCTGGCCCCCGAGGCGGGTGCACCCTGGTCCACCACAGTGACGCGGTGGCCTTGTTGCGTGAGTTCGAAAGAGGTGCTCAGGCCGATGATTCCAGCACCCAGAACGCACACATGCATGAGATACCTTTGACAAAAAAAGCCAGTTTAGCGCTTGCCTGATCAGGGTCTTCGATATCAGCGTCAACCCTGATGTGGGCCTGTTTGGACCCCAAATGGGCACAAGTTGTGCTACACCCTAGGCTGTTGGTTTTTAACCTTCTTTTGTAATTCACACTCCAAGGAATGTCATGAAGCGTCGTCAACTGTTTATGGTTCTGGGTCTGGCTGCGGCCATCGCTGCGCCTGTGCAAGCGCAACAATTTTTCCGCATCGGCACGGGCGGCACGGCGGGTACCTATTACCCGGTGGGCGGCATGATCGCCAACGCCGTCAGCCAGCCCGGCAAGATCGTGGCCACAGCCCAAGCCACCAACGGCTCGGTGGCCAACGTCAACGGCGTGGCCGGCGGCGCTTTGGAGTCGGGGTTCTCGCAGTCGGATGTGGCCACCTGGGCCTACACCGGCACCGGCGTGTATGAAGGCAAGCCCAAGGTCACCGACCTGCGGATGATTGCCAATTTGTACCCCGAGAGCATCCACCTGGTCGTCAAAAAAGGCTCGGGCATCAAGTCGGTGTCTGACCTCAAGGGCAAGCGCGTGGCGCTGGACGAACCAGGTTCTGGCACCTTGGTCAATGCCCGCATTGTGCTGGCCGCGTATGGCGTGAAGGAAAGCGACATCAAGCCCGAGTACATCAAGCCCAACCAGGCCGGTGACAA
>CAITSG010000308.1 GCA_903894995.1 uncultured Burkholderiales bacterium
CCATAGAAGCCGTGTTTGACCAGCGCATCCGCATTGTTTCGGTTGAAGGTCAAAGCGTGGCGCTGCCTCGTTTGTGATGCCATCAAGCTGTTGATCTGGCCTTGTGAAGTTGGAAGTGAATGGCTAATTTTGGATGCAGCGATCAACGATGCGATCAGTGGAAGCCGCGCCGCTTGGGTGATGGGTGATGGTCTGCGGGGCTCTATCGCGGCGAGGGTGCCGCTCCTACAAAAAAGCAATCATGCAAGCATCATCGGGTCCGATCCTTAGAAAGCGCCTTGCACCATGGTGCTGGGCACTTAGCTTGAAGTCCTGTTGACTGGGCAGGCCCATGTATTGGAGATGTTATTTGACGAACTGGCCGATGACATCGCGCAGCATTTTGCCCCCGGCGTGCTCAACAACCTGCTGCTGCCAGCTGGTTAAACTTGGGCGTATGGAACTCAAAATCGTCGTTTACTCCAAGTCCGCATGCCCCCAATGCGAATCCGCCAAGATGCTGCTCAAAACCCGTTCGCTTGATTTTGAAGAAATCAAGATCGACGGCGAGGCCGAGCGCATGGCGTTTTATGAAAAATGTGGCCCTTCGGTGCGCCAAATGCCCCAGATTTTCATCAACGACCAGCGCGTGGGTGGATTGGCGGGCTTGCAGGCGGCTTTGGCCCAATTGGGGCGCTGAACATCCCGTGCTGGCCCGGGCTGGGTGGGGGCCATGACAGCCAAGTCTTGGTGCAGCCTGCTGGGCCTGTGCCCATCTGCGGTACGCTACGCGATCGAAGGTCATGGCCGATGAACGTGACCTGATCCACATGTCGAATAGGAGTCTGTGCATGAGCTTGATGATGAAAAACCCCATCACCGGACCGGCGGCCTGGAAGGGCGCAGACATGGTGGGCGACATGTCTTGGCTGCATGTGTTGTCTTCCGAGGCCATCGCCAGCCTGGATGCGGCGCTGGCGCATGTCAAGTCACGGGGTCTGAGCTTTCCGAATTTTGGCAAGGGCGACTTTCCCCTGGCGGGCGATGTGCTCGACTTGAAAAAGCACAGTGATGAGCTGGAAAACGGTCGTGGGTTTCTGGTTCTGCGCGGCTTGCCTGTCGAGCGCTACAGCGAAGCAGACATCCAAATCATCTTCTACGGCATCGGCCTGCACATGGGTATACCCGTGCGGCAAAACCCCAAGGGCGACCTCTTGGGCTTGGTGATGAACGTGGGCGATGTGACGAAAAAAACCACCCGCGTGTATGAAACCAACCTCTACCTGCCTTACCACTCGGACCCGTCGGACGTGGTGGGCCTGTTGTGCATCCGCAAGGCCAAGCAGGGCGGCTTGAGCAGCTTGGTGAGCGTAGCGGCGATTTACAACGAGATTTTGCAAAAGCACCTTGAGTACCTGGGCCTTTATTACCGCACCTGGTACTTTTCTCACCTGTGTGAAGACCTGCCCAGCCTGTCACCCATCTTTAGCCACCACGAAGGCAAGCTCAGCTGCCGTTATTTGCGCCAGTAC
>CAITSG010000309.1 GCA_903894995.1 uncultured Burkholderiales bacterium
AGAAGTCAAGTTCGAGCACGCCACCGGCTACAAGACGGCCGAAAATCTGCGCACTTACGACAGGCGCACCTACGAAGGCGCGTACATGGCGGGTGTGATTGCGGGCAAGATGACCAAGACCAACACGCTGGGCGTGGTGGCTTCGATCCCAATCCCTGAAGTGGTGCGCAACATCAACAGCTTCACCATGGGCGCCCAGTCGGTCAACCCCAAGATCAAGACCAAAGTGGTTTGGGTGAACGAGTGGTTCAACCCACCAAAAGAAACCGAAGCCGCCACCTCGCTGATCAATGGCGGTGCGGACGTGCTGATGCAAAACACCGACTCGTCGGCTGTGCTGCAGACCGCCGAAAAAATGGGCAAGCGTGCCTTTGGCTGGGATTCGGACATGACCGCCTACGGCCCCAAGGCCCACTTGGGTTCGGCTGTGATCAACTGGGGCCCTTACTACGTCAAGGCCGTGGGTGAAGCCCTGGAAGGCAAGTGGAGCACCGGCCAAAGCTGGTGGGGCGTGAAAGAAGGCGCGATCGACATGGTCAACGTGGCTGCTGATGTGCCCGAAGACACCCAAAAGAAAATCACCGAGATCAAAGCCGGTCTGAAAGACGGCAGCTTCTCCATCTGGAAAGGCCCGATCGTGGACCAGGCCGGTAAAGAAATGCTGGCCAAAGACGCCGTGGCAGATGACAAGTTCTTGGGCGGCGTGATGTTCTACGTCAAGGGCGTGGAAGGCAAGATTCCAGGCAAGTGATCTGAACTTTTTTGCAGCGGCTTTGTCCGCTCAGGCCAACCGCCCGATGAACATCGGGCGGTTTTTTTTTGGGTGTGCTGAGCGCAGACAGAGTTCGTCATGGATTTTCGATTTGTTAAAAATGTAAAAAATAATTTTTATTAATATGAATTTGATATACAATAAAAACATCAATTGCTTAATAAGTACCAACAAAATTGGTACTTGATGTTTTCAAGGAAATTGTCCATGTCCTCCCCGATGGGATCCATTCAAAAACGGGTGTTCTCTGACACTTCATGGCCCCAGCGGGCCAGGCCGCAATGGCGCGTGAGATGGCAGTTGGCACGTCAGGCCTTGACAGGGTCTTCCCGAAGAAATCGTTACTTTTTTTCCATCGCCTGCATATGGGTGCTGGCACTTCACTTGACCCACTTGATGGCCAAAGGTGAAGGTACGTCCATCGTTTGGGGGCCGCCTGTTGAGCCGCTGGGTTCGGTCATCGTGACCTCTGGTCAGACCGATCCGACATCTGCTGCCTTGCAAGTGCCAGATCGTGCAGATGGATTGGCCACCGATGACCCCGGTGTGGCCGCGCCGGAGGGTGAAAAAAACGAAGTGGTCGATGTGGCGGTTTTACGCCAAGGGTTGCGAGTTTCTTTGCAACAGTGGAGTGATGCTTGGCGGCATCAAGACATGCCCGCGTATTTGGACATGTACGCCTCGGATTTTGTGCCCTCCGGCGGTCTCAATCGGCCAGCTTGGGCTCGGTCACGAACCCAAAGAATCATGGAAAAAAGCAACATTCGCCATGAGATGCGGGACTTGGATATTCAAATGAGTGCTTCGACGGCCGTGGTCACGTTCGCTCAAATTTACCAAGATGACAAGTTGAGGATGACCGATCAAAAAACCATGCATTGGGTCTATCGCGATGGCCTTTGGTTGATTGCATTGGAAAAAACGGACTGAGCCATGGGCGACAAGGGCGTCAAAGTCTGGTGGGACAATTTGCCATCGGGGTCTTGCTTTGCCCATGATGGAAGGAATGGATTTTGTTCAAACACCTCGAAGTACCTTTGAACCCATGGCGCTCGCTGCGTCAAATTCACGCCGACTTTGGCAGTACTTATTTGGCCAATGCCTTGATTGGCTTCATCTTTGCAGCCACGGGTCCTGTGGCCATCATTTTGTCCGTGGGCTCGAGGGGCGGGTTGTCCGCCCAAGAGTTGGCTTCCTGGGTGTTTGGTGTGTTTTTTGTCAACGGTTGCGTGACCTTGTTGATGAGTTGGCGCTACGCCACGCCTTTGGCTTTTGGCTGGACCATCCCTGGCACGGTGTTGGTGGGGCCTGCCTTGCAACACCTGAGCTTTGCGCAGGTGTTGGGGGCCTTTTATGTGACCAGTGCGCTGATTTTGTTGCTGGGCCTGAGTGGTTGGGTCAAGCGGGTCATGGCCGTGTTGCCCATGCCCATTGTCATGGGCATGGTGGCCGGGGTTTTTTTGCGTTTTGGCCTCGACATCGTGCGTGCGCTGCACAGTGATGTGGCCATTGCAGCGCCCATGGTGGCTGTGTTTTTGTGGCTCTCGGCCAAGGCCAGCTGGGGCAAACGTCTGCCACCGGTGATTGGCGCTTTGTTGGTCGGGGCTGTGGCTGTGGGCCTGTCGGGTCGGCTCGATACCTCCGCGTTGGGACAATTGAGTCTGGCGCAACCGCTCATTCAAACCCCGGTCTGGTCATGGGCGGCCATGTTGGAGTTGGTGGTGCCCCTGACCATCACCGTGCTGGTGGTGCAAAACGGTCAAGGTGTGGCGGTGCTCAAAAATGCGGGGCACGAGCCCCCTGTGAACATGATTGCCGTGGCCTGTGGTTTAGGTGCGGCCGTGAGTGCGGTGTTCGGTGCAGTCAGCACTTGCCTGACCGGCCCGACCAACGGTTTGCTGACCTCGACAGGTGACAAAGCACGCCACTACAGCGGTGCCTTGATGTTTGGCGTGCTGGCTTTGCTGTTTGGTTTGATGGCCCCCACCTTCACCGACTTGATGCTCGCTTGTCCCAAAGAATTCATCATGGTGCTGGGGGGATTGGCCATGCTGCGGGTTTTGCAGGGGGCCTTTGTGGCCTCGTTTGGGGCGGGCAAATTTTCGCTGGGCGCCTTGGTCAGCTTGTTGGTCACGGTGGCCGACCTGGGGGTGTTCAACATCGGTGCAGCCTTCTGGGGCTTGGTGGCCGGTTTTGCCGTGTCCTGGTGGATGGAGCGCGGCGACTTCCAGAAGGCTTGAGCCCTGCGTTTCAGGCTTCCTGAACAATGGTGTTGGACAAAACGCCGATGCCTTCGATGTCGATCTCGCACACATCGCCAGGCGCCATCCACACCGGTGGGTTTCGGGCATAGCCCACGCCAGCCGGGGTGCCGGTGATGACAACGTCACCGGGCTCCAGCGTCATGCATTCGGTGATGATGACCAGCGCCTCGCGCACGTTCCACAAAAAGTCACGCGTGTTGGCGTCTTGCATGGCTTGGCCGTTCAGGCGGCTTTGGATGCGCAAGCCTTCGGCACCTGGGGGCAGTTCATCGGGGGTGACGATCCAGGGGCCAAAGCCACCGGTGGCGTCAAAATTTTTGCCAATCGTCCACTGCGCCGATTTGCGTTGGTAATCGCGCAGGCTGCCGTCGTTGAAGCAGGCATAACCGAACACACAGTCCAGCGCGTTGTCGGCATTGAGGTGGCGGGTTTTTTGGCCAATCACAACGGCCAATTCGGCTTCGTAATCGAGTTGGGTGGAGACTTTGGGCCGAACGATGGGGCCGTTGTGCGGGGTCATCGAAGTGGCCACGCGCATGAAAAAGCTGGGGTATTCGGGGCGGGCGTTGCCACCTTCCTTGGCATGGTCGGCGTAATTCAGGCCCATGCACACGATTTTTGGTGGCTGTGCAATCGGCACTTCAAATGCCAAACCTGCCAATGGCTTCAAGGCCGAAGCCGGGGTTTGTGCCAGGCTTTGGGCCACGCGTGCACGCAAGGCAGGCTCAAACAGGGCTTCAATCTCATGCGGCACATCCGTCACCAGCGACGCCAAGTCTGCGAAATGGCTGGATTGTCCTGCAGGCATGACGCCGACGCGGGATTGGCCTTGGTGGGTGTAGCGGAACAATTTCATGCGGTGTCTTTCTCAGTGGGCGTGCGTCCAGGACGTCTGTGTGCAAAAGGCCAATCTGTGTATGGATTATCTGGAAAAGCCCAAGGTGAGCGTGTAAGCTTGGCTACAGCAGTGACGAACCTGTGTGAGCTGCGGTGACTGCCAAAACCTGCCTGAAGGGGCCACCATGCTGGAGCGTTTCATTCAAAACAAAAAGCTGGATGCAGCCAAGTTGACCGCCAAGAAATTACTCAGTGCGCGGGGTGAGGCCAATGCACAAAGCATGGCCATCAAACTGATCCACAGTTACGAGCAGCTGGACAAACGCAGCCAGACCGATTTTTTCCACTACCTGTCCAGTCAATTCAACCCCGACCCTGCATTGGTGATGGATGCGGCCAACCGTTACAGCACCGAGCGCAATGAGTCCAGCCTGATCCATTTGTGCCAGACCGTCGAGCCACCCCGGCAAGAGTTGCTAAGACGTGTAAACCGTGCACCCGCAGGCACGGTCACCGTTCTGAAAATGCGCCAGACCCTGCTGTCTTACCTGAAAGAGCACCCCGCTTTTCGAGCGACTGACGCTGACATGCACCATTTGCTCAGTTCCTGGTTCAACCCCGGCTTTCTGGAGTTGCAGCAAATCACCTGGAATTCGCCAGCTCAGCTGCTTGAAAAAATCATCGAGCATGAGTCGGTGCACGCCATCGATGGCTGGGACGATTTGCGCCGCCGCTTGCAACCTGACCGCCGTTGCTTTGCGTTTTTTCATCCCCAGCTGCCCGGTGAACCCCTGATTTTTGTGGAGGTGGCCTTGGTGCCCGGCATTTCCAAGGACATTGGTGGGCTCATCAACAAACAGGCACCGGTGGGTGATGCCAAAAGCTTCAAGGCGGCTATTTTTTATTCCATCAGCAATTGTCAGCCGGGGCTCAAGGGCGTGTCGCTGGGCAATTTCCTGATCAAGCGGGTGGCGCAAAAGCTGATCGAAGAAATACCCTCGCTCAAGACTTTTTCGACCCTGTCACCCATTCCAGGCTTCACCCAGTGGCTGGATGCTGGTGCACCTTTGTCCGTAGACAAGCTCAGCCCTGCGCAGCAGCGCAAATCGCTGGAGGCGCAAAAGCGCCTGGCCATCGGCGGCATGGTTTGGGCCGAGCGCCTCAAGACAGGCTGGCACCCCGAGCGCAGTGACGAGTCGGAAAAATCGGCGCTTTTGCGCCTGTGCGCCCTGTACCTGATGCACAAGACGCCCGAGGCGAGTGGCGATGCTGTGGGCAAGTTCCACTTGAGCAATGGGGCCACGTTGCACCAGATCAATTGGGGGGCCGATTTGTCCAAAAAAGGGCTGCAGCAGTCGGGCGGCATCATGGTCAATTACCTGTACGAGTTGGACAAAGTCGAAGAGCAGCACGAGGCTTTCAGCAACAAAACCGTCTGTTATGCCCGTGCCCTTGAGAAGTTGGTTTAGGCCGTCTCTCCACGGTGCTGAGACGTGACCTTTGATGTTGGACGCCGCAGCCTTTGTCAAGCAGAAGACAGTTTTTGGGGGCGATTCTGATAGCCTGAACGGTTGTTTAATACCTATCGGGAATTGTGTTGTGAACCCTCTGACTCTGAACCAAGCCCATCAAATTGTGCAAGGGGCTATCCACGCCGCACGGGCTGCCAATTACAAACCCATGGGCATTGTGGTGCTCGATGCCTCGGGGCAGTTGGTGGCTTTTTCGCGTGAAGACGGCGCCAGCATGTTCCGCTTTGACATTGCACGGGGCAAGGCCTGGGGGGCTGTGGGCATGGGATCGTCCAGCCGTGCTTTGGCCGAACGGGCCAAGGACAACCCGAACTTTTTTGTCGCGTTGGCCGCCACCGCCGAGGGTAAATTTCTGCCACAGCCGGGTGCCGTTCTCATCAAGGATGCGCAAGGCCAAATTCTGGGGTCTGCGGGTGCCAGTGGTGGCACAGGCGATGAGGATGAGTTGATCTGCATCGCGGGCATCCAGGCCGCTGGCTTGGTGGCGGGTTGAGGCCATGGCCACTTTGAGGGAGTAAGCAGTTTCGGAAGGCCAGTCTGCTTTTGAAGGCAGCGCTTTTGCGCTTGTCGCCTTTTTGATTCGGCCCGATAAAGATTGCAAGAACGCTTTTTTGTGGGAGCGGCGCCAACGCCGCGATAGAGCCTCTCAGACCACCCACCATCGCCCCGAGGGCGGGGCTCCCACAGGGATCGCTGTGCTCAAGAAAAGCCATTGACTCCAAACTTCACAAGGCCGGATCAATAGCCGGATTTTTGGCATGAGCATGGACCTGTGATGAGCGTGCAAAATAGCTCATGCTCAATTCTTTGCTTCAACCCATCAACGATGGCGTGTGCGCCCTGCATGACCCATCGGGCCTGCATGTGGGCAACTTCAAGTGGGTCCATGGCCAATGGAAGTTCAAGGCCGTGGGCTATGGCCCTGCAGGCCAAGTGATGCCGGGCCATGGTCCTTTGACCGACCGGCACAACGCTTGTTTTGATCGGCTCGACGAAGCCACCATCCGCGCCCAATTTTTTCAGGATAAACCATGTTCAAAGTCCACGCCATCCCCCCCACCCGCCTGAGCGAGTTGCTGTGCGCCATGCCCAAGGCCGAGCTGCACATCCACATCGAGGGCTCTTTGGAGCCCGAGCTGATCTTTGCCCTGGCCCAGCGCAACGGCGTGTTGCTGCCCTATGCCGATGTGGCGGCCTTGCGCAGCGCCTATGCCTTCACCAACCTGCAAAGTTTTCTGGACCTGTATTACGCCGGGGCCAGCGTGCTGCTGCACGAGCAGGACTTTTACGACATGGCCTGGGCGTACTTTGAAAAAGCCGCCGCCGACCATGTGGTGCGAGCCGAATTGTTTTTTGATCCACAGACCCACACGGCACGCGGCGTGGCCATGGGCGC
>CAITSG010000310.1 GCA_903894995.1 uncultured Burkholderiales bacterium
CCCATCGCCCCGAGGCGGGGCTCCCACAAAAAGCAGGCACCCACCTGTAGGAGCGACGCCCCCGTCGCGATCAGCCTCGCAAACCAACACCCATCGCCCCGAGGCGGGGCTCCCACAAAATGCAGGCAACCTCCTGTAGGAGCGACGCCCCCGTCGCGATCAGCCTCGCAAAACCAACATCCATCGCCCCGAGGGCGGGACTCCTACAGGGATCACATCGCTGATCAACGTGCCCAAGACAAGCCTTTCACGTCAGACTTCACAGGTTTGGATCTATAAACAGTGGCCGCAGGTGCGGGGGCCAACTCAATTGCGCCGACTGATCTGTTTGAGCACATGCTGCTTGAAGGCCAGCGCCAGCGGTGAGAGTTTTTTGCCCGCCGGGTAGACAATGTGCCAGGCCGAAGGCAGGGGAAAGCCCTGGACATCGATCACACTGACACCGTTTTCTTTCTGGTGGCCATGCAGGGCGTGGCTTGAGACGATGCCGACCCCCAGTCCACCGGCCACCGATTCCTTGATCGCCTCGTTGCTGCCCAACTCCAGCCGCACATCGGGGCGGAATTTCATGGCTCGGAAAAACTGGTCAACGGCCATGCGTGTGCCCGAGCCTTTTTCGCGCAAGATGAAGCGGCGCTCAGCCAACTCGTGCAAAGGCATGGCGCTGCGTTTGGCCAGCGGGTCGGACGTGGGCGCGATCACCACGATGGGGTTGGGCATGAAGGCCTCGTCGCCCAGGTCCATGTCTTTGGGCGGCATGGACATGATGTACAGGTCGTCCAGGTTGTCACGCAAACGCTGCACCACGCCGTCACGGTTCAGGATTTCGAGCGACACGTCAATGGCCGGGTGCTTCTTGCAAAAGCTGCCGATCAAGTGCGGCATGAAGTACTTGGCCGTGCTGACCACCGCCACCCGCAGCTTGCCGCGCGATAAGCCCTTGGCGGCGTCCACGTTTTGTTCAAACGCATCCCAGGTCTGCGCCACGGCGCGAGCGGTCTGCGCCAGCTCTTGGCCCACCTCGGTCAGGTAGAGTTTTTTGCCCACCAGCTCGTACAGGGGCAAGCCCACGGATTCGCTGATGTCCTTGAGCTGCATCGAGGCCGTGGGCTGGGTGACGTGCATCACTTTGGCCGCAGCGCTCACGCTGCCAGTTTCGGCCAAGGCCAGAAACAACCGCAATTGTCTGAAGCTGACGTTCATAGACTTTTATCTATATTCAAGGGTTGAAGAATCGATTTTACAAGTGTCCCTTCCGTTTCTATGATCGGCGCAAGGAACACCCGCATGCAAAATCTGATCGACCCAGCCATCCTCTTTTTCATCTTCGGCGTGCTGGCGGGCACCGTCAAATCCAACCTCGAAATCCCGCCCGCCATCTCGCGCTTTTTGTCGCTCTACCTGTTGATGGCCCTGGGTCTGAAGGGCGGCTTTGCTCTGTCGCAATCGGGCCTCACAGCCGACGTGGGCATCAGCCTGACCGCTGCTGTGTTGCTGGCCATCGTCATCCCGCTCATCGGTTACGCCGTGCTGCGGCGCTTTGTCTCGGGTTTTGACGCAGCGGCCGTGGCCGCCACTTATGGATCGGTGAGCGCGGTGACTTTTGTCACGGCGGTGCAGACGCTAGAGAACCAAGGCGTGCCTTACGGCGGACACATGGCAGCAGCCATGGCCCTGATGGAGTCGCCCGCCATCATCCTGGCCGTGGTGTTGGCGAATTCGCTTCGACAAAAACAGGTTTTGGGTGTGGCGCTGCAAGCGAACGGCGTGGCCGCTTTAAGGAGTCCTGCTGCTCCAGCAGGCAGCTCGGTGGGCAAAATCTTGCACGAGTCATTCACCGATGGCGCGCAGTTGTTGCTCTTGGGGGCGATGGTGATTGGCTTGATCACGGGTGAGGCAGGACAAGCGGCGATGGCGCCTTTTTCGGTGGATCTTTTCAAAGGCATGCTGGCCTTCTTTCTGCTCGACATGGGCTTGATGGCGGCGCGTAACTTGCCACAAGTCAAGGGCCAGTCGCCCGTGCTGATCGCTTATGCGGTGGTTGGCCCCCTGGTGCACGCGGGCCTGGCC
>CAITSG010000311.1 GCA_903894995.1 uncultured Burkholderiales bacterium
CCAATTCCACATCACGGAACTTTGTTGTTGGTCAATGTTGACCCGACTTTTAGAATGCCCGCACGATCAACCAAAGACGGAGACTGGGTATGAAAAAACTGGTGCGATTTCTGAAGTGGGGCCTGCTGGCCCCTCTGGGTTTGTGCATGGGTCTGGTGCAGGCTCAAAGCTTTCCGAGCAAACCCATCAAAATTGTGGTGCCCTTCGGACCTGGCGGTTCGGGCGACATCACGGCACGCGCCTTTGGCCAGTACTTGGAGGCGCAATTCAAGCAAGGCGTGGTCATTGAAAACAAGGCGGGTGCCAACGGCATTTTGGGTACCGAAGCAGTCAAAAATGCCCCGGCCGACGGATACACGCTGCTGCTCACCACCAACACCACGCTGGCGGCGAACCTGAGCCTGTACAAAAAGGTGCCCTATGAGCCCATCAAGGACTTTGAGCACCTGGGTCAATTCGGCACTGCCGCCTCGGTGGCCATGGTCAGCAAAGACTCGGGCATCCGCACCGCAGCCGATCTGACGGCTTACGCCAAAGCCAACCCCGGCAAGGTGTTCTTTGGCCACTACAACTCGGCCTCGCAGATGACCGCCGAAATGTTCAAGGTCAAAACCGGTGCGCCCATGACCGGCATCCCTTACAAAAGCATCGGCTCGGCCCTGCAAGACTTTTATGGTGGCCAGTTGCAGGTGCTGTTTCTGGAATACCTGCCCGCCATGGCGCACATCGACAACCCCAAAGCCACCGCGATTGGCGTGACCGGGGCCACGCGCTTCAAGCCCTGGCCCAACGTGCCGGCCATTGGCGAGACCTATGCGGGCTATGAACTGGGCTTCTTCTTGGGTCTGGCCGCACCCGCGGGCACCCCGCCCGACGTGGTGCGCAGACTGGACGGGGCCATCAGCTCCGCCCTGAAAGATGAGGCATTTTTGGCACGTTTAGCGCAATTGGGCTTGGAGCCTTCCAAGGTATCCAAGGCCGAATATCCTCGTTTTATTCAAAGTGAAATCACCCGCTGGGCTCAGGTCATCAAAGACGCTGGCATCAAGCCCGAGTGAGTCTGCATTTTTTTAAAAATCAAGGACAGGATCCATCATGCGCTTAGGCTACTTCACCATGCCCCTGCATCCCTTTGAGCGGGACACCACAGAGACCTTGCATGAGGACCGGCAGACCATCATCCTGGCCGACAAGCTGGGGTTTTACGACGCGTTTGTGGGCGAGCACCTCACCGACAAAGCCGAAAACGTGACCAACAGCCTGTTGTTTTTGGCCACCCTGATCCCCGAAACCAAGACCATCAAACTGGGCAGCGGCACCTCCAACTTGTCGCACTCGCACCCCACCTTGCTGGCCTCACAGGCGGCCATGTTTGACCACCTGGCCAAGGGCCGTTTCATCTTTGGCATCAGCCCCGGAGCCCTGGCATCCGATGCCGAAGCGCTGGGCATCCTGGACCAGGACCGCAACAAGATGTTTGCCGAGGCCATCGATGTGATCCTGGCCATCTGGGAGCGCGAGCCGCCTTACAACATCGACTTTCCGGACAACCGCTTCAAG
>CAITSG010000312.1 GCA_903894995.1 uncultured Burkholderiales bacterium
GCCACCACCCCGGCAGCGGCTTGCACATACAGCGTTTGGTCCTTGATGACGGCGGTGCGGATCGCGATGGCCACGTCCATGTCGCCCGCATAGCTGATGTAGCCACACGCGCCGCCGTAAATTCCACGCTTGACGGGCTCGAACTGGTCTATCAGTTCCATCGCATGCACCTTGGGTGCACCCGTCAAAGTGCCCGCCGGGAATGTGGCTTTGAGCACGTCCATGTTCCTCATGCCCTCATTCAGCAGGCCTTCGACGTTGCTCACGATGTGCATCACATGGCTGTAGCGCTCCACCACAAAGGCTTCGGTCACTTTGACCGAGCCAATTTGGGCGATGCGGCCAATGTCGTTGCGCGCCAGGTCGATCAGCATCACATGCTCGGCCCGCTCTTTCGGGTCGTTGATCAACTCCTGCTCGGCGGCCTTGTCTTTTTCGGGCGTCGCGCCGCGTGGGCGTGTGCCCGCCAGCGGACGGATGATGACTTTGGCGCCCTCTTCGGTTTGCTCTTGGCGCACCAGAATTTCGGGGCTGGCACCGACCACATGGAAGTCGCCAAAATTGTAGAAATACATGTAGGGGCTGGGGTTGAGCGAGCGCAGCGCACGGTACAGCGAGAGCGGGCTCTCGGTGTAGCGTTTTTTGATGCGTTGCCCCACCTGCACCTGCATGAAGTCGCCACCCGCGATCAGTTCCTTGGCTTTTTCCACAGCAGCGATGTAATCGGTCTTGGCAAAGTCACGCTCGGCCGGGTACGACTGGGTGGGCTTGACCACCGGGGCGCTCACCGAGTACTTGAGTTGCTCTTTCAGGTCGCGCAGACGTTTTTTCGCGCCCACATAAGCCTCGGGCGTGGCCGGGTCGGCATACACAATCAGGTAGAGCTTGCCCGACAGGTTGTCGATCACCGCCAGTTCTTCGCACTGCAGCAGCAAGATGTCGGGTGTACCCAAGGTGTCGGGCGGGCAGGATTTCTCGAGTTTTTTCTCGATGTAGCGCACCGCATCGTAGCCAAAATAGCCCGCCAATCCGCCGCAAAAACGGGGCAATCCCGGGCGCAAGGCCACTTTGAAACGCTTTTGGTATTGCTCGATGAAGTCGAGCGGGTTGCCCACAGCCGACTCGATGACCAGGCCATCACGCACCACCTCGGTCTTGGCCTCGGCGCCAAAACCGCTGGCGCGCAGCAGGGTGCGCGCGGGCAGGCCGATGAAGCTGTAGCGGCCAAAACGCTCGCCACCCACGACCGATTCAAGTAAAAAACTGTACTTGCCATTGTCCTTGGTGTGGGCCAGCTTCAGATAGAGCGACAAAGGGGTTTCCAGGTCCGCAAAGGCTTCCAGCATGAGAGGAATGCGGTTGTAGCCTTGACTGGCCAGGCTTTTGAATTCAAGTTCGGTGATCACAGGCTAAAGCCTCCAAAGCGCTCAGCGACCTCGTTCGAGGTGCTTTTCATTCATCCAAGTGCCCATTCATGGTGAGCATGAATACAGGCGCGGGTGGCGGGCAAGCCGCACAATCAATGGTGTCAGGCTGGCCGACGCCAGGGCCAGGCTCCCCGGCCTTCCGCATGGGAATGGCTCGGCAGGCTGGCTGCGCAGGAGTGGCTGTGCATAGTGAACATGATTTGCCAAGTGTAGCAAAGCCCGGGGGCCGGTTTCCACGGGATCGGCAGCCTGTTTGTCCTCATGTCATCGGCTCGTGGTTTGCAAAAGCTCTGGCAAGTCGGCCAAGGTATCAACCCAAGCAGCTGCTGGCGTGTCTTGCACGCGCTGACCGTGGTTGTAGCCGTAAGTGACCAGTACCACCGGGCAACCCGCAGCATGTGCGGCCACCGCGTCGTTGCTGGAGTCCCCCACCATCAAGGTGCGTGGGGTGCTAGTTCCCAGTGCCTCACAGGTTTTGTGCAATGGCAATGGATCGGGTTTTTTGCGCTCGAAACTGTCACCACCAAACACGGGGCCAAAGAATTTTGTCAGGGACTTTTCTTTCAACAAATCACGGGCAAAGGCCAGTGGTTTGTTGGTGAGGCAGGCCATAGGCACACCCTGAGCCTCTAAGTTTTCAAGCGCCTCCAAAACGCCAGGGTAAACAGCGGCAAACTGCCCATTGATCAACAGGTAGTGGTGCTGATAACGCTGCCAGGCGCGCTCAAAAAGTGCGTCCACCGAAAGGGCCGGGCAAGCCTGACCCTCGCCCTTGACTTCAGGCTGGGCAATCTGATGCGCCAGCAAGGTGCGGATCAGGTGCTCGGAGCCTTTGCCAATGGTTTGCGCGATGAGCGCGTCCGACACCGGGGGCAAGTCCAGATCGGCCATGGTTCGATTCAAGGCCACCTGAAAGTCGCCCAAGGTGTGCACCAAGGTGCCGTCCAAGTCAAAAATGACCGCATCGACCTCTATCAGATCCTGCACAGTTTTCATGGCGTTAACCCAAAGCGACACGCATCTGGTCGATCACGGCTTTGTAGTCGGGTTTGCCAAAGATCGCGCTGCCTGCCACAAAGGTGTCTGCCCCGGCATCGGCCACGCGGCGGATGTTGTCGGCCTTGATGCCCCCGTCCACTTCCAAGCGAATGTCACGACCGCTTCGCTCAATCCACTGTCGTGCCAGCTCGACCTTGCGCAAGGCCGAATCGATGAAGCTTTGGCCACCAAAACCGGGGTTGACGCTCATGATGAGAATCAGGTCGATCTCGTCGATCGTCCACTCGAGCACGTCCATGGGTTCCGCCGGGTTGAACACCAACCCTGCCTTGACGCTCTTGCTCTTGATGGCCTGAATGCTGCGGTGCACATGTGCGCTCGCATCGGGGTGAAAGCTGATCAAATCGGCCCCGGCTTCGGCAAATGAGGCCGCCAATGAATCCACCGGCGAAATCATCAAATGCACATCGATCGGCACGGCCACGCCGGATGCAGTTTTAGCATGCGGCTTGAGAGCTCCGCAAATCATGGGACCGAAGGTGAGGTTGGGCACGTAATGGTTGTCCATCACGTCAAAGTGGATCCAGTCGGCACCGGCGTCGATGACGCTTTTGACTTCCTCGCCCAAGCGGGCGAAATCAGCCGAGAGGATGGAAGGGGCAATGCGGTAGGTCGTCGTCATATTGGAATTGTCGCAGTTAACATCTGTATATGTCTTCTTACACCGTTCAAATTGATGTGCTCCCCCACTACTTGGCAGACCAGAGTCATCCATCTCAGGATCTGTTTTCTTTCGCCTACACAGTAACGGTCACCAACACAGGCCGGTTACCCGT
This sequence comes from uncultured Burkholderiales bacterium, assembly GCA_903894995.1. Taxonomy (GTDB): domain Bacteria; phylum Pseudomonadota; class Gammaproteobacteria; order Burkholderiales; family Burkholderiaceae_C; genus Limnohabitans_A. The sequence goes on from CAITSG010000312.1 coordinate 3,263, forward strand.
CCAGTTGATTTCTCGTCATTGGGTGATTCAGGACGAAAGCGGTCACAGTGATGAAGTCAAAGGTCTGGGTGTGGTCGGTCAGCAACCTTTGCTTCGTCCTGGAGAAGCCTTCCAGTACACCAGCGGTTGTCGGCTGCGCACACCCAGTGGCACCATGCACGGCAGCTATTTTTTTGTGGCTGATGATGGTCATCGTTTTGATGCCCCAATTGCTACCTTTGTTTTGGAGTCTTCATCTGCTGGCTTTTCAGGCCGCACACTCCACTGAATATTTAATGATCACTTGCGGTTAAGCTCTCACCATGGGTGAATTTGACCTCATTGAACGCTTCTTCAAACGTCCCGCTTTTCGAGCAGACGTGGGTATTGGAGACGATTGCGCCGTGTGGTCACCACGCTCGGGCCATCAACTTGCATTTTCTGCCGACATGCTTGTCGAAGGTCGCCACTTTCTGCCGACCGTCAATCCGAGACACTTGGGTCACAAATCCTTGGCTGTGAATTTGAGTGACCTTGCCGCTTGCGGTGCCACTCCCCAAGCGTTTTTGTTGTCACTGTCTTTACCCCGGGCAGATGAGGCCTGGCTGGATGGTTTTTCTCAAGGCTTGTTTCAGTTATCCGAACTGCATGGCTGTGAATTGATTGGCGGAGACACGACACAAGGCCCCTTGAACATTGCAATCACCATCATGGGCGACACTCCTCGTGGGCAAAGCATCTTGCGCAGTGGTGCGAAGGCCGGTGATGACCTCTATGTCAGCGGTCACTTGGGGGATGCATGCTTGGCACTTGAAGCATTTCGAGGCAAGGTGAGCCTGCCACAAGCTGTTTTTGACAGCGCCAGACTCCGCATGGAATGCCCAACGCCACGTGTCGCTTTAGGTCAAGCCCTTCGAGGCATTGCCAACGCCATGGCCGACATCAGTGATGGCCTGTTGGGTGATTTAGGACACATTCTCAAAGCCAGCCAAGTGGGGGCAGAGATTGATGTTTCGGCTGTAACTCCCTTGATGCTCACCGAAACCCTTTGGTCATGCCCTCATGATCTGGCCTTGGACTGTGTTTTATCGGGTGGCGACGATTATGAATTGGTGTTCTGCGCTTCACCGTTTGCTTGTGCTCAAGTACAACATGCAGCTAATTACTCTGGAACCCCTGTGACGCGCATAGGTCGCATAACCGATTCTCAGCGTTTGGTCTTGTTGGGTTTTGATGGTTTGCCCATGACCAAGTCATTCCATTCCTTTGATCATTTTTCTTAACCATGACCCCCCCCACAAACACACCAGAACACTGCTCACCCATCAAACCAAATGCCTCTTTTATGATTTCCCATCCTGCGCATTTGATTGCTTTTGGATTGGGTTCAGGCCTAGCCACGAAGGCACCAGGAACCATCGGTAGTTTGTGGGGCTGGGCTTCATGGCTACTCATTCATCGATATTTCGACATTCACGTACAGGTATTCCTCATTGTTGCGGCTTTTTTAGTCGGTTGGTGGGCGTGTACTGTGACGGCGCAACACATGGGCATCAGTGATCCGGGGACGATTGTTTGGGACGAAGTGCTCGCCATATGGATAATTTTCTGTTTGATCATGCCAACCAGTTTTGTTGAGCAACTGGCTGCATTTGTCCTTTTTAGATTCTTTGATATTGTCAAACCTGGGCCTGTGAAATGGGCCGATCAACTGTTCAAAGGTTTCGGCTGGAAAGGCGGATTTGGCATCATCTTTGATGATCTGGTGGCCGCATTTTGCACACTTCTCTGCATTGCTCTTTGGAGTATTTTTTGATGCATCATCTCATCCAACAACTTTCAGAACGACTCACTCAAAGGCATTGGATGCTGGCTACCGCTGAGAGTTGCACGGGTGGCATGATCGCCAGCAAATGCACTGACATGGCCGGATCCAGTCTTTGGTTTGACAGGGGATTTGTGACCTATTCAAACCGTTCCAAATCAAACATGCTCGGTGTCCCTGAACAGCTGATTGTCGAGCACGGGGCTGTCAGTGAGCCCGTGGCCAAAGCCATGGCTTTGGGTGCCATTTATCGCTCAGACTCGACCGTTTCTATTGCTGTCACTGGTGTTGCCGGACCAAGCGGCGGTAGCTTGGTAAAGCCAATCGGTACGGTTTGGATAGCGTGGTGCATCGATGGACAGATTCATTCAGAGCTTCAAACATTTTCTGGAGACCGTGATGAAATCAGGCAAGCGACCACGGATTGGGCGCTAGATGGCCTTATGAATCGACTTTTTTTCTGATCGTTCTTATTAAAATCCAAAATAAAAAACCCTCCGAGGAGGGTTTTTTAAAAACAATAAAATTGATTTTGGTTGCGGGGGCCGGATTTGAACCAACGACCTTTGGGTTATGAGCCCAACGAGCTACCAGACTGCTCCACCCCGCGGTATGACTTAATTATACCTTACTCTGCAGCTGTTTCAGCAGCAGAATCTGCACGATCGACCAATTCGACCAAAGCCATTGGTGCGTTGTCACCCACACGGTATCCCATTTTCAGGATGCGTGTGTAACCGCCTGGGCGTGTAGCGAATCGTGGACCCAGTTCAGCAAACAATTTAACAACGTTATCGCGGTCTCGCAGTCGGTTAAAAGCCAAACGCTTATTCGACAAGTTGTCTTCCTTTGCCAAAGTGATCATCGGTTCAATGACGCGACGAAGCTCTTTGGCTTTTGGCAATGTTGTTTTGATGACTTCATGCTCGATGAGTGAATTCATCATGTTGCGCAACATAGCGAGGCGGTGCTCGCTGGTGCGGTTCAATTTTCGGAGTCCGTGTCCGTGACGCATAGTGCTTACCTTTCTTTATTTACCAAACAGCCGTATCAGGTACTGTCTGTGCACAGCCCAAATTACTTTGGGTATTCATTTAATCAACGTTTGTCCAAACCTGCTGGTGGCCAAGCTTCGAGCTTCATACCCAATGTCAAACCACGGGAAGCTAAAACTTCCTTGATCTCATTCAACGATTTACGACCCAAATTGGGTGTCTTCAACAATTCATTTTCAGTTCGCTGAATCAGATCGCCGATGTAATATATATTTTCAGCTTTGAGGCAGTTGGCGGATCGAACGGTTAATTCAAGTTCATCAACCGGACGAAGCAAAATCGGGTCAAAACTGCCTGCCCCCCCACGAGTAGCTGGAGCATCAAATGCAGACAGTTCACTGCCTTCAAGTTGAGCGAAAACAGCAAGCTGTTCAACCAAAATCTTTGAAGAAGATCGGACCGCATCTTCGGCTGAAATAGCGCCGTTGGTTTCTATTTCAATGACCAATTTATCAAGATCTGTGCGTTGTTCGACACGGGCACTTTCAACGGTGTAGCTGACGCGCTTGACCGGAGAAAATGAGGCATCCAAAACAATGCGGCCCAAAGCTTTTGTTGGCTCATCTGCAAATCGGCGCATGCTACCTGGGACATAACCACGCCCCTTTTCAACTTTGATTTGCATGTCTAACTTGCCACCGTGTGACAAATTGGCGATGACATGCTCAGGGTTGACAATTTCGACATCATGAGGTGTCTGGATGTCTGCAGCAGTCACGGCACCTTCACCGTCTTTGCGAAGACTCAAAGTGACCTCATCGCGATTATGAAGCTTAAAAACAACCCCTTTCAAGTTCAACAAAATGTTCACCACATCTTCTTGGACACCATCAATGGACGAATATTCATGCACTACACCAGCGATCGTCACTTCAGTGGCGGAATAACCCACCATGGATGACAACAACACACGGCGCAGGGCATTTCCCAGTGTATGGCCGTATCCACGCTCGAACGGCTCCAATGTGACTTTGGCACGATTGACTGCCACTTGCTCTACGTGGATGGCTTTGGGTTTCAACAGATTGGTTTGCATTCAGACTTCCTCTCAATACCCCCGGTTCGTTACACCGGTAAGGCTGATGAAGCGCCCGACCCACAATGCCTTGTGCGCCGGGAACGATTGAAACAACAAATTAACGTGAATACAGTTCGACGATCAAAGATTCGTTGATGTCTGCACCGAATTCATCTCGGTCAGGAACTTTCTTGAAAGTACCTTCAGCCTTGTCGGCATTCACCTCAACCCAAGCTGGCATTCCCACTTGTTGAGCTAACTGCAAAGCTTCGACCACACGGTTTTGCTTTTTAGACTTTTCACGAACAGCGATCACATCACCGGCCTTAACGAGGTAAGAAGGGATGTTGACCGACTGGCCGTTAACAGTAATGGCTTTGTGAGAAACCATCTGACGGGCTTCAGCGCGTGTGGATCCGAAACCCATCCGGTAAACCACGTTATCCAAGCGGCATTCCAACAGTGACAACAGGTTGGAGCCTGTGTTACCTTTACGGCGGTCAGCTTCTGCAAAATAACGGCGGAACTGCTTTTCCAGAATGCCATACATTCGCTTGACTTTTTGCTTCTCGCGCAGCTGAAGTCCGTAGTCAGATGTTCGCTGACCAGACGTACGACCATGCTGGCCTGGCTTAGAGTCAAATTTGGACTTGTCAGCAATTGAACGACGAGCGCTCTTGAGGAACAGGTCGGTGCCTTCACGGCGAGATAGTTTGGCCTTTGGGCCGAGGTAGCGTGCCACTTAATTTTCCTTTTTTGCGACTACCGCATCAAAAATGCGGGAGCCAGGCGTTGCAAGCAGCGCCTGGCGGTGGGCTTGGTTTGAAATTAGATACGACGACGCTTTTGTGGGCGGCAGCCGTTGTGCGGAACCGGTGTCACATCGGCAATCGATGTGATTCTGATACCCAATGCACCCAGGGCACGAACCGAAGACTCACGACCTGGGCCTGGACCCTTGATCTCAACATCAAGGTTTTTAATGCCTTGTTCTTGAGCAGCACGTCCTGCAACTTCGGATGCAACTTGAGCAGCGAAAGGTGTCGATTTACGCGAACCCTTGAAGCCTTGGCCGCCTGATGAAGCCCATGACAAAGCATTGCCTTGCCGGTCAGTGATGGTGATGATGGTGTTGTTGAACGACGCGTGAACGTGTGCAATACCATCAGCAATGTTCTTGCGAACTTTTTTGCGCACACGTTGTGATGCGCTGTTTGATTGTGCTTTTGCCATAGTGGTCTCTCAATCTTGCTTATTTCTTCAGAGCCGCAGCGCCTTTGCGCGGACCCTTGCGAGTGCGTGCATTGGTGCGTGTGCGCTGACCACGCATGGGCAAGCCACGACGGTGACGGAAACCACGATAACAACCGATGTCCATCAAACGCTTGATGTTCATGGTGGTTTCACGCCGCAAATCACCCTCAATAGTAAAAACCGCGATTTGATCGCGAATTTTTTCTAGATCGGAGTCCGTCAGATCTTTGATCTTTTTGGAATAAGCGATGCCAGAAGCCTCGCAAATTTGTCGCGCGCGGGTTCGACCAATACCGAAAATGGCAGTCAAGCCAATTTCAGCATGTTTATGCGGCGGAATGTTGATGCCAGCGATACGTGCCATATTCGTCCTCTAAAACTAATTCAATCAGCCTTGACGCTGCTTGTGACGTGGATCAGTGCAAATCACACGAACAACGCCTTTACGGCGAATGACCTTGCAGTTGCGGCAAATTTTTTTCACCGAAGCTGAAACTCTCATGCTTTTCTCCTAAAACTTATCTGGACCTGTAACCTTAGATACAGGGGATTATTTGTAGTCCCTGTGTACAAGACCCAGGGTTCTTTACTGTTCATGCATCAATCATCATCAAGACTTGAAGCTTGCTTTCTTTAACAGCGAATCATACTGTTGAGACATCAGGTAATTCTGCACCTGCGCCATGAAATCCATAGTGACCACCACAATGATCAAAAGTGAGGTTCCGCCGAAATAAAACGGAACATTGTATTTCAAAATGAGAAATTCAGGTAACAAGCACACAAAGGTAATATAGGCCGCACCCACCGCCGTAAGACGAAGCAGTATTTTGTCGATGTATTTTGCGGTCTGATCACCTGGACGTATTCCAGGAATGAATGCACCGCTTTTTTTCAAATTGTCAGCTGTTTCACGACTGTTAAACACCAAGGCCGTGTAGAAGAAGCAAAAGAAAACAATAGCAGCAGCGTAAAACATGACATAAATGGGTTGTCCAGGTGTCAGTGCACTTGCAACATCTTTAAAGAACCGAACAACTGCATTTTCGGAAGATCCTGAACTGAACCATCCAATAACTGTTGCAGGCAATAAAATGATTGAAGAGGCAAAAATTGGTGGAATCACACCTGCCATGTTCAGTTTGAGGGGTAAATGGGAAGATTGACCACCGTAAACTTTATTCCCAACTTGTCTGCGAGCGTAGTTGACCAATATTTTTCTTTGTCCTCTTTCGACAAACACGACAAAGTAAGTCACAAGGCCAATAACAACAACAATCAGCATTGAAATCAGCGGGTTCATCGCGCCGGTACGAACCAATTCAAACAAACCTCCCAGTGCACTGGGCAATCCTGCTGCAATACCAGCAAAAATCAAAATAGAAATACCATTTCCAAGACCGCGCTCGGTGATTTGCTCACCCAACCACATCAAGAATATGGTCCCGGCAGAAAGACTTACTACAGCTGTCATTCTGAAGCCGAACCCTGGATTGATCACCAAACCAGCAGACGCCTCTAGTGCGACTGCAATACCGAACGATTGGAAAACAGCAAGTCCCAAAGCTCCGAAACGCGTGTATTGAGTAATTTTTCTTCTGCCTGCCTCACCCTCTTTCTTCATCTGCTCGAAAGCAGGAAGAACGTAGGTCAACAATTGCATGACAATTGAAGCAGAGATATAAGGCATGATGCCAAGCGCAAAAATCGTGAAACGAGACAGTGCACCGCCTGAGAACATATTGAACAGGCTCAGTATTCCGCCTTGCTGACCGTTGAATAACTGTTTCAGTTGGTCAGGATCGATTCCAGGTACAGGAATGTGAGCACCGATTCGGTAAACGACCAGCGCAAGAAGCAAGAAAAACAATCGACGACGCAAGTCGCCGAATTTATCTGCTTTAACTGATGATTTCGCGCTGGTTGCCACTGTAGTTCTCAACAATCTAAGTTCAAGCTACGGTTCCACCAGCAGCTTCAATCGCTGCTTTCGCAGCGGCTGTTGCACCGATACCCGTCAATTTAACTGCTTTGGTCAATTCGCCAGTATGGATAACCTTGACCACTTTGGCCATTTGTGAAACCAAACCAGCTTGTTTCAAAGTCAGAACATCCACTTCAGCCAAGTCCAAACGAGACAAGGTGGTCAATGTGATTTCTGCGTTGTACTTCAGCAAATGAGATTTAAAACCACGCTTAGGCAAACGACGCTGCAAAGGCATTTGACCGCCTTCAAAACCCACTTTGTGATAACCGCCTGAACGTGACTTCTGACCTTTGTGACCACGTCCAGCGGTTTTACCCAAGCCAGAACCGATACCACGGCCAACGCGACGTGGCGCGTGCTTTGAGCCTTCTGCGGGCTTGATGCTATTGAGTTCCATCATTGGCCTCTTAGAGAACTTTGACCAGATAGCTGATCTTGTTGATCATGCCGCGCACTGCAGGCGAGTCTTGCAACTCGCTCACAGAGTTCAGCTTTCGCAAACCCAAACCACGCACTGTGGCACGGTGGGACTCTTTGGTGCCAATTGGGCTACGGACCAATTGGACTTTCACTGTAGATTGTGTCGTCATGTTCGTTCTCCGATTCAGCCGAACAACTCTTCAACCGACTTGCCACGCTTGGCTGCCACGTTGGAAGCTGTTGTGCAATTGGACAAAGCGTCCAAAGTAGCACGAACCATGTTGTAAGGGTTAGACGAACCATGGCTCTTGGCCACGATGTCGGTGATACCCACCACTTCGAACACAGCGCGCATAGGGCCGCCAGCAATGATGCCGGTACCTTTTGGCGCTGGTGCCATCATGACGCGAGCCGCGCCATGGTGACCGTAAACGGCGTGGTGAATCGTGCCATTCTTGAGGTGCACTTTGGCCAAGTTGCGACGGGCTTCTTCCATCGCTTTTTGTACTGCTGCTGGCACTTCTTTCGACTTGCCTTTGCCCATGCCCACTTTGCCATCGCCGTCACCGACCACGGTCAAGGCTGCGAAACCGAGGATACGGCCGCCCTTCACCACTTTGGTCACTCGGTTCACCGCGATCATCTTTTCGCGGAGACCGTCTTCAGGACCGTCGCTCTGCGGTTTTGCTGTAAATTTAGCCATTTGTAACTCCGATCCGTTTAGAACTGCAGACCTGCTTCACGGGCTGCTTCGGCCAAAGCCTTGACACGACCGTGGTAAGCGAAACCTGCGCGGTCGAAGGCCACCTTCTCAACGCCAGCAGCCTTAGCTTTTTCAGCAATGCGCTTGCCAATCACTGAGGCAGCAGCAGCATTGCCACCTTTGCCTGATGCGCCCAAGGTAGTACGCACTTCGGCTTCAGCAGTAGATGCGCTGGCGAGCACTTTGGTGCCACAACCAGAAATAACACTGGCGTAAATGTGCAAGTTTGTGCGGTTTACTGTCAAACGTGCAACGCCTTGCTGCGCAATACGGATTCGCGTTTGGCGTGCACGACGGAGACGCTGCTCTTTCTTTGTCATCATGATGCAGCTCCTTATTTCTTCTTGGTCTCTTTGATCGTGATCTTCTCATCCGAATAGCGGATGCCTTTGCCTTTGTAAGGCTCAGGTGGGCGAACAGCACGGATCTCAGCAGCGATTTGACCAACACGCTGACGGTCAGCACCTTTGATCACGATTTCGGTCGCAGTCGGGGTAGCTACCGTGATGCCTGCAGGCATGTCGATATTGACGGGATGTGAATAACCAACAGCCAGGTTCAATTTAGCACCAGAAGCTGCTGCTTTGTAACCCACTCCGACCAGGTTTAGCTTCTTCTCAAAGCCTTTGGTCACGCCAGTTACCATGTTGTTCACCAGCTGTCGCATGGTGCCACTCATCGCATTGGCTTCGCGTGAATCGTTGGCAGGAGCAAAGCGTAATTTGCCAGACTCGTTGCTCACATTGACCAGCATGTTGGCGGTGATGGCCAGTTGACCACCTGTGCCTTTGACACTGATTTGTTCTTGATTGATCGACACATCCACACCAGCGGGGATGGTCACAGGCATTTTTCCTACTCGGGACATTCAGTCTCTCCTGCCTTTAAGCGACATAGCACAGCACTTCGCCGCCGACACCGGCTGCACGTGCTTTGCGGTCGGTCATCACACCCTGGGGTGTGGTGACGATAGCGACACCCAAGCCATTTTGGACTTGAGGGATGTCTTCACGGCCTTTGTACACACGCAGACCTGGACGGCTGACGCGCTCAATGCGCTCGATCACTGGACGACCAGCGTAGTACTTCAGGACAATTTCGAGGGTGGACTTGCCACCTTCAGTATTGACTTGGAAACCGTCAATGTAGCCTTCATCTTTCAGCACTTGTGCAATAGCAACCTTCACTTTGGATGAAGGGACCATCACTATGGCTTTTGACACCATTTGTGCGTTACGGATGCGGGTCAACAGATCGGCAATAGGATCACTCATGCTCATGTTGTATCTCTCCTGCCGATTTACCAGCTGGCCTTGGTCACGCCCGGAATGTGGCCTGCAAAGGCTAATTCACGGATCTTGGCGCGACCCAGACCAAATTGACGGAACGTACCGCGTGGGCGACCGGTGATTTCACAGCGGTTGCGTTGGCGGGTCGGGTTGGCGTTGCGCGGGAGCTTTTGCAGACCCAGACGGGCAGCTGCACGCTCTTCATCACTGCGCTTGAAATCATTGGCAACGGCCTTCAATTCCGCGTATTTCTTCGCGTATTTGGCTGCCAGTTTTTCACGCTTGAGCTCGCGCTCGATCAAAGCTACTTTAGCCACGAGGCACCTCAGTTCTTGAAGGGAAAGCGGAAAGCTGCCAAGAGCGCTTTGCACTCTTCGTCAGACTTGGCCGTGGTGGTGATGCTGATGTTGAGACCGCGCAAGGCATCTACCTTGTCGTACTCAATCTCAGGGAAAATGATCTGCTCTTTCACGCCGATGTTGTAATTTCCACGGCCATCAAAAGCACGACCAGAGATACCACGGAAGTCACGAACGCGGGGCAAAGCCACGGTCACGAAACGATCCAGGAATTCATACATCTGAACACCGCGCAAGGTGACCATGCAAC
>CAITSG010000313.1 GCA_903894995.1 uncultured Burkholderiales bacterium
AGCCACCATGATGATCGAGTACACCGACATCAACGAGCGTAAGCGCGAGCTGGCCAAGCTCATTGGCGTGGAAGACCGCATGTTTGTCGAGGTCGAAGGGCATGGGCGCATCTACGCGATTGCCGACGAAGATCTGGACCGCGAGACCGAAGAAAAAACCTCGGCGGTGCACTTTGTGCGTTTTGAACTCAAGCCCGCCATGTGCGCGGCTGTGAAGGCCGGTGCTGGGGTCAAGATGGGTTGCGACCACACGCATTACCCGTCGCACATCGACATCGCCCCCGATACACTGGCCAGCCTGGCGGGTGACTTGAAGTAAGTTCAAAACCTCAATGGGCAAGAGACTCGCCCCTGCTGTGGTATTTGGCTGCAGCAGGGTTTTTCTTTATTGCGTGGCATGACCGCCTTTGATGGCATTTCAGCACTGCAAAGCGCTGGCCCAGGGTCTGGGCAGGCGTTGCCGTGGTTTAAAGGCCCAGCAACGCAGGGTCGCCCTGACCGTGGCGCAGCACGGTGGGCTCGTCGCCGCTCATGTCGATGACGGTGGTGGGCTCCAGCGAGCAGGCCCCCGCATCGATGACCGCGCCCACTAGGTGTTCCAGCCGTTCGCGAATGTCTTCGGGGTCGTTCAGCGGCAGCTCTTCGCCCGGCATGATGAGCGTGGCCGCCAGCAGCGGCGCACCATGCAGGCTGAGCAATTCCTGAAGCACTTTGTGCTCGGGCACGCGCAGGCCAATGGTTTTGCGCTGGGGGTGACTCAGGCGACGCGGCACTTCCTTGGTAGCTTCCAGAATGAAGGTAAAAGGCCCGGGCGTGGCCTGCTTGATGGCGCGAAACTGCCGGTTGTCCACCCTTGCATAGTTGGCCAGCTCACTCAGGTCGCGGCACAACAGCGTCAGGTGGTGTTTGTCTTCCACACCTCGGATGCGGCGCAACTGGTCTGCAGCGTTCTTGTCGTCCAGGTGGCAGACCAGCGCGTAGCTGGAGTCGGTGGGCACGGCCAACACGCTGCCCTGGTTGAGCAGTTGCACGGCTTGTTTGAGCAGGCGCGTTTGCGGGTTGTCAGGGTGAACGGTGAAAAACTGGGCCATGTGTGTCGACAGTCTGGGGTCGGTTGAGTAAACGTTAAGGACAGATGGGGCCGAAATACTGAAACAAGTAGTGACCAATGGATGCCAGCAAGCCCATCCTCAGGATTTGCAGCCAGATTACCCAGTCACGGGGCCTTTTTCAGACAAAGGACAAGACCAGCGTAGACAAAATGGTGCCGATCCAGCCGGTGTAAAAGTGCATGGTCATCGGGTCTTCGGTTTGGACCATCTTGCTGGTCAAAATCTGAAAACCCGAGTAGCTGCCCACCAGCAGCAAGGGCAGCAACGCTGTTCAGTCAAATTGCTGACGGCCAGAGCGTGGTCAAAAACGGTAAAACCGATGCCTTCAAACGTGGTCGCCTTGATCTTACTCACTGAACGCGGTCGGTCAGCAGGTCCCAAACCGGGGTCAGTTGGCCCGGCAAAAAGGGCAGGGTGCCCAGGTCGATGCGGCTTTCGGTGGGACTGTGAAAGTCACTACCACGAGAGGCTGCCAAGTCGAATTCGAGCGCGGTTTCTGCGTAGCGTACCGCTTCGGGTGAGGAGTGGCTGCCGGTGATGACCTCTACGCCGCGCCCACCGTGCGCCTTGAATTCGCTGAACAGGGCGTACTCTTCGTTAGGCGTGAAGCCGTAGCGCGCCGGGTGGGCAATCACTGCGATACCGCCTGCGTCGGTGATCCATTGCACCGCTTCTTGCAAGCGTGCCCACCTGTGTGGCACGTAGCCAGGTTTGCCTTCGGTCAGGTATTTGCGAAAAACCTCCGAGGTGTCGCTGCAAACACCTGTCTCGACCAAGTGCCGGGCAAAGTGGGTGCGCGAAATCAGTTCGGGGTTACCCACATAGTGCAGGGCGCCTTCGTAGGCATTCAGGATGCCTACTTTGGCCAAGCCATCCGACATCTCTTGGGCGCGTTCGCTGCGGCCGCCGCGTGTGCGGCGCAGGCCTTCGGTCAGTGCAGTGTTTGTATGATCAAAGCCCAAACCCACGATGTGTACGGTTTGGTGGGCAAAGGTGACCGAAATCTCGGTGCCCGTGAGGTAAGGCAAGCCCAAGGCCCATGCCGCGGTCAGGGCGCGATCTTGCCCTGCAATTTCATCGTGGTCAGTCAGCGCCCAAAGCTCAACCCCATTCGCTTTGGCGCGTTCGGCCAGGGTTTCGGGGGTGAGGGTGCCGTCAGAGATGACGGAATGGCAGTGCAGGTCAGCATTCATCATGTCTTACATTTTAGGCGCATGCGGCGGGTTAAGGGTTGCTTGTAAGGTCTTGTCTTGGCCAAGACATGGCAAACAACAGCCCTTCTGTGGTTTGTGCTGCTTTCTGTGATCGATAATGGCTCCATGACCACGATGCACATTTTTGCGGAACCCCAAGCATGGCCCTGATGATCACCGATGAATGCATCAACTGCGATGTGTGTGAGCCTGAGTGTCCGAATCAGGCGATTTATCTGGGCGAGGAAATTTACGAAATCGACCCGAAAAGATGCACCGAATGCGTGGGCCATTTTGACGAGCCGCAATGTGTGCAGGTCTGCCCAGTGGCTTGTATACCCATTAACCCCCAGCACGTCGAAAACCAAGAATCGCTCTGGGCCAAATACCGCCGCCTGCAAGGGCAGTGAGTCCGCAAGTTCAGTTCTGCGTGCCGGACTCGGCCGAGGGTAATGGCGCGGTTTTCGGGGGCTTGGGCGGTTTGGTTCTGGGGGGCTTGCTGGTGTGAATTTTGATCATCGCTTTTTCCATGTCCCCTGCCAGCAACAGTGGCAAGGCCAGCACCGCGCGGTGGATGCTGTCGTCGATGGCTTTGCGGTGTTCCAACATCGGTTTCTTCAAAACCCAACTGACCACTTCGGCCTTGTCCCCGGGGTGGCCCACACCAATGCGCAGTCGCCAATAGTCGGCGGTGCCCAACTGGGCATGGATGTCACGCAGGCCATTGTGTCCGGCATGGCTGCCGCCGAGTTTGAGCTTGGCTTCTCCAGGTGCGATGTCAAGTTCGTCGTGCGCCACCAGAATTTCTTGAGGTTGAATTTTGAAAAACCTTGCCAGTGCGCTGACCGACTTGCCGGACAGGTTCATGTAGGTTTGCGGCTCCAGAAGCCATACGTTTTGGCCGTTGACGGTGGTGCGTGCCACCAAGCCGTGGTAGCTGCGTTCAGGCAACCATGACACCTTGAGTTCACGGGCGATGGCATCAATGCACCAGAATCCGGCATTGTGGCGGGTGTCTTCGTATTCGTTGCCCGGATTGCCCAGGCCGACTAGCAGTTTGATCATGGTGCGTGATTATCCTTTGGCGAGTGGCTCCTGTTGCCTGAAAAGCACGGCTCAAAACAAAAAGGCCCGCAAAGCGAGCCTTTGAGAGCAGGGCTTCTCAGCCCAAGCGAGAAGATTACTTCTTGCCTTTGCCCTTACCTTTGGCGTCTGCTGGTGCAGCGGCCACAGGAGCAACCACAATCTCTTCAACAGGTGCCACGGCCGTCACAATGACAGGGTTCTTTTTGCCATGGGTCACGGGCTTGCAACCTGTTGGCAAAGTGATGTCGTTCAAGTGCAGTGACACACCTTTGGTCAGACCTTTGAGGTCGACGGCAATGAATTCGGGAAGATTGGCAGGCAAGCAAGCCACTTCAATTTCAGTCATAACGTGGTTGATTGTGCACTTGTCAGTCTTGACAGCTTCGGACTCTTCTTCGCCGCTGAAGTGAAATGGCACCTTCATGTGCAAGGTGGTGTTGGCATCGACACGTTGGAAGTCGATGTGTTGAACCAATTGCTTGTAGGGGTGCATTTGGTAGTCACGCAGCAAGACTTTGCTGGATTCACCATTGAACTCCATGTCCAGAATGGAGGCGTGAAACGCTTCTTTTTTCAGGGCGTGCCACAAAGCATTGTGGTCCAGTTCAATCAGCTGAGGAGCCGATGTGGAACCGTAAACGATGCCAGGCGTGCGACCGGCGTTGCGGAGACGGCGGCTCGCACCCGTACCCTGCTTGGAGCGCTCAAAAGCGACAAATTTCATACATTTCTCCTTCTAGGGTCCACCGCGACCAGTGAGACCCTCACTCAAAAAAGCCAACCAGTCTTTGAAGACAGCTGACCACTGTGTGCCTGTTGCCGATCAGACTTGATCGGAAAACAGGCTCATCACCGATTCACCGTGTGCAATGCGGTTGATCGTTTCAGCGATCAACGGTGCCACGGAGAGTTGGCGAATCTTGGAACACGAAGCCGCTTGTGCAGACAAGGGGATGGTATTGGTGACCACAACCTCGTCGAGGGCTTCGCCTTTGGCAATGCGGTCGATGGCTGGGCCCGAAAAGATCGGGTGTGTGCAATAGGCATAAACTTTTTTCGCGCCGCGCTCTTTGAGCACTTCGGCGGCTTTGACCAAAGTGCCTGCGGTGTCAATCATGTCGTCCATGATCACGCAGTTTCGGCCATCGATTTCACCAATGACGTGCATCACTTCGCTGACGTTGGCTTTAGGGCGGCGCTTGTCAATGATGGCCAGATCGCAACCGAGTTGTTTGGCCAAAGCACGCGCACGCACCACGCCGCCCACATCTGGCGACACAACAATCAGGTCGTCGTAGTTTTGCTGACGTAAATCGCCCAGTAAAACGGGGGACGCGTAAATGTTATCGACTGGAATGTCAAAGAAGCCCTGGATTTGGTCAGCGTGCAAGTCCATGGTCAAAACGCTGTCAACGCCCACGGCTTGCAACATGTTGGCGACCACTTTTGCCGAAATTGGGACGCGGGTAGAGCGGGGACGGCGGTCTTGGCGGGCGTAACCAAAATATGGAATGACGGCACTGATGCGACCGGCCGATGCACGCTTGAGCGCGTCGACCATGATCAACAATTCCATCAGGTTTTCGTTGGTCGGTGCACAAGTTGACTGAACCACAAACACTTCGCGTGCCCGAACGTTCTGCTTGAGTTCGACAGTGACTTCGCCATCAGAGAAACGTCCCACATCAACAGCGCCGAGTTGCGTGCCCAAATGCTTTGCGATTTCGGCGGCCAAAACAGGATTGGCATTGCCTGTAAAAAGCATAAATTCAGGGGGGAGCGGAGCAGGCTGCATGTGCATTCCAGCGATCAGAAAAAAGAGTCTGTACGAACAGACGTGTTTGGCAGGGGAAGAAGGACTCGAACCTTCGAATGCCGGAATCAAAATCCGGTGCCTTAACCAACTTGGCGACTCCCCTACAAGGGTTTACCACTGGAACAGTGATAAACCGATCAACTTTCGCTGGACGCCCAACCTGTTAAAGGGTGGATATCCATGTTGCTGCAAAACCGGCTCAGAAAATTTTCAGGTACTGACAATTTGACAGTGTTGTCCATGCAATGGGCAAACACTGCGCTTCCGGAACCCGTCATTCTAGCTTGCAATCCATGCTCGTTGAGCAAACGAATTGCTTGACCAATGCCAGGGCACAAGTTTTGAGCGACAGCTTGCAAATCATTATGACCGTAGTCATAAATGTGTGCAGCGAAGTCGGAAATTGTAGCAGCGTTTGTGTCGCGTTTAAGATCGGGGTGCGCAAAAATTTGAGAAGTTTCAATACCCGTTGGAGGTTTAAGTACCCAAAAATCGGCCGCAGGCAGACCGATGGGCGTGATTTTTTCACCAATGCCTTCG
>CAITSG010000314.1 GCA_903894995.1 uncultured Burkholderiales bacterium
TCCGGCAAAGCGGCGACTTCAACCAACAAGGCCTCATCACCAGCCGGGGCAACATCGACATCGAGGCGGGCAACATCACCAGCAACACCGTGCTCGAAGGCGGCTTGCAAGCGGGCGGACAACTGAACCTCAAAGCGGCCAGCACCCTGACGCTGGGCGCCAAAGGCCAATACGTGGGCATTGCGGGTGTGAGCACCGCAGCGCGGCAAACCCACCAAGCGGGCTTGTTGCAAACCAACGGGGTGTACAGCAGCGCCAACTGGCTCAACAACACCGGCACCATCAACGCCCGTAGCATCGAGCAGGCAGGCCAGCTGGTCAACAGCGGCCAGATCTCGGCGGCCAAAGTGCAGGCAGGCTCCTTGTCCAACAGAGGGCAAGTCGTCGGGCAAACCATGGACTTTGGGTTTGTAGACAACACAGGCATCGTGCAGGGTCAAAACATCACCATGGGATCGCTGTCCAACAGCGGCCGCGTGAGTGCCACCGCCAGCATTCTCATCAACGGACACACCGACAACACCGGCACCCTGGGGGCCGTGGACAGCCTGAGCATTCAGGCGGGCGAGCAAACCATCTTCAACGAAGGCCAGATGTTGGGGGGCAACGTTGAGCTGCAAGCGCAAAAGCTCAGCAACTTTGGCACCATCCAGGCCGGAACGCAGTTGAGCGTGCAGGCCGACCAAGTCATCAATGGACTGAAAGAAACCCCTGTCTGCATGGCCGACTACCGCATCTGTACACAGTACAGCGGAGAAAGACCACTGCAAGCGAGCGACTTCATGTGGGTGCAGCAACGCGGCATCCTGAGTGCAGGGCAAAACCTCCACATCCAAGCCGGGCAAATGGTCAACGCAGGCGTGGTCAAAGCGGTGGGCCAGCTGGAGCTGGACATCGCGCAAGCGCTGGTCAACATCCGCTCAGAAAACGACCTGCAAAGCAGCAACAACCAGCCTGCAGCGGGCAGCACCGGCGCGTTCAAGCCCAGCACACAAACGGGCCTGATCACAGCGGGTGGTGATATCAACATCCAGGCGCAAAGTTTTGACAACGTGCGCGGCCAAGTGCTGGGCAAGCAAAAAGTCGACATCACCACAGAAGAAGCGCTCAACAACGTGCGTGCCAACCCTGACGCACACGTCGACCTCCTTAAAGACGCCTTCATCCAGCGCACCGACTACGGCAACTACAAACTCATCCCACCCGGCCCGCCAGCCGCAACACTGGCGTCAGACAAAGACGAATTCGCGCCCATCATCCAGGGCACGGACATCACGCTCAAAGCCTCGGCCATTTTGAACGAAGGGCTGGTGCACGCCACGCGGGACAGTATCGAGGCCAGCGCCACACAAGGCGACATTGTGAACAAAGGGCCGGAGCAAGCACAGCCGCTGGTGCAAAGCCTGCCAAGCCAAAGCGCCGCCGTGCAAGCCGCCCCCGAGCAAAAGGCCCCCGAGCAAAAGGCCCAATGGGTGGCGCAAAAGAAACTGCAGCTGACAGCGGAGTTGGGCGACATCGTCAACGGCAAAGCAGCCAACCTGCTGGCCAACGATGAGATCACGCTCAAAGCCAAAGACTTCACCAACGACGGCACTTTGTTCGGGCTGCAAAGCGCGGTCAAAAAAATAGA
>CAITSG010000315.1 GCA_903894995.1 uncultured Burkholderiales bacterium
CATCGGGCTTCACATCGGGCAGCAGCGCCGGGTCTTCAAACCTGAAAATAAAAATCCCCCGGGCATCCGCCCGTTGGTCCTGCAGCCCCCCGGCCCGGCCCAAAGCCTGGGCCAAGGAAATGCCCTGCGCCTCAAAGTCCAACTCGCGGTTGACCCCAGTGGCGCCCAACACCGTCAAATTAAAGGGCTGGTGAAACGCCGTCACCACATCGCCCGGCTGCAAAAACACGTTCTCTGCCGGGCTGGCAATCACGCGCTCCAGCGGCAAGCTGCGCACCTGCTCACCCCGGGTGATCTGCAAACTCATTTTGCCCACCGGCTGGCGCACGCCACCGGCAGCGGCCAGTGCATCGAGCAGCCTTTCGCCCTTGGCCGTCAGTGGCATGCGCACGCTGTTGCTGACCTCACCCACCACCGTCACATTGCTGGTGGCGTTTTGCAACACCCGCACCACCACCTGGGGCTGATGGGCCTTGCCCTTCAAGCGCTGAACAATGGCGTTTTGCACATCCACCGTTGACAGCCCAGCCGCCTTGATGGTGCCCGCAAACGGCACATCCAGCGTGCCATCGGCCGCCACCATCTGCCCGGGCAACACATTGACCCTGGCCGTGGCCGCGCCGCTGCGCAGGTCCATGGCCGAAGTGCCAAACAAGCTGGCCGGTGGGGCCTCCCAAATCGACACCTCCAGCACATCGCCTGCGCCCAGCCAAAAGCCCGGCGGGCGCGTCTGCCCCCAAAGCTGTGCAAACGAGTGGTCTGCGCGACGGGCATTGGACAGCCCCTGCGCCAGCGAAGCCGTCACATCGAGCAAGGCAATGCCTTGCGTGTTGGCCTCTTGCGACTTCTTTTGCATCACCTCAAGACTGGGCCCCGACGAGGGCAACACGTCGGGGTAAGTGCCGCAACCGGCCAAGGGCAAAACCAGCCACCAACCCTGGCGGCGCAGCGCACCCGATGCGCGCTGAAAAAATGACACCGCAGCGCGACCCCGGGGATCAAATTGCATGGCCATCGTCCTCATGGCTGACGCAAGGCCAAATGCGTGGCACGCAAATGCCGCTCCATGGGCAAGTCCGACTCAATGCCCAGCACACTGCGGTGGTACCAGCCCCCCCAAGAACGGCGTTGGGCCTTGTTGTAGCGCTGCAGCGCCTTGGCCAATCCGGGCAACTTTTGGCCAAACGCCTTGCCCTCGTCTGAATGGCACAAACCCTTGACCACGCTCATGCGCGACCAGCCATCGCGCAAACGCTTGAGGTAGTTGGTACCACCGTCCACATCCGCCTCTCGGCCCAGCAAGGCCACATAAGCGGCCTTCACAAAATCGGCACCGTCCAGCTCCAGCAGCTCATGGATGTCCGCCACCTCAGGCGCCGGGCCATCCCACGAAACCGGCGCAGCGGCTGGCCACCAAGTGGGCGCAGGCACCACCGCCGTGCTGCGAGCCATGGGGGCCGACACCACCAAACTGCGGCGCATCTGCTGGCGGCGCGCCTCGTAGCGCTGCGCCTCTTCGCTGCTGGCCAACGCCTGGTAAGCCTCAGCACGGCTCACCCCCTGCTGCAGCTGCTGCAAATAGCCACTCAGGCCATCGGCATCGGCACCGCGCCCCAGCAGGCGCAAATACGCCTGGCGCACAAAAGCCTCATCGTCCAAAGCCATCATGCTGGGCTCCATGGCCTGCAGCACATTCATCGTTTGATTCATTTCACTCATGTTCTGACACCCTTCAAATTCCAAATTCAAATTCAAATCCATTCAGCCTTGATCGGCTGCACCTTGTCCAAAACTTCGGCTCAAGCCAAGTCGGCATCGAGCTTTTTCTCATCACAAATCACGGCACTCACCGACTGTGTGGCCTGCTCCAAATCGGACCGCTGTGGCGCACGGGTTTGCACCCGCTCAGGCCCTTGGCCAGCATCGCCGCCCAAGGCCCAATGCTTCATGAACAAACCCATCACATGCGCCACGCCCTCGGGCAACACCTCGCGCCAATCGGGCGCAAAGTAGTGGCCTGCATTGGGCGCTGCCGTGATCACCTCGTAAGAAGCAAAGTAAGCCACCCAGTCAAACTCATTCACCAGCTCTTGGGCCACCGTGCGCAACACCGCCTTGCTGTAAGCCGTAGACGCCATCACGCTGCGCGGCTCATAGGTGGCCACCAGCGGCACGGGTGACACCGTCAGCACCACACGCACCTTGGGATTGACCGACTTGAGCAACCACAAAAACGCCCGCATGTCGGCCAAGACCTGCTCGTGGCTGAAATTGACAAACGCAAACTCGCCCATCGGGGCCGAAGGCGACACGACGCCAGGCGCCAATGGCACGACCACCCCATCGGCTGGCCGGTGCCAAGCCTCGGTCAGGCCCAAGGTGAACACCAACACATCACAACCTTGAAACATGTCGCTGGTGCAAGCGAGCATGTGCTGGCGCGAAGCCAAGGCCTGGGCTTCGTTGTCAAAACCATCGGGCTCGATGTAGGGCCGCAAACCATCCACCCATCGACCGTCTTCACGCGGCCACACCAAGCCTGGCGGACTGGGCGCTTGGCCCAAAGCCATTTCAAGCAGCTGCCTGAGCTGACGGGCCGTGTACACATTGCCAAAACGTGCAGAAAACACCCCGTAGTTGCGCGCCAACTGCGCCTCGGGCGGCAAATGCGCGGCCTGCTCGGTCACCAGGTAATGAAAACCATGCGCCACCAAGGTGCGGGCGATGTGCTGCGCAAAACAGCTGCCGGCCGTGGCCACCTTGTCGGTGGGTGAAATCCTGAACGGCGCTGCCAACACCGGGTCCAGCGCCGAAGCCGACACCCGCTCCACCGCACGTCGCCAAAACTGCGCATCGGGCAAGTTGAGGTAAGGATTGCCTGGCACCACTACGGCACCACATGCCACTGCTTGCGCTGCACGCTGCGCCAAAAAATCCGCCAAGCTCCGAAAGGCCTGCGCCTGCAAACGGTCGCACTGCAAATCACCTGGCGCGTAACGGGCATACAGCGCAAACGAAGCATTGATGAACGCATCCAGCCCCATGTAATGCACCGATTTGCCCTGGTCAACAGGCCGATGCGCGCCTTTAAAGGCATAGCTGCCCGGCTTGCGCAAACCCAAGGCCTGCGCCACCTCGGGGTACACCGGCCAACACGGCGAACGCGCCAACTCGTCATCCACCACATCTCGCGCCTCGGCCACACCCGCAATGCCCAAAGCCGCCAGACAATGCAAAGCCACATCGGCCAAAACCTGCGGCTTGGGATGGTTGATTGTGTGCATCCACACGCCCGACTCTTGCCACGCCGCCAACCAGCGGTGCACCGGCATGCTGCACTGACGACCCTTGTTCACCAAATGGTTGATGCCCGCGGCATGCAGGTCAAAAAACCCCACATGCCGGTACACCTGCGCGTTGAACAAATCCCGCGTGGCCTGCACTGACAAACCCTGCAAAAAGCCCCACAAAACCAAAACCGAGTGATAAGCCCCAATCGGGCTGTCCACCGCCTTGCCCTGCACATACACATAAGCGCAATCGGGGTGAAAACCCAGCGTATCAATGGTCGGCAAAGGCCGCACCCGGGCCTGAAAATGCGCGGGCTGCTGCAGCAACCAAGCCTGCCAATGCTCATTGGGGTGCGCCCAGACGCACTGCACGCCCGACCAATTCTCATCGTCAAAACGCGCCTTCTCCAGCTTGCTGAAAAACCGGGGCGTCATCTCCCAACCCGTGGCCGTCACCTCGTCCTGCATGGTGTTGCACAAAGCGGCCAGCATGTTCACTTGGCAATTGCCCACAAAAGCAATGCGCTGGTTCTGCCCCGACGACAACAACAAAGGGGTCGGATTGTCTTGCTGCGCGGCAACCGTTGGCGCAGTGAC
This sequence comes from uncultured Burkholderiales bacterium, assembly GCA_903894995.1. Taxonomy (GTDB): domain Bacteria; phylum Pseudomonadota; class Gammaproteobacteria; order Burkholderiales; family Burkholderiaceae_C; genus Limnohabitans_A. The sequence continues at coordinate 3,888 of CAITSG010000315.1, forward strand.
CACCACGGTCTCGGCCATTTGTTGATCGGCAGCTACAGCCACTGGCAACAAATGATCAGCAGCGGGTACCCCGGCCTGTTGACGCAAACGCGCCATCCATTCAGTCCAAATTTGTTTCATCAAAATTGATTGTTGTTGTTGATGTGACCCGGTGAAGTTGAGTCCGTTCACGGGTGCTGTCGGGCGCTTGCGCACAGACAGGCAAGGCTTATCGCGACGAGGGCGTCGCGCCTGCAGGGGGCAATGCCCTGCATGTTGTAGGAGCCCCGCCACCGGGGCGATGGGTGGTGGTCTGCAAGGCTTATCGCGACGAGGGCGTCGCTCCTACAGGGACTATGCCCTGCATTTTGTAGGAGC
>CAITSG010000316.1 GCA_903894995.1 uncultured Burkholderiales bacterium
TTCGATTGTTTCAAATTCGTAAATCTGAATATTGAGCAATACGTTGCAGGTGTGTGCTGCCGCAAATTTTGGCGTATTTAAAAATGCTTTTTTTCATTATTAAAGAGCAAAATTTAGCTATTTTTAATTAATTAACGCAGTGTTTATTGATAGGATTTGATCCATTCCCTATCGGTGCATGTTGCACCCTTACTGCTCTGACAACATGCCTAATAGCAACCTCCAAAAAACCCATTTGACCACTTCTTTGGCCTTGGCACGGCACCTGTTTTGTGCTGGTTTTTTTGGTGTCTTGCCCTCGATTGCGCAGTCCCAAACGAGTCGCCCGCCAACACCCGAGGCTGTGGCCATTGAGCAGCAAAGGCGTGCTGCTGAGCGGGAAAATGCGCAGCGTGCCGCACAAGAAAAAACGCCCGATGTGCGCTTAACGCCCGAGCTTCAAAAACAAACAGCGCTGCTGCCTGCCAACGAGCAACCCTGTTTTTTAATACAAACCGTTGTGATTGAATCAACGGGACAAGCCCTGCCCACCGGTGTGCTGGACGCACTGCACAAGGCTGCATCGTTGCAGGGCATGGATACACCTTTGCAAAGATGCCTTGGCCAACAAGGTGTGCAAATTTTGATCGACAGATTGCAGCATGAGCTGATTGCACAAGGTTTTTCCACCAGCAGTGTCATGGCCGCACCACAAAATCTGCAAACAGGCCAGTTGATCCTGAAAGTCTTCACGGGCAGGGTGGGGCGCATATCCGTTAAACCTTCAACATCCGGTGATGTGCACAACGTGGCTGTTTGGAACGCCGTGCCAATTCAAGCAGGTGATGTACTCAACTTGCGGGCCATTGAGCAAGCCCTGGAAAACTTCAAGCGTGTCCCCACCGCTGAAGCCGACATCAAAATCGTTCCAGCCAGTGAAGAGGGTTACAGCGACCTTGTTGTGGAGTACAGCCAGAAATTTCCTGTGCGCTTGGGCTTGTCCGCAGACGACAGCGGCAGCACTGCCACAGGCAAATACCAGGGCCAAGCCACCCTGAACATTGACAGCCCCTTCTCGCACAGTGATCTTTTCTATATCACCCTCAGCCATGAACTGGGCGGCAAAGATCCAGGCCCACGGGGCACAAAAGGCTACACCGCGCACTACTCCATACCGTTTGGGTATTGGGCACTTGCGCTGACCAAAAGCAACAACCAATACCGTCAAACTGTTGCCGGACTTAACCAAGATTACGTGTACTCCGGCATCAATGACAACGCCGAAATCAAGCTCAGCCGTGTGGTGTGGCGAAATGCCGCAGGCAAAACCACCCTCAGTCTCAAGGGCTTTCAGCGCGTTTCAAGCAATGCGATTGACGACACGGAGGTTGAGGTGCAGCGTCGTCAAGTCGGTGGTTGGGAACTGGGCATTTCACACAAACACGCTTGGGGTGAAGTCAAGGCAGAGGGACAACTTTCATACAAACAGGGCACGGGTGCCTTTGGTGCCTTTGCTACGCCTGAAGAGCTGTTTGGTGAAGGTACATCGCGCATGAAATTGATCCTGGTCGATGTCAACTTCACGGCACCCATTCAACTGGGTGAGCAATCGTGGACCTACAACGGTGTGTGGCGCGGTCAGCTCAATCAAACCATTTTGTCGCCGCAAGACCGGTTTTCTGTGGGTGGGCGTTTTACGGTTCGAGGCTTTGATGGGCAGAGTGTTTTGACTGGCGAAAAGGGCTGGCTTATTCGCAACGAGATGAGCACCCCCCTTGGGGGCAGCAAGCAAAAAATTTACATCGCTCTAGATCACGGCCGAGTCGGTGGCCCCTCTGCAGCTCAAGGCATTGCACACCATCTGACGGGCATGGCCTTGGGCTTGCGGGGGGAAGTTGGGCCTGTGCAGTGGGATGCCTTTGTCGCCAGACCCGTGCAGGCACCAGACCGATTCAAAACCCAGCAGCAGCAGGCGGGCTTTTCACTGCAGGCTCAGTTTTAAGCCTGTGGTTCATGCGCCGACAAGTCCAAAGCTTGGGCAGTCATTCAATTCAAAAATCAGGGAACTCACATGAACCGCAATGCACATCGCGTCGTTTTTAACGCCAAGCGCGGCCAACTGATGGTGGTTGCAGAAACTGCACAAAGCCAAAGTTCATCATCGGCCAGTGGCCAGCGGGCAAGTGCATCCACATCTGGGCGATCAGACCTTGCAAGCCAAAACGATGCAGGCCAGGCCATGCGGACCCTGTGCAAAGCCATCCAATGGGTGTGTCAAAGTGCCGCCGTCTGGGCTGGCAGCGCAAGCCTGTGTTTTCCAGTGGTGCAAGCACAGACCCTTGGCACACGCATCGTGCCCGACAGCCAGGCCGTGGCGGTCCAGCAAGCGACCATCTTGAAGCCAGTGAACGGTGTGGTGCAAGTCAACATCCAGACCCCCAGCAGCGCAGGGGTCTCGCGCAACCGCTTCAGCCAGTTCGATGTTGGCGCTGCAGGCGTGGTCCTCAACAACAGCCGGGCCGCATCGCCCAGCCAACTCATGGGTTCTGTGCAGGCCAACCCTTGGCTGGCACGGGGCGTTGCCAAAGTGATTTTGACCGAAGTCAACGCCAAAGACCCCAGCCAAATTCAAGGCACGGTGGAAGTGGCGGGCCAAAGAGCCGAGGTGGTCATGGCCAACCCCAGCGGCATCGTGGTCAACGGCGGCAAATTCATCAATGCCAGTCAAGTCACGCTGAGCACTGGCCAAGTGGCGATGGGCGCAAACGGTTTGTTCACGCACCAGATCAACCAAGGCCAAATCGCCATTGAAGGCAAAGGACTGGACACGCGCGATGCCGACTACACGCGCATCTTGGGCCAGGCTGTCCAAGTGAACGCCCAGCTTTGGGCGCAAGACCTCAAAGTGGTCACGGGTAACAACCAGATACAGACCCATGACGCAGAACTCGTGGTCACGGCCCGCAAAGACAGACCGGCAGCCGCGGCAAAGCCCATGTTTGCGCTGGACGTCAAGCAGCTGGGCGGCATGTATGCCGGCAAAATTCTCCTCATGGGCACAGAAAACGGCCTGGGCGTGAACAACGCCGGGGTCATGCAAGCCAGCGCCGGGCCGCTGACGCTGCAAAGCAACGGCTGGCTGAGCAACAGCGGCGTGATGCATGCGCAAGGCGATCTGAGCATCCAAACCCAAGGGCGCATCGAGCACAGCGGCAGCATCACCGCACAAGCGCAGCTGAACATGGTGGCGCAAGGCGCGCAAGCCACAGTGCAAGCGAGTGCGGGCAGTTTGCTGGCAGCCGGCATGGACATGCAAGGCCAAGCCATGCCCAAGGGCGACATGACGGTGCAAGCACAAGGGGGCGCGGCCTTGCATGGCCAAGTGCGCAGCGCAGGCGACATGGCCATCACCGCCGCACAACTGCAGCTGAGCCAAAGCGCACTCACGGGCCAGCGCATTGAGCTGAACGCCACCCAGACCACGCCCTCATCCTTGGGCCAGCCACCTGCCATTGGCATCGATCTCCAGCAAGCCCAAGTGCGCGCACAAGGCCCCCTGCACATCACCACCCGCGATGCACTGCAAACCGACTCGGCCGACATCGCCGGACAAAGCCTGCAAATTCAAGCGCAAAGCCTGAGTAACCGCGACGGCAAAATGGTGCAAACAGGCCCGGCTGACCAGCAACTTCTCCTTGCTGGTGCACTGGACAACACGGGCGGAACGCTCAAAACCAACGCACAAAGCCTGACCCTCAGCGCAGCGGCGCTGCACAACGCAGGCGGACAAATTTTGCATGCGGGCAGTGGACCGCTGACGCTGACCACGGGGCAGCTGGACAACACCCAAGGCAGCATCAGCAGCGCGGGCAACACCCAGCTGAGCGCGGCCGGTCTGAACAACGCACAAGGCAAAATTTACGCCCAAGGCCAGCAAAACATTCAGGTGCAAGGCGTTTTGTCCCACCAAGGCGCAGGCGCGCTGATCGCCGCCCAGGGCCAGCAAACACTGGCTGCACAGCAACTGCAAGCGGGTGCCGGGAGCTTGATGGCATCGGGTCTGCGGCCCGACGGCAGCTTGGTGGACAGCAGCGCAGCGCAGGTGCCAAGTTTGGAAATCCAGGTCCGCGAAGGCCTGCATCTGCAAGGCGATGTGATGTCGGCAGGCGCGCTCAACTTGCAAGCGGGCAGTTTGGTTCAAGGCGGTCGCGCCGTGGCGCAAGGGGGCATTCAGGCCAAGGCCGATGTGGTCTACATCGACGGTCAGCTGCAAGCGGGGGGAGCGCTGAACCTGAAATCGGGCAACACACTGCAACTCAATGGCCAGGTGCAAAGCCTGGGCGATGCGCAGCTTTTTGCAGGCACCGATGCGCACCTGCGCGGCAGCCTCGTGGCACGCGGGGCTTTGAACATCGAGGCACAGCGCTACACCAACCACGCCCAAGGCAGTCAGACCTCGGTGGGTGCCACCACCATCCAAAGCCCGGGGCTCATCGATTTGCAGGGCCAA
>CAITSG010000317.1 GCA_903894995.1 uncultured Burkholderiales bacterium
GATCTACGGCATGATGGCCAACGTCTCGGTGGGGGCGCTGTTCCTCGCGGGCATCTTGCCCGGCATCTTGATGGCGCTGCTGATGATGCTGACGGTGGCCTATTTCGCGCACAAAAACGGCTGGGGCGCCGATGTGAAATTCGAGTGGCCCAAGGTCATCAAGGCCCTGGCCGAAACCGCTGTGGTGGTGGGCTGGCCACTGGCCATTTGGTGGCTGATCACGACCATGGGCACACCCCCTCAACTCACGGTGTTTGTGGCCCTGATCGTTTTGTTCGCTGCCGACAAGTTCTTCAACTTTCAAGCCGTATTGCCCATCATGACCCCGGTGATCCTGATTGGCGGCATGACCACCGGCGTGTTCACCCCTACCGAAGGCGCGATTGCAGCTTGCGTGTGGGCCATCGTCCTGGGCTTCTTTTGGTACCGCACACTGAACTTCAAGATGTTCGTCAAGATCAGTCTCGACACTGTCGAAACCACCGCCACCGTGCTGTTCATCGTGGCTGCAGCCAGCATCTTTGGCTGGATGCTGACTGCCACAGGCGTGACCACCGCCATCTCTGCTTGGGTACTGGGCTTCACCCAAGAACCTTGGGTGTTCTTGCTGCTGGCCAATGCGCTCATGCTGTTTGTGGGCTGTTTCCTCGAGCCCACCGCCGCCATCACCATCCTCGTGCCTATCCTGGTGCCGATTTGCCAGCAGCTGGGCATTGACCTGGTGCACTTCGGTCTGATCATGGTGCTCAACCTCATGATCGGCTTGCTGCACCCGCCCATGGGCATGGTGCTGTTTGTGCTGGCCCGCGTGGCCAAGCTCAGTGTGGAGCGCACCACCATGGCCATCTTGCCTTGGCTGTTCCCCTTGCTGGGCAGCCTGGCGGTCATCACCTACATGCCCAGCCTGGTGCTGTGGTTGCCCAAGCAGTTTTATTGACCCCTCGGGGCTGATGTCTGGCCCCGTTTTTGAACGACGCTCAACATGTCCAATCTCTTCATTCGCCTGCACCCGTCTGACGACGTGGTCATCGCCCGCGCCCAACTCATGAGCGGCAGTACCGTGGACGGCGTCGCCGTGCGCGGCCTGATTCCGCCGGGCCACAAAATCGCCACACGCGCCATCGCCGTGGGCGAGCCGGTGCGCCGCTACAACCAGATCATAGGTTTTGCACACCAGCCCATTGCGCCGGGCGAACATGTGCACACGCACAACCTGAACATGGGTGCCGAAAAAGGCAACTTCGAACGCGACTACGCCATCGGCCAAGACGTGAAACCCGAGCCGGTGCGCCAGCAGGCCACTTTCATGGGCTACAAGCGATCGGACGGCCGCGTGGCCACACGCAACTACATCGGCGTGCTGTCCAGCGTTAACTGCTCTGCCACCGCAGCTCGCGCGATTGCCGACCACTTTTCCAAACGCAACAACCCAGCAGCACTGGCCAACTTTCCGAATGTGGACGGGGTGGTAGCGCTCACCCACGGCACCGGCTGTGGGATGGACACCGAAGGCATGGGCATGCAGCTGCTCGAGCGCACGCTGGCCGGTTATGCGACACACGCCAACTTCTGGGGCGTGGTGGTGGTGGGTCTGGGTTGCGAGTCCAACCAACTGGGCACTTGGCTGGCACACAGCAGCCTGCGCGTGGGCGACACGCTCAAAGTCTTCAACATCCAGGACTCAGGCGGCACGCGCCTCACGGTCGAAAAAGGCATTGCCTTGATCGAAGAGATGCTGCCCCGCGCCAACGCCATCACCCGCGAGCCCTGCAGTGCCGAGCACATCACCATCGGTCTGCAGTGCGGCGGCTCGGACGGTTACTCGGGCATCAGCGCCAACCCGGCGCTGGGCGCAGCGGTGGACTTGCTGGTGCAGCACGGCGGCACCGCGATCCTGAGCGAAACGCCTGAAATTTATGGTGCCGAGCATTTGCTCACACGCCGCGCCGTCAAACCCGAAGTGGCGCACAAACTGATCGAGCGCATCCGCTGGTGGGAAAACTACACCGCCATCAACGGCGGCGAGATGAACAACAATCCCTCGCCCGGTAACAAGGCGGGCGGCCTGACCACCATCTTGGAGAAATCATTGGGTGCCGTGGCCAAAGGCGGCACCAGCAACTTGCAAGCGGTGTACGAATACGCCGAGCCGGTCACCGCCAAAGGCTTTGTTTACATGGACACACCGGGCTACGACCCGGTGAGCGCCACGGGTCAGGTCGCGGGTGGTGCCAACCTGATTTGCTTTACGACAGGGCGCGGCAGCGCTTATGGCTGCGCCCCATCGCCCAGCCTGAAGTTCTCGACCAACACGGCGCTCTGGAAAAAGCAGGAAGAAGACATGGACCTGAACTGCGGCGAGATCGTGGACGGCGGCGTGAGCATCGCCGACATGGGTCA
>CAITSG010000318.1 GCA_903894995.1 uncultured Burkholderiales bacterium
GGCGCGCAGGCTGTTGACGAAAATCGGGATGTTGCCCAGCGGATCGGTGATCAACAGCAGCAAGATGGTGGCCGAAGCAAAAGTGTGCTCCATGGTTGTCAGCTCGCATCAACCGTGTCGAGCGATGCACCATCTACCCAGGTGTCGGTGAACCGCCCCTCAGTGCATCCGAGGGTGTGGCCATCAAAGCGGCGGGCCTCTTTGAGGTCGGTGACATGGAAAGCAAAATGAAACAGGCTAGGCATGCCCGAAAGCATAGCAGCCTGGCAATCCTGGCTTCAAGGCCGGGCGCTGCGGGGTGAGCCCGAAAGGAACATCTCTGCGCTGATCTGATTGGGGCAGTGCTCAGACCTGTGACGGGCCTGCGGCCATGGCGTCAAATTTTTTGAAGTACTGCTTGGCCAAGGCGACCAACTGGGCGTCCGAGGGGTGGTCGGAGGCGATGCTGTCCACAATGACGTCTGCCGTGGCTTTTTGATGCACGGTGCACCAGCCGCGAAATGCGTTGCGAGCCAGACCCGGTCCGGTCAAAAGGACCTCATGGCTGCCTATGAGCGCTTGGGCCACCTCGGCAAAAAATGCGGCGGTGTCGTCAGCTTTGCCTTGGTGCTTGTGGTGGCTGCGGGATTGGATATGTTGTGCCTCGACATGATCGGGGTCGAACATGAGCACATGGGCTTCGTTGTGATCGATCCAGACCACGGCGTGAAAAGTACTCATGGGATGCCTTTTTAAAAATCAACGGTGTTTTTCAGCCAAAGACTGGCAGTCCATGCAGCGTTGGGCGGTGGGATAAGCGCTCAGCCGTTCAGGCGCAATGGTCACGCCGCAGTCGATGCACAGGCCATAGGTGCCGGCCTCTAGGCGCACGAGTGCGGCTTCGATGTCAACCAGTTCAGCGGTTTCGTGCTCGTTCATGGCGAATTCGGTTTGCCGCTCGGTGCGAATTTGGGCGCGTGACTGAAAGCTGTTGTCGAAGTGGTCGGCCGCCATGTCGGCGCGCGACACCACCCCCCCGCGTTCGTAGGCGATGCGTTCCAGCAGCTCGGTGCGAGACCGGATCAGCTGGGCTTGGTAAACGTCTTGGGGGGAAGATGGTGTGCTCATGAAGTGATCATGAGCGCGGGAAACGAGGGCGATGTTGATGCAGGTCAGCTTTTCCGCTCAGGGCTTGGCTTCAGGCTGGCGGGCCTGATCTGCACCAATAAGGGCGGTGAGCCCTTGGACGAAATCAGGCTTTGGCTTTGGCCCGGGCCATCAGCAGTTCGGTGTTGGTCTTGCGGTCGGCGTTGACCTGTTGCATGGTGGGGCGTTCGTTCATGCGTTTGAGGTAGTCGCGCACCGGCAAGTCGGCCAGAAAATCTCGTCCGTAAACGATTTTGGTGGCGGCTGACACCAAAGGCAAATGCACCACGGCGGCGCAGTCGGCCAGGGTCAGGCTGTCGCCCAGCATGTAGGGGCTGAACTGGGCCAGTTGGGCGAAAGCTGCCACATTCTTTTCGAGCTGCGCACCAGTTTTCTCTTTGACGCTGTCGCTGATCTGCCCACCAAAAAACGCTTGTGGATAAACGTTGCGCGCCACCAGTTCCAGGTGCAGCTCCAAAAACGTCACCAATTCGCGAACTTTGGCCGCAGCAAAGGGGTCAGCTGGCAGCAAGGGGAGTTGCGGGTACTGCTGCTCGATGTACTCCATGATCACCGCCGATTCGCACAGCGTGCCTTGTTCGGTTTTGAGGTAGGGCACCTTGCCCAGCGGGCTGGCGCTGGCATCGGTTTGGCCGACCCAGGCCAGCTCTTCGTTGAAGGCCACGCCCTTTTCGAGCAAGGCGAATTTGACTTTGTTGTAGTAATTGCTGGCCGAAAAGCCGCAGAGTGTCAGCATGGGTGCTCCTGAAAGATTGATCAAAGAGCTGCAAGACTAACCGAGCACCCTCATGGGCTGGGTCGCAAACTTGACCCGGTTTTGAACGCAGGCCCGTGGCTGACCTCTGCGCGACTGAGCATGGCGCGTCTTCTTTTAAGATCGGCCGCTGATTTGTTCAAACCCCCTCAGGTAGCTCACCCATGACCGCACGCAACACCACCGTTCAAGCCGACGCCAATGCCCCAGCCGTAACGGCGCTTTTGGCCGAATTTGTGGCCCAGCACCCCTCCAAAGGCTGGAGCGACGAGGTCGAGCAGCAGGCCCACCGCACCTTTGCCAACTGGGCCGGTTGCGCTGTTGGCCCCAGCACCCATGAGACCGTGGAGGCGGCCCTGGCCGCTGTGCAAGAACTCGAACCTGCTCCACAGGCTGCCTTGTTGGGCCGCAAGGAACGGGTGGACATGGCCAACGCCGCCTTGCTCAACGGCATCAGCTCACACACCTTTGACTTTGACGACACCCATCTCAAAACCATCATCCACCCGGCGGGGCCGGTGGCTTCGGCGGCTTTGGCCTTGGGCGAGCATCTGGGCGCGTCCGGGCGTCAGGTGATCGATGCCCTGGTGCTGGGGGTGGAGGTGTCGTGCCGCGTGGGCAATGCGGTCTACCCCCACCATTACGACCGTGGCTGGCACATCACCGGCTCGACCGGCATGCTGGGCAGCGCTGCGGCCTGCGCCCGATTGCTGGGCCTGGACGCTGCGCGCACCCAAATGGCGCTGGGCATTGCCGCCTCGCAACCGGTGGGCTTGCGCGAACAATTTGGCACCATGACCAAACCCTTTCACCCGGGGGCGGCGGCCAAGGCGGGCCTGATGTCGGCCTTGATGGCGCGGCATGGCTTCACCTCGTCACGCCGGGCGCTGGAAGCACCGCGCGGCCTGATGCAGGTGTTTTCGGACAAAACCGATTGGGCTGAAATCACAGAAAACCTGGGCCAGACCTGGGAAATTGCGCTCAACACCTACAAGCCCTTTGCGTGCGGCATCGTGATCCACCCGGCCATTGACGCTTGCGTGCAGCTGCGCAACCAACATGCCTTGACCGCCGACCAGATTGCCCGCATCACCGTGCGCGCCCATCCCCTGGTGCAAGAGCTGACCGGCAAGAAGACGCCGCAAACCGGCCTAGAAAGCAAGTTCAGCGTGTTCCACTCATGTGCTGTGGCCATCATGAAAGGCCAGGCGGGCGAGCACGAATACGCCGATGACGTGGTCCGTTCGCCCGAAGTCATCGCCCTGCGCGATCGGGTTGAACTGGTCGTGGACCGCCAGATCCACGAAGCCTCGGTGGACGTGACCATCGAGACCACCGATGGCCGCAGCCTGCACATCTTCATCGAGCGGGCCATTGGCAGTCTGGAAAAACCCATGACCAACGCACTGCTCAAGGCCAAGTTTGTGGATCAGAGCGCGCCGATTTTGGGTGCAGCTCAGGCCGAACAGGCTTGGCTGGCGTGCATGGGGCTGGCCGATCAGCCTGATTTGAAAACGGTGCTCAAAAGCTTGTCCCCAGTCTGAGCGGGGCTGCTCACGCCCTTTGCTCACGCCAGTCGCAGACGGCCGCCTGTTGGCCATGTACCGTGAACGGGGGCTGACCTTGGTAGCAACTTGAACTCTTGAGTTCACCAGCAGTTGAGCTTGCGTCTACCCGATGGAATCGTCGCCATCTTTTGCCCTGCATTAGAGTCCCTTGGCCTGGCAAACCAGGGTAGGACGCACATCAGAAAATTGGGTGCGGCAGCGCTTGTCAGTCGCGCGTGAGACAAAAAACGGGGACATTTTTTGTTGCAAAGATGAAATTTTTTTCATCCGATAAATGAGGCTTTGAAGGGTTTTTACCAAGGTTAAGAGCGAATCTTTGACCTAAATTGGAGTGTGCCAAGTTCCTGCATTTGGGACTTTTCAAATGGCGTCAACCGATCGATTTCAAAGATCAATAACAGGAGATGAACGTGAAAATGACCCGACTCAGTGCTGCATTGCTCGCAGCC
>CAITSG010000319.1 GCA_903894995.1 uncultured Burkholderiales bacterium
AAGCCGTGAACAAGCACAACGAGCGCAACCCCGGCAAGGAAATCATTTTCCTGAACCACTCGGCTGTGGACCCCGACTTCACCAACAGCAAGTGCAGCTACTGGCACTTCCGCTTTGACGCCGATACCTCGATGAAGATCGAGGCCATGACGACCTTCATGAAAGACGACAAGGACATCAAGAAGGTTTACTTGTTCAACCAGAATTACTCGCACGGCCAGCAGGTCGCCAAGTTCGCCAAAGAAAACCTGGCCCGCAAGCGTGCTGACGTGCAAATCGTGGGCGAAGACCTGCACCCACTCGCCCAGGTGCGCGACTTCTCGCCCTATATCGCCAAGATCAAGGCCTCGGGTGCCGACACCGTGATCACTGGCAACTGGGGTTCTGACCTGGCCTTGCTGGTCAAGGCGGCCAACGAAGGCGGCTACAACGGCAAGTTCTACACCTACTACACCGGCGTCACAGGGACTCCCACGGCTTTGGGTCAAGGTGGTGCAGGCCGCGTTTACCAGATCGCTTACAGCCACTACAACATGGGTGGCGACATTGGCAAGTGGATGGCCGAATTCAAAACCAAGTTCAACGACGACTTCTACACCGGCTCGGTGATCTCGATTTACAGCGCCTTGGGTGAGGCGATGGCCAAAGCCAAATCGACCGATCCGGTCAAAGTGGCTGCAGCGTTGGAAGGCCTGAAGTTCAAGAGCTACCACGGCGAAGTCGAAATCCGCAAAGCTGACCACCAACTGCAGCAACCTTTGTGGATGACCGTGTGGCAAAAGGCAGACAAGAAGTACCCCTACAGCCCAGAGAACACCGGCATGACCTTGGCTCCGGTCAAAGAGTTCCCTTCGTATGTGTCCAGCACCCCCACCAGCTGCCAGATGAAGCGTCCTGGCTAAATTCAGGGTGCCGCTTGGCGGCCAGTCTTGCGCAGCACACTGCCTGAGGTGATGTGCCGTGCAAGTCGAGAGGGTTCAGGCCCGATCAACGTGATGTTCATCGGGCTTTTTCATGGGCTTGTGGCCTTGGATGTGGTTCGGGTTTGAGTGTTCAAACCCACTTTCGGTAATGCAGTTAGGCCCCAAAGGGTCTGGAAAGTTTTTATGGAGTTTTTCATCATCTCCATGCTCAACGGTCTCAGTTACGGACTGTTGCTCTTCATGCTCAGCTCCGGGCTGACGCTGATTTTCAGCATGATGGGCGTGCTCAATTTTGCGCACGCCAGCTTTTACATGATCGGGGCCTATTTCGGTTACACCCTCACCGGGTGGATCGGCTTTTGGCCTGCACTGGTGATAGCCCCCCTGTTGGTGGGCGCTTGTGGTGCCGTTTTTGAACGCGTCACCTTGCGTAAAGTTCACCCCTTCGGTCATGTGCCCGAATTGCTGGTGACTTTTGGTTTGTCTTATGTGGTGCTGGAATTGGTGCAATTGGTCTGGGGCCGCACCGCCGTGGAATTTGCGCCGCCCGAGATTTTGCGCAGTTCAGCCTTCACCCTGATCAACCACTCGGTCAACGGACTGAGTTTGGTCTGGGGCGCAGCACCTGCCGAGATGTGCAGTGCAGCCGATGCGGCCATCCGCGTGGTGTGCTCGCCGTTTCCAGCCACACGCGGTTTCATGATGTTGGTGGCGCTGTTCATGCTGGTGTCTTTGTGGCTCTTGCTCACCCGCACCCGCATCGGTTTGGTCATTCAAGCGGCTTTGACACACCCTGAAATGGTGGAGTCACTGGGTCACAACGTGCCACGCGTGTTCATGCTGGTGTTTGGTGCGGGCACCGGCTTGGCTGGTTTGGCCGGCGTGATTGGCGGTGCCACCTTCGTGACGGAGCCTGCCATGGCGGCCACGGTGGGTTCGGTGATTTTTGTGGTGGTGGTGGTGGGGGGCATGGGTTCGCTGTCGGGGGCCTTTTTGGCATCCGTCTTGATTGGCGTGATCCAGACTTTTGCCGTGGCCATTGACTATTCCTTCCTGACCCTGGCCAAAGACATGGGCTGGGCTTTGTCGGCCGCCACACAAGACAACTCGTTCGCCAAGCTGACGCTGTCGCAGGTCGCGCCCATCTTGCCTTACCTGTTTTTGGTGTTGATTCTGATCTTCCGACCCAAGGGTCTTTTGGGCACACGCGAGGGTTAAGACATGGCTGCCGTTTACAAATTCAAACCTTACAACGTGGGCCGCTGGGTCATCTGGAGCCTGTTTGCGCTGGTCTTGCTGGTCTCGCCGCTGGTCTTTACCAGCAACCTGTCGGTGACCATGCTGGCCCAGATGGGCATTGCCATCATTGCCTGCCTGTCCTACAACATTTTGTTGGGCCAAGGCGGCATGTTGAGCTTTGGTCATGCGGTCTACACCGGCTTGGGCTCTTACATGGCCATTCACGCGCTCAATGCCGTGAGTGGCGGCAAGCTGAACATTCCCGTCAGTCTCTTGCCCATCGTGGGCGGCGTGGCGGGCATGGGCTTTGCCGTTTTGCTGGGCTGGGTGACCACCCGCAAATCGGGCACGCCGTTTGCCATGATCACTTTGGGCGTGGCCGAGTTGGTGTTTGCCATGTCGCTGATGTTCTCGGAGTTTTTCGGCGGCGAGGCGGGCGTCTCGGGCAACCGGGTGGCGGGCGAGGCCTTTTTGGGCATCACTTACGGCCCGCAAATCCAGGTGTATTACCTGATCGCGGTCTACACCTTTGTTTGCGTGGCGCTCATGTACGCATTCACGCAAACGCCCCTGGGCCGGATTTTGAACGCGGTGCGCGACAACCCCGAGCGGGTGGCGTTCATTGGCTACAACACGCAGCGCGTGCGCTACATGGCTTTCATCATTGCGGGCTTTTTTGCAGGCATTGCCGGGGGCTTGGGTGCACTGAACTTCGAGATCGTGACGGCCGAGGTGGTGGGGGCAGGGCGCTCAGGCGCTTACTTGCTGTTCACCTTTTTGGGCGGTGCGACCTTCTTTTTTGGCCCCATCATCGGTGCGATTTTGATGATCATCGCCTTTGTGCTGCTGTCTGAACTGACCAAAGCCTGGCTGCTTTATCTGGGTTTGGTGTTCCTGTTCATGGTCATGTACGCACCGGGCGGCATTGCCAGCTTGATCATGATGAACCTGCGGGTGGCCAAGTTTGGCAAGTTACGCCAGATCTGGACCAGCTACCTGGGCTTGGGCCTGACCGCCATCGTCATGTTGGCGGGGGCGGGGGCCATGATCGAGATGGTTTACCACCTGCAGCTCAACTCGGCTTTGGGTGACACGGTCAAGTTCATGGGGGCCACCCTCAACGCCAAGAGTTTGGACAGCTGGTTCGGTTCGGCTTTTGTCATGCTCACAGGCTTTGGCCTGTTTGAGCTGGTCCGCAGGCAGTTTGCGCGTGACTGGGGCGAGATTCAGACCGACATTGAAAAAGAAATCAAGCGCCGGGAGAACGCAGCATGAGTACCAATGCACTTGAACTCAAAGACCTTCGCAAGAACTTTGGCAAAACCGAAATCATCCGGGGCGTGAACTTGACCGTCGCGCCCGGCGAGCGCGTCGCCGTGATTGGGCCTAACGGAGCGGGCAAGTCCACGCTCTTTAACCTGATCAGCGGACGCTTTGGGCCGACAAGCGGTGAGATTTTGCTCAATGGCCAAGCCATTCAACACAAAACGCCTTACGAGATCAACCGCATGGGGCTGTCGCGCAGTTTCCAGATCACCAACATTTTTCCCAAGCTGAGTGTGTTTGAGAACCTGCGCTGCGCGGTGCTGTGGAGCCTGGGTTACAAATACAGCTTCTTGAAGTTTTTGTCGGGCCTGAAAGATGCCAATGAGCGGACCGACCAGCTGCTGGACATGATCCGTTTGGACAAAAAACGGGATGTGCTGGCGGTCAATTTGACCTATGCCGAACAAAGGGCGCTGGAGATTGGCGTGACCATTGCCGGTGGCTCGGATGTGATTTTGCTGGACGAACCCACGGCTGGCATGAGCAAGAGCGAAACCACGCGTTTCATTCAGCTCATCAAGGACGTTACCGTGGGCAAAACCTTGCTGACAGTAGAGCACGACATGGGCGTGGTGTTTGGTTTGGCCGACAAAATTGCGGTGGTGGTGTATGGCGAGGTGATCGCTTTTGACACGCCCCAAGCTGTGCGGGCCAACGCCAAAGTGCAGGAGGCCTACTTGGGCTCTCCGGTTGCGGACAGCCAAGCGGGAGCCCACTGATGTTAAAAATAGAAAACCTTCATGCCTATTACGGCAAAAGCCATGTGTTGCACGGCGTCGATTTTGAGGTGGGGCAGGGCGAGATCGTGGCCTTGCTCGGCCGCAATGGTTCGGGCCGCTCCACCACCGCCAAGGCCATCATGGGTCTGGTCGAGTGCGAAGGGCGCATCGACTGGAAAAACCAGACGATACAGGGCAAAAAAGCTTACGAAATCGCCCACTTGGGTCTGGGTTATGTGCCCGAAAACCGTGACATTTTTCCCAAGCTGACCGTCAGCCAAAACCTGCAACTGGGCCAAAAGCGCAGCGGCAAAAATGGCCGTTGGTCATTCAATGACATGTTTGCCATGTTTCCTCGCTTGAAAGAGCGCGAGCATACCGAAGCTGGGGTGTTGTCGGGCGGTGAACAACAAATGCTCACCCTGTGCCGCACCCTCATGGGCGACCCTGATCTGATCATCATTGACGAGCCCACCGAGGGTCTGGCCCCCAAAATTGTCGAGTTGGTGGGGCAATTCCTGCACAGCCTGAAAGCCAAAGGGGTCTCGGTTTTGCTGATTGAGCAAAAATTGACCATTGCCATGAGCATTTCGGATCGCGCCTTGGTCATGGGGCACGGCGCTATCGTGTTCCAGGGCACCCCCGACGAGCTGAGGGCCAACACCTACATCCGCAAGGAATGGCTGGAAGTTTGAGCTTGAGTGGGCGAATGGTCCACTTGGCCTTTGTTTGGCCCGTCTCAATCGCGACAAAATTTCGTTTTGACTGAGTTTTTTCTGTCTAAAATGGCAAAAAACGAACGGTCGTTCTTTTTTAATTTTTCACGCAAAGGAAGTCCAGCATGACAGCTGAATACATAGTCCACGGCGATGTCGCGGTCATCACCTTGATGAACCCGCCCGTCAACGGTTTGGGTCTGTCCACCCGCGTCGGCATCACCGACGGGCTGGAAAAAGCCAACAACGACGCGGCCGTCAAAGCCATTGTCATCACCGGTGGCGGCAAAGCCTTTTCAGGCGGTGCTGACATTCGTGAGTTTGGCTCACCCAAGGCGACCCAAGAACCCAATTTGCTGAGTGTGATCGCCGCTTGCGAAAAATCTGCCAAGCCCGTTGTGGCGGCCATCCACTCGGTCGCCATGGGCGGCGGCTTGGAGTTGGCTTTGGGATGTCACTACCGCATTGCCGCGCCTGGCACCTCCATTGCCTTGCCCGAAGTCAAGCTGGGCCTGATCCCCGGCGCGGGCGGCACACAGCGCCTGCCTCGCGTGATTGGCGTGGAAGCGGCGCTGAACATGATCGTCAGCGGCGAAGCCATCAAGAGCGAAATGCTGGCCATGTTGCCTGGCCAAAAGCTGTTTGATGCCATGGCCCAGTCGGCCGAAAGCCTGCCTGAAGAAGCACTGGCCATGGCTCGCAAAGTGGCTGCTGCTCACGCCGACGGCTCGCCTTTGCCACTGGTGCGCAATTTGCCTTGCAAGCATGTTCAAGGCGATGCCTACTTCCAGTTCACCCGCAACATGGTCAAAGGCATGGCCAAAAACCTGCCTGCGCCGCTCAAGTGCGTAGACGCTGTCGAAGCCGCGACGAAGAAAAAGTTCGACGATGGCATGGTTTTGGAGCGTGAGATTTTCACCAACCTCATGTTCACCCCCGAAAGCCGCTCGCTGCGCCACATTTTCATGGCCGACCGTGCTGCCAGCAAGATCGCAGACGTGCCCAGCGACACGCCTCAGCGCAGCATCCAGAGCGTGGCCGTCATTGGTGCTGGCACCATGGGTGGCGGCATCTCGATGAACTTCTTGAACGCGGGCATCCCGGTCAAGATGCTGGAGATGAAGCAAGACGCGCTGGACCGTGGCGTGGCCACCATCCGCAAAAACTACGAAGCCCAGGTCAAAAAAGGCAAGCTCAAGCAAGATAAATACGAGCAGCGCATGGCCTTGCTCAGCACCACACTCAGCTACGACGACATCGGCCAAGCCGACTTGGTGATCGAAGCCGTTTTCGAAGAGATGGGCGTGAAAGAAGCCGTCTTCAAGAAGCTCGATGAAGTGATGAAACCCGGTGCGATCCTGGCCTCCAACACTTCCACTTTGGACGTGAACCAGATCGCCAACTTCACCAAGCGCCCACAAGACGTGGTCGGCATGCACTTCTTCAGCCCCGCCAACGTGATGAAACTCTTGGAAGTGGTGCGCGGCGTCCAAACTGCCAAAGACGTCATGGCCACCGTGATGGCCATTGGCAAGAAGATCAAGAAAACCTCGGTGGTCTCGGGCGTGTGCGATGGCTTCATCGGCAACCGCATGATCGAGCAATACAGCCGTCAGGCCGGTTTCCTCATCGAAGAAGGCTGCACCCCCGCACAGGTGGACAAAGCGGTCGAGAAATTCGGCTTTGCCATGGGCCCATTCCGCATGGGTGATTTGGCTGGCAACGACATCGGCTGGGCGATCCGCAAGCGCCGTTACACCGAAAAGCCCGACCTCAAGTACAGCAAGACCGCTGACTTGCTTTGCGAGATGGGCCGCTACGGCCAAAAGACCGGCGCAGGCTGGTACGACTACCAAGCTGGCAAACGCGACGCGATCCCCAGCCCCGTGGTGGTTGAGATGATCGAAAAGCACCGCGCTGCTTTGGGTATCACGCCCCGCAAGATTTCGGACGAAGAAATTGTGCAGCGCTTGGTGTATTCATTGGTCAATGAAGCTTGCCACATTCTGGAAGAAGGCATTGCCAGCAAGGCCAGCGACATCGACATGGTCTACATCACCGGCTACGGCTTCCCGTTCTGGCGTGGTGGCCCCATGAACTACGCCGATACCGTCGGCCTGTTCAACGTGGCCGAAGCCATGAAACGCTTTGCCAAGAACCCACACGACGACGCTCAATTCTGGCAACCCGCACCTTTGTTGGCGCGCTTGGCGGCCGAAGGCAAAACATTCAACTAAGCGTTCATAGTTGAGTGTTCGGTGTTCAACGTAAAAGACCAGTTGACTGATCGATCAACGCCTGACACTCAACGCTCTACGAGCCAAACCAAGGATTCAAAATGACCAACGCCGTTATCGTATCGACCGCCCGCACCCCTCTGGCCAAGAGCTGGAAGGGCGCTTTCAACATGACCCATGGCGCCACTTTGGGTGGCCACGCGGTGCAACACGCCATGGCTCGCGCAGGCATTGATGCCGCCGAAGTCGAAGACGTGATCATGGGATGCGCCACGCCCGAAGGGGCCACCGGTGCCAACATTGCCCGCCAAATCGCCTTGAAAGCCGGCATGCCCATCTCGGTCTCGGGCATGACCGTGAACCGCTTTTGCTCGTCGGGCCTGCAAACCATTGCACTGGCTGCGCAACGCATCATCGCGGGCGAAGGCCAGGTGTATGTGGCTGGTGGCGTGGAAAGCATCTCCTGCGTGCAGCAAGAGATGAACACCCACATGCTGCAAGACTTGGCGCTTGCCAAGATGAAGCCCGAGATTTACTGGAACATGCTGCAAACCGCCGAACAAGTGGCCAAGCGCTACAAGATCGGCCGCGACGTGATGGACGCGTATGGCGCGGCCAGCCAGCAAAAGGCCTGCGCCGCGCAAGCTGCGGGTTTGTTCAACGATGAAATCGCCCCGATCACCGTGACCGCAGGCGTGATCGACAAGGTCATGGGCATGACCACCAAACAAGTGACCGTGAGCGTGGACGAAGGCCTGCGCGAAGGTACCACGGTTGAAGCCATCAGCGGTCTGCGCTCGGCGCTGCCCGGTGGTTTGGTGACCGCAGGAAATGCCAGCCAGTTTTCAGACGGCGCTGGCGCTTGCGTTTTGATGGACGAAAAACTGGCCGAACAACGCGGCCTCAAGCCCTTGGGCCGATTCCTCGGTTTTGCCGTTGCCGGTTGCGAGCCTGACGAAATGGGCATTGGCCCCGTCTACGCCGTGCCCAAAGCGCTGGCGCGTCTGGGCCTCACCGTCAACGACATCGACCTGTGGGAACTGAACGAAGCGTTTGCCGTGCAGGTGCTGTACTGCCGCGACAAGCTGGGCATCCCGGCCGACCGCCTGAACGTCAACGGCGGCGCGATCGCTGTGGGCCACCCCTACGGTGTGTCGGGCCAGCGCCTGACCGGTCACGCCCTGATCGAAGGCAAACGCCGTGGCGCCAAGCGCGTGGCAGTCACCATGTGCATTGGCGGCGGCATGGGCGCTTGCGGCATTTTTGAAGTGCTGTGATGCCCATGGCTGTTGACGCCTGATCAACACCAAGGCGGTCGGTTTGCAGCTGACCGCCTTTTTTTTCTTTTTTTGTACCGGAATGATGCAACATGAGCCTGCGCCCCACCGTTGATTTTTTGCTGCACGACTGGCTCAAGGTCGACACCTTGCAAAGCCGCGAGCGCTTTGCCGACCATTCGCGTGAAACCTTTGACGCCGTGCTCGACACCTGTGAGCGCATTGCACGGGAAAAATACGCCCCGTTCAACCGTTTGGTGGATACGCAAGAGCCGCAATTTGATGGCGAAAAAGTCATCTTGCCGCAAGCCACACACGACGCCTACAAGGCCTATGCCGAATCGGGCATGCTGAGCGCCGCGCAAGATTACGAGTTTGGCGGCATGCAGCTGCCCTACACCGTGGAGGCGGCGGCGAATGCGTTTTTTGCCATGGCCTCGGTCAGCATCGGATCTGGCATGCTCACCAGCGGCAACGCCAATTTGCTGATGGTGCATGGCACCGATTTGCAAAAGCAGGTGTTTGCCGCCAACGAATTCAATGGGCGCTTTTCGGGCACCATGTGCCTGAGCGAGCCGCAAGCCGGATCGTCGCTGAGCGATGTGACCACCCGGGCCACGCCCGATGGCGCTGACTTTGATTCCGATGCTTTGGGGGCGCGTTACCGCCTCAAAGGCAACAAGATGTGGATTTCCTCGGGCGAGCACGAACTCTCCGAGAACATCATCCATTTGGTGTTGGCGAAGATCCCGGATGCCAATGGCCAGCTGGTGCCGGGCGTCAAAGGCATTTCGCTCTTCATCGTGCCCAAAAAGATGGTGGACACGAATGGACAGCTGACCGGAGAGCGCAACGATGTGGCGCTGGCGGGGCTCAACCACAAATGCGGCTGGCGCGGCACGACCAACACGCTGCTGAACTTTGGTGAGGGCAAGTACCCCGTTCGCGGTGAATCTGGCGCTGGCTTGGACGGCGTAGGCAGCGGTGCTGTGGGTTACTTGGTCGGCAAGCCCGGCGAAGGCCTGCGCTGCATGTTCCACATGATGAACGAAGCCCGCATTGGCGTGGGCATGGCTGCCACCATGCTGGGCATGGCCGGTTATTACGCCAGCTTGGATTACGCCAAAAACCGCCCGCAAGGCCGACCCAGTGGGGCAGGGGGCAAAGATGCCAGCCGCC
>CAITSG010000320.1 GCA_903894995.1 uncultured Burkholderiales bacterium
CCTTTGAGCACGGCCATGTCCTTTGTTCGGGTGTTGAAAACGTGGAGGGCATGATAATTCAGGCCTTGCCGCCAGACAGAGTCCCCCCATGAACACCCGTCCAGAATTCAGCCCGACCATGAACACCGTTTTGAATGGCAGCAGCCCCCTGCCCCACCTGGGCGTGATTCAGGCCCAAGGCGAAGACGCGGCCAACTTTTTGCACAACCAGCTCAGCAATGACGTGCTGCTCTTGCCCGTGGGCCAAGCGCGATTGGCGGCTTTTTGCTCGGCCAAGGGGCGCATGCAGGCCAGTTTCATCGTCATCAAGACCGCGCCCGACACCGTCTTGTTGGTTTTGAGCCTCGATTTACTGGCCCAGACCCTCAAGCGCTTGTCCATGTTTGTGCTGCGGGCCAAAGTCAAAATGAGCGACGCCACGGGCCAATGGCAGCTGCGCGGTTTGCTGGGTGACAGCGCCTGGTCTTCGGCGGTCCAAGTCGGCATGGCCCCTTGGCAAACCGTGGTGGCCGAAGGCGCACACACGGTGGCGCTCCACCCCGCCGTGCTGGGCGAAGCCCGGATTCCCCGCGCCCTTTGGATCGCCCCCATGGGGCAGCCTTTGCCGTCAGGCTCAGAGTTGGCCGTGGATGTTTGGCTCTGGGGCGAGGTCATGAGCGGCGTGACGCTGCTCTCACAACCCTTGTTTGAGGCCTTTGTGCCGCAAATGCTCAATTACGAATCGGTGGGTGGCGTCAACTTCAAAAAAGGCTGTTACCCCGGTCAGGAAGTCGTGGCCCGCAGCCAGTTTCGCGGCACGCTCAAGCGCCGTACAGCGCTGGTGCACAGCCCGGTGGCTTTGGTCGCTGGGCAAGACGTGTTCACCTCTGCGGACCCTGAGCAGCCCTGCGCCACGGTGGTGCTGAGTGCAGCGCGCCCTGATGGTCAGGGTTTTGATGCGCTGGTCAGCGGCACGTTGGAGAGCCAGGCAAGCGGCTGGCGCGTGGGCAGTGCCCAAGGCCAGGTGCTGGACTTGCTGCCTCTGCCTTACGCCTTGCTTGAAGACATCTGAGCAGAACGAGCACCGCCGTCGGGGTGAATGTTTATTGTTTGCGAGCGCCCCATCGCGGCGGGGGCGCCGCTCCTACAGGTGCGTGGCCGAGCTTTGGTGCCATTGGGGTTTTTGTGGGAGCCCCGCCCTCGGGGCGAATGTCTGGGGTCTGCGAGCGCCCCATCGCGGCGGGGGTCCCGCTGCTACAGATGGCGCACCATCTCGATGTGTGCCATCCCTGCATCTTCAAAAATCGCACCATGCGGTTCAAAGCCTGAGCGCTTGTAAAAACCCTCTGCACTGCATTGGGCGTGCAAGATCACTTGGGTGTCGCCCCGGTGCCGGGCTGCGTCCATCAGGGCGTGCAGCACGCGGCGGCCCAGGTCGCTGCCGCGCATCTGCTTTTTGACCGCCATGCGGCCGATGCGGGACACACCGGGCGCGTGTTGAATCAGGCGGCCTGTGGCCAGGCAAAAGCCCATGCGGTTCAGGGCCACGGCGTGCAAGGCGGTTTCGTCCTCGTGGTCCAACTCCATCTCGACAGGCACTTTTTGTTCATCCACAAACACCTCGTGGCGCAGCGGGCTGGTCTGTTTGTGGAAGTCGTGCCACGAGCCCACATGCACCTGCACCATGTCTTCGCCGCGCTCAAAGCTTTCGAGCATGTTGCGCAAAGGGGCCGGGACGGGCTGACTCTTTTTGGCCACCGGGTCCGCGTACACATAAACCATCTCGCTGGTGATCAGCAATTGATCGCCCCGAAAAATCGCGCCCACAAAAGTCATAGACGAGTTGCCCACGCGTTCGCAGCGCATGCACACGTCCAAAAAATCGTCCATCTCGGCGCTGGCGTGGTATTCGAGGCTGGCCTTTTTGACAAACATGTCCCCGCCCAATTGGTGCATGGTGTCGGCATAAGGCATGGCCAGATTTCGCCAATAGTCGGTCACGGCGGTGTCGAAGTACATGAGGTAATGACCGTTGAAGACGATCTTTTGCATGTCCACCTCGACCCAGCGCACGCGCATGCGGTGAGAAAAACGGAAGTCCTGGCGTTTCATGGTGTTCCTTATGAGGGCTATCGCGGCGGGGGCACCGCTCCTACAAAAAAGCGTTTTTTAAGGCCCGGCCTGCATCGGTATGCGCTTGCAGGGCATCGGGAATGGCGCGGCCCATGGTGATGAAGCCATGGATCACGCCTTTGTAAATCTCCAGATCGACCGGCACGCCTGCCATGCGCAGCGTGTCGGCGTAGCGCACGCCCTCGTCCACCAGCGGGTCGCATTCGGCCAGGCCCATCCAGCACGGGGCCAGGCCGCTGTGGTCGGACGCGTTGCCGGGGGCAAAGCGCCAGTCCTCACGGTCGGCTTTGTCGATGTAGCCGTCAAAAAACCAGGCGATGGTCTCTTTGTCGAGCATGAAGCCTTGGCCAAAAGTGTGGTGCGAAGCGGTGTCTTGTTGGGAGCCACAGCCCGGGTAAAACAGCAGCTGCAAGGCGAGCTTCAGGCCTGCATCGCGGGCCATCAAAGCGCAAACCTCACTCAGCGTGCCGCCCGCGCTGTCTCCGCCCACGGCCAGGCGCGTGGTGTCCAGTCCCAGGGTTTGGCCGTGCTGGTGGAGCCAGTTCAGGGCGTCCCAAGCATCGTGCACGGCGGTGGGAAATCGGTGCTCGGGCGCGAGCCGGTAATCCAGCGACACCACGGCGCAGTGGCCTTGGCGGCTGAGTTGCCGACACAGCACATCGTGTGTGGTGAGACTGCCTACGGTGAAACCTCCGCCATGCAGGTAAAGCAGCACGGGCAAGGCGGTGTCGCTGTGCGGGGCATAAAGCCGGGCGGGCATGGCGTGGCCATCGCGGGCCGGGAGGGTGATGTCCTGCACCCGGTCCACCTGCGGCGCGGGCTGCAGGTCCAGGATCGGGCCGCCAATGTCGTAAAACGCACGGGCTTGGGGCGCTGTCATGGCGTGCATGGGGGGGCGTCCAGCACGCTGAACGCGGTCGATCAGCGTGCGTGTCGCCGTGTTCAGCAAGGATCGGGGGTTGTGGTGGTGGCTGCTCATGCAAGGCGGTGGCCTATCGCCAACGTGACGGCGGTGGGCCGTTGGGGTTGGCGATGCGAGGCTTCCTGAATCAAAATGAATGGCATCGTACAACGCACAGGGCCCCGTGCCTGTCACCCCACCACAAACACTCGGAGATCTTTGCATGTCCTTCATCAACTACGTCACCCAAATCCAAATCGACTTTGGTGCCATCGGCTTGCTCAAGGCCGAATGCGAGCGCGTGGGCATCACCCGCCCCTTGATCGTGACCGATGCAGGCGTCAAGGCGGTGGGCATTTTGGACAAGGCCTTGGCCGCCCTGCCGGGCCTGCAGGTCAGTGTGTTCGACCAAACGCCTTCCAACCCGACCGAGGCCGCTGTTCGCGCAGCTGCCGCCGTCTACAAGCAAAACAACTGCGACGGCCTGATCGCCTTGGGCGGCGGCTCGTCCATCGACTGCGCCAAGGGCGTGGCCATTGCAGCCACCCACGAAGGCCCGCTCAAGACCTACGCCACCATCGAAGGCGGTTCGCTCAAGATCACCGACCGGGTGGCCCCCTTGATTGCCGTGCCCACCACGGCCGGCACGGGTTCCGAAGTGGCCCGAGGTGCCATCCTGATCCTCGACGATGGCCGCAAACTGGGTTTTCACAGCTGGTTCATCGTGCCCAAAGCCGCCATTTGTGACCCCGAACTGACCTTCGGCCTGCCGCCCATGCTCACGGCCGCCACCGGCATGGACGCGGTGGCGCATTGCATGGAGACTTTCATGGCCGCGCCCTTCAACCCACCGGCCGACGGCATTGCGCTGGATGGCCTGCAACGCGCCTGGGCGCACATTGAACGCGCCACCAGCAATGGCCAAGACCGCGAAGCGCGCCTGAACATGATGAGCGCCAGCATGCAAGGTGCCATGGCCTTCCAGAAAGGGCTGGGTTGTGTGCACAGCTTGAGCCACAGCCTGGGCGGCGTGAACCCTCGCCTGCACCACGGCACTTTGAACGCCATGTTTTTACCATCGGTGGTCCATTTCAACGCCGTGGCCGAAACCGTGCAAAAAGAAAACCGCCTGAACCGCATGGCCCAAGCCATGGGCCTGCAAAGCGGCTCGGACATCCCCGATGCCATCAAAGACATGAACGCCCGCTTGGGATTGCCCACCGGGCTGGGTGCCATGGGCGTGACCGAAAGTCTGTTTGACGCCGTCATCACAGGCGCCTTGGCCGACCATTGCCACAAAACCAACCCGCGCATCGCCTCGTCAGACGAATACCGGGACATGCTGCTGACCAGCCTGTGAGACTTGGCGAAAGCCTTGTTGGTGCAGCCGCTCACCCCTGTGAGCGAATGTCAGCCCACTGTGCCTGTGGGCGCATAACGCTTCTTCAAACGGGCTTTGGCTTTCTCGCGTGCCTGCGCTTTGGCCACATGCCCACGCAGAGCGGCATCCCAAGCTGACCGTGCCCAGCGCACCGCCTCTGTTGGCTCGTCAAATATCGCGTCGGGCGCAGACCAGTAAGACAAAGCCACTGGCCTGCCCTTCATGGGAAAGGTGAAGGGCGTGAGGCCCAGCGCTTCAAATTCGGGGCGGTTTTGCGTGTCCGCCTTGAGGTACAGCCGCTTGTCCATGACGATGGCGAACATCAGGCCCTCGTGGTACAGGCCATGGCCGCCAAACATCCGGCGGGCCGTGACCTCTCCCCACTTTTCAAGGAGTTCCTGCAGGAACCCGATGAACTCACTCAAAGGCTGCCCCGGCCGTTTTCTGCGTGGTACTTCTGGGCGGTTTCCCAAGCCACGGCTTGCAGGTGCGCGGCCACATCCGCGGGCAAGCCCCCGGTGTACTTGCTGCCCACGGGGTTGATTTTGAACACCGAGGCCAACACTGTGCTTGCACCCAAGTAGGTGCCCTGCAAAGTCGGGTGGCGTTTGTCAGCGATGATGAGCGGAATGTCCGGGCGTTTGGCCAATGAAGCGGCAAAGGCCAGACCGGCGGGCACCACCAAGGCCTTGTTGGCCTTGCCGGCCTTCGTGTATTCGGCGGCCAAGGGCTCGGTCATGTCTGGTTTGTCGGAATAGGCCCAGGACATGAACAGCACGGGTTCGGCACCGTGCTTGCGCGCCGTGTCACTGTGCTTTTTGGCGAATTCGTGGAAAACGGATTGCAACTTGGGGTGAACGGGGCACTGGCTGCAGTCCATGATCATCACCGCGTCAAAAGGTTTGTCAAAGGTGTTGAAGCGCACCTCGTTGTCGCCCACAAACGAGTAACTGGAAACGCCACCGGGTTTGAAATGCGCCTCCAAGTCATGCCAGTTGATGCCCGAGCCGCTGATGGTGGCCGACACGTTGCGCACACTGCGTTTGCCGTTGTCAGCCGCTCCGGCCATCAATTGGCCCAAGTGGCCGTGCATCGAATTGTTGTAATAAAAGAAACTGTTGCCCACCCACAACATGCTGCGGATGGGGCCCGGTGCGGCGGCTTTTTTGGCCTCTGGGGCAGCTGGTGCCTGACCCGTGGTGCCGCAAGCGGCCAGGCCCAGGGCGATCAGCAAAAGCGCAGCGGGGCGAACGATGTGACGCGTCCAGTTCATGAGGAATCCTTGAAGTTGAATTAAACAAGCTCAATGTGCCCCAAGGCCCGGGCGGGGTCAGTCACCTGGGTGCAAGGTGCTGTGCTCGGGCATCTTGGCGCCCACATGCAACTCGCCCCGCGCTTCGGCCAACTCCACCTGGCGCTGGCGCTCGGCCAGTTTTTCCTTTTGCTCGGATGTGCGCTGGTCGTGGCAGTAAGCGCAGCTCACGCCCAACACGTAATGCGGCGACAGTTTGTCTTGCGCGCTCAGCGGCCAGCGGCAAGAGCGGCACAGGTCATGGTGGCCCAAGCCCAGCCCGTGGCCCACGCTCACACGCTCGTCAAACACAAAGCAATCACCTTCCCAAGTGCTTTGCTCGGGTGGGATTTCTTCGAGGTATTTGAGGATGCCGCCTTCGAGGTGGTAGACCTCTTCAAAGCCCCGCATTTTCATAAGCGCAGTGGACTTTTCGCAGCGGATACCCCCCGTGCAAAACATCGCCACTTTGGTCTTTTTGGCGGCCTCGCCCTGCAGGTTTTCTTGTGCGTCCAGCCAGGCGGGCAGCTGCACAAAGTTTTTGAGGTTCGGATTGATGGCACCTTTGAAAGTGCCAATGGCCACCTCGTAGTCGTTGCGCGTGTCGATGACCACTACGTTCGGGTCGGCCAGCAAGGCGTTCCAATCGGCGGGTTTGACGTACTGGCCCACGGTCTTGTTCGGGTCTAACTCAGGCACGCGCAAAGTCACGATCTCTTTTTTGAGCTTGACCTTCATGCGGGTGAACGGCGGCTTGGGGCTCCAAGACTCCTTGTGCGGCAAGCTGGCCAGGCGCGGGTCGGTACGCAAAAATGCCAGCACGGCGCGGATACCGGCCTCGGGTCCGGCAATCGTGCCGTTGATGCCTTCGTGGGCCAAAAGCAAGGTGCCCTTGACCTCGTTGGCCTCGCAACAGGCTTGCAAAGGGGCTTGGAGGGCCTCGAAATCGGGCAAATCGACAAATTTGTAGAGGGCGGCGGTGAGGTACAGGGTCACGGAATTCATGGGGGGATTATCCATGGCGAGCATTTGCAGGATTGTCCCAAACGGCAGGTTTTAAAACTGTTGAACGGTTGCCAGAGGCAAGAACAGGGTCAGCGGAGAGTCGGGCAAGGCCATGAAACCGTGGTGCTTGTAAAAACCTGCAGCCGCCTCGTCCTTGGCGTCCACCACCAGTGCGAAGGCGGCAATCTCGGAGCGAGCGGACCGGTGGAGTGCATCGGCCAGCAAAGCACCACCCAGACCTTGGCCCTTGAATTCATGGTCAACAGCCAAGCGGCCCATGCGCACGGCGGGCACCGTCGGGTAGCGCGGCAGCTTCTTGCGGGTGCTCGCCGGCAGATCGGCCAGATACAGGCTGGCCGAGGCCAAGGTGTAGTACCCCGCAATGCGCTGCTCTTCTGCCAAGGCCACAAAACAAGCGGCGACTCGACGGCGAATGTCCTGGCTGGCTTGCTCGCGCAGGTATCGATTGAGCGGCTCCGTATCGCAATGGAACTTGGCGCGTTCATGCGCCCCATCCAGCGGGGCCAGCAGGAACGGTGCGCGGCTCATTCAGAACGCAGGAGCTTGCTGCGGCGACTGAAGGCACGCGCCAAAGCCGGAGCCGGTTTGGGTGGCGACAGCAGCGCCTGCGCAAAACAGGCTTGATCAGCCTGCGACAGGCGAATGACATCAGCTTGTTCGATGGCTTCATGTGCGGCTGCCTGCACGGCAGACACCACAAAATCGGTCATGGTCCGACCCTGAAGCTCGGCGGCACGCTTGAGCATGGCATGCAGATCGGTGCTGATTCGGGCTTCGAGGCGGGCAGTAGAAATGGCTGCGGGCATGGTGGTGACCTCCTGAAGCGAGGATACGGCAGTTTGCCGTATCGATCAAGCGAAGCCTGTTATGAGGCCATTTGAAAATGGGGGCACAGCTTGGTGTCGCATGAAAGATGACTTCAGAGCGGCAACACGTCTTGCGCTCTACCCCGCTCCACCCACTGCGCAAACTCATCCGCCAACTGCTGACTGGCACTGGCTGCCGCATTCCACACCTTGACCCGCCCAGCCAAATCTCGGTCATAGGTCATGAAGTCCTTGCGGTCAGGCAGTTTGCCGTTCGGCAGGGTTTTGACCCATTCGGGGTTGGGGGCCAATACGATGGTGCTGTCCAAGAACGCCGTCGCCCCGTGCCGCCACTTGAGGGCTTTGTCGAGCCAGCCGGGCACCACGTTTTGCTGGAAGTGCGGGTACAGCACGATGGCGCCTTCGGGGCCTTGGGTGGGCGCGGTCCAGTTCAGGTGCAAGTGGTAATCGGTGATGCCGCCGTCCCAATAGGCGCCAGTGGGTGCGCCCGGGATGTCGTGCACGGCTTTCAGGGCAAACGGAATCGAGCAGCTGGCTTGCAGCGCGGGCATGAAGTTGCCTTCGGTCAGGCCCACGGCGCGGGTGCGAAAGTCTTGGGCGTCAAACGGCAAAGCCGCGCCCTGCCCTGAAAACACCACCCGCTCCAGCCAGCCGCCCAAGGCTCGGCGGTGCACGGCGTTACTCAAAAATGCCCCCGCATAGCCCAGTGGCGTGGCCAGCGGGTGTTCGCGGTGCAGGATGTGCCGCCCGCGTGATGTGACGATGTGCAGGCGGTAACGGGGGTGGCTCAGCACCTCGCCAATGCGGCCGCCGTAAAACGCTTGCAGGCTGTGTCCAAACGCTTCGCTCACCTGCTCGGCGCTCACCCGCTTTTTGCCCGGCAGCGGTTCGTAATGCTGGTGGATGTAGTCGTGTTCCAACCGTTCAAACGCGGCCACCGGCTTGTTCAGGCAAGCGGTGGCCATGCGCCACGCGCCAATCGATGCGCCCACCAGGTCCACAGGCTGCTGGCTTTGGCTCAACCACTCGCCAAAGATGAAGCGGTCCAGAGGCCCCAGGATCAGCCCTTTGGGGCCACCTGCAGCGCCCGGAATGACACCGATGTGCTCGGGCCGCAGGCCGTGTTCGCGGATGTGGGCCAGGGCCTTGGGGCCGGCGTGGATGTGGAGGGCTTGCATGTTGGGGTCAGTGGCTCAAAGTGGTGTTCAGTGCACGGGGCTTCGGTAGGCGCGGCCCAAGCGCTCAGCCAAGACATGCAGGCGCTGGTTAAGCGACCACAGCACAGCCCCTTCGCTCAGGCAGGTGGCGGCCAACAGTTGCAAG
>CAITSG010000321.1 GCA_903894995.1 uncultured Burkholderiales bacterium
CTACGTCGATGTCATGGTCAACACCCCTGACCAGCTGAACCAACCGGTCTCAAAAATCGTGCTCGAACGCATTCAGGTGCTCGCCGTTGCGCAAGATGTGGCCAGCACAGAAAACAAACCCCGAGTGGTCAATGCCGTCACATTGCAGGTCACCCCCGTTCAGGCCGAACAAATTGACCTGGCGCGCAGCATCGGCACACTTTCACTGGTGCTCAGAAGTCAAAGTGACCAGTCCTCTGTGTTCACACAAGGGGCACGCAAAACAGACCTTTTGCAAGGCATTGCAATGGTCAAAGAACCCACCCAAGCCACCCCGTCACCCGCCCCAGTCGCCACGAGGACGAGCAGCAAAAAAACCAGCCCACCCCTACCTGCCCAGCCTCCTAAAGAGGTCGATGCACCACGGCTGGAAGTCATTCGCGGTCTTCACTTGACCAGGGAATAAATGCGCCAGACCCGCCATTTTTTAAATCTCCCTTGCAGCACCTGTTGATCGCTTTGAAAAAGAAAACGCCATGCCAAGACACCTGCCCGCCCATCTCAATTTGCATGGCCTCAGCGCCACCTCGTTTGCAGCTGCCCTGTGGGTGCTGCTGTGCATGACACCACCGTGGGTCAGCGCGGCCCCATTGCCCAATCCACCGCCCAAGGTCATGACTGCCACAACACAGGGCACAGACACGCTGCGCAAGGCTTTGCCAACAGCCTTACCCGGCAACAAAACATCGAGTCAGCCCGAGATCCAGACCCACGGGTCTGTGCAAATGGCCCCACCCCTTCGCCTGACCACAGGCAAATCGCTTTTGCTGCAACTGTCTGAAGGAGCTGCACGCTTGTCGGTCGGCAACCCCGATGTGGCCGATGTGGTGCTGATCAACAACCGCGAGATTTACCTGCTCGGCAAAAAACCCGGCCACACCAACTTGCTGGTGTGGACAGCCCAAGGCAACACCACTTTGCGTGACATCAGCGTGGGCGCCGACACCGATGCCCTGTTTGCCAAGCTCAATGAATACGTGCCCGGCGTCGAAAATTTGCGCGTGGACAGTGTGGCCGATAGCCTCGTCCTGAGTGGGCGGGTCAGCGATGGCATGAAGGTTCAGCGCTTGATGGCTTTGACCGAAGCGTTCAACGGCAACAAAAAAATCATCAACTTGCTGCGTGTTCATGGCACACAACAAGTCATGCTCGAAGTCAAAGTGGCCGAAGTGTCCAAGACACTTTTGGATGAACTGGGGGTCGATGTCAACCTGACCCGCACATTCGGCTCCACGTCGGTCAATCTTTTGTCGCAATTGCTCAGTGCCGGCTCCACCGCCCTGAGCACAAGCCGCGCCAATGGCATGAGCACGGTGACCTTGACGGCTGAAATGAAAAAGGGTTTGGTCAAAGTGCTGGCTGAACCCACGATCACCGCCATCAGCGGGCAAGAGGGCTCGTTTTTGGCGGGTGGAAAAATCTACATCCCTGTGCCGCAGGCCAACGCCAACGGCAGCACCACCATCACGCTCGAAGAAAAAGAATTCGGCGTGGGCTTGCGTTTTTTACCCACCGTGCTGGAAGACGGCCTGATCCATCTTCGTGTGACCCCGGAAGTCTCTGAGCTTTCACAAATCGGCACCCTGGTCAAAGGGCTTGGCAACCAAAGCAGCTTGTTGCCGTCCATCACCACACGGCGTGCTTCAACCACGGTGCAATTGCGCGACGGTGAAAGTTTTGCCATTGGCGGACTGGTCAAAAGCAATGTCACCCAGACCATCAAAGCCTTTCCCATTTTGGGTGAACTGCCCATTTTGGGCGCCCTTTTTCGAAGCACCGCTTTTCAAACAGAAAAGTCAGAGCTGCTGTTTGTGATCACACCCCGTTTGGCCAAAGTACTGCCGCCCAACTACGGCTTGCCCACGGACGCCTACATCCAGCCCACACGCCGCGAATATTTTCTGGATGGCCAAATGGAAGGCCCCGCGCCCGTGTCCAGTCCTATCCCACCCGTCAAACCGACAACCGACTGATCCGTCGCGCTCTAGGCCCCAACATGACCCTACTCACACCACAAAAGTTAGCCCGATGGATCTTCATGTGCGGCATGTGCTTATCTCT
Organism: uncultured Burkholderiales bacterium; assembly: GCA_903894995.1. Taxonomy (GTDB): domain Bacteria; phylum Pseudomonadota; class Gammaproteobacteria; order Burkholderiales; family Burkholderiaceae_C; genus Limnohabitans_A. The sequence goes on from CAITSG010000321.1 coordinate 2,101, forward strand.
CATGGCATGCCAATCATCACCCACATGGCTTGACCAACATTTTGGCCAGTCCGTCCAAGCGGCTCAAACCCAGCAAACACGCCACCCCGCAGTTGTGGCCTGCCCTCGGCACAGCAACCAGCACTCGGGTGTCAACCCTGCCATGCCACACCACAACACCGCCTGCCCAGTCCGATACAGCACCGAACACGACAGCGATGGCATCGCGGTCAAATCAGCCATTGAGCAATACCAGCAGAGTTTTCAAAAATCACCCGACCGCGCACCAGCCATCCACATCGGCGTGGGTTCCGTCCAAACGCCCTGAAAGACCGCCATGTTCATCCATGCCATCGCCTCTCATGAAGCCATGCAAAACACCTTGTATGAGACCCTGCTTCAAAGTGGTCTCAGCTTGACAACGTCCATGGTGCGTGGCCCTGACCTGCGTTTGCAGCCCTGGATCGAACTCACCCTGCACGAGGCTGCAGCTGGCGATGTATTGCTGATTGACATCCCCTTGACAACAAGCAAGGACGACTTGTCTGCGCTTCAAAACTGGCTCAGCACACGACCCGACCTGCACGTCATGGCCCTCAGCGAGGACAACAGCCCCTCGTTTTTGTTGCAAGCCAAGCGATCAGGTGTTCGCGAGGTCTTGGCTTTGCCCCTGAACCCCCAGGAAATCCTGGAAGGGATAGCGCGTGGTGCGACGCGCGCAGCTTTGCAAACCATTCGCCCTGCACCCACCCCTGTGCCCCCCCAAGCCGATTTGGCACCACCGCCGAACGGAAAACTGATGGCATTCATGGCCACCAAAGGGGGCAATGGCAGCAGCTTCATCGCCGCCAATATCGGCCACATTTTGGCCACCGAATTCGACCGATCCTGTGCATTCGTGGACATGGATCTTCAGTGCGGTGACGCCTCTTTTTACCTGAGCAGCGGCAGCCACACCAATTCACTGTTTGACCTGACGCGGCAAATTGACCGCTTGGACGTTCAGCTGCTGGCCAGTTGCATGCATGCCGTCACACCTCGTCTGGGCTTGCTGGCAGCGCCTCATGAAATGGAAAGTGCCCTGACCATTACGGCCAGGGATATTGAAAAAGTACTCAATATCGTTCAATGCCAATACGAGCAGATTTTGGTGGATTTACCGCGCACCCTGAACATCCTGTCCTTGAAGGTGCTGGACATGGCCGATGTGATCTACATCGTCACCCAATGCAACACGCCCGACGTGCGCGATGCCCAGCGTTTGGTCAGCACATTGCGGGCCTTGGGCTATAGCGATAACAAATTGCGCCTCTTGGTCAACCAGCACACCAAGGGGTCCTGGGTCAGCGTTGCCGAGTTGGAAAAAGCAGTGGGACTGAAAGTCACACACACCCTTCCCAGCAACCCCCAGTGGGTGAACGAAGCCCTGCACACCGGAAAGCCTCTGGCCGCCGTGCATGACCACAACGGTGTCATGCACGCTTTGCGCGAAATGGCCGGTGCACTGCTGGACACAGCCCCCACCAAAAACCGGCATTGGCTGCAACGCTGGATGGGCCAACATGCATGAACCCTGCTTGCGCACCGCGCCATGGCTAATTTTCGACAAGGCTGATTTGTGAAACCCAATCTTCGATCCCAGTTTGAAACATTGTCGTCTGCAGGCCTTGAGCAAAACCCTGCCCCCCTGCTGGCACACAGTCCTCAGGAACCGGGTTTGCACTTGGATGAATTGAAAATACGAATACATCAGGAAATTTTGTCACGCATGGATTGGCAGCGGCTGGAAAACATGCCTGCAGATCGTTTACGGCCCGAGCTCAAAAACCTGACCGAAGAGCTCATGGTCAAGCACAAAATGGCCTTGAACGAGACAGAACGCCAAACAGTCATCCAAGCCATACAAGACGAGATGCTCGGCCTGGGACCCATCGAACCTCTCTTGGC
>CAITSG010000322.1 GCA_903894995.1 uncultured Burkholderiales bacterium
AGACCACACGCCGAATTGGAAGCCTGCGCGAGTGGAAGACGTAGACATGTCGGAAGCTGCGCGTTTCTTTGAGAGTCCCTGGCCTTCTGAGCACCACCCGCTGCGCGATTTGGCCTGATTTGACGGTCGGTGGCTTGAGGCTCGATGCGGTCCACCACCGGTCGGCACATGCACAGTCAGCTAATCAGCGGTCTCGGTGCCGGCTCTTCAAGGCGCGTTCTACTTCGCGCTTGCCTTCGCGGTCCTTGATGGTGTCGCGTTTGTCGTGCTCGGCCTTGCCCTTGGCCAGCGCGATGTCGCATTTGACCTTGCCCGCTTTCCAGTGCAAATTGATCGGCACCAAGGTGAAGCCCTTTTGCTCGATCTTGCCGATCAGCCGCTTGATCTCTTCCTTGTTCAGCAGCAACTTGCGCGTACGAGCAGCTTCAGGGTTGATGTGGGTAGATGCGGTTTTGAGCGGATTGATCAGGCAGCCGATGATGAACAGCTCGCCATTGCGGATGACCACATAACCGTCGGTGAGCTGAACCTTGCCTTCGCGGATGGCCTTGACTTCCCAGCCTTCCAACACCATGCCGGCCTCATAGCGCTCTTCAAAAAAATAATCAAAAGACGCTTTTTTATTCTCGGCAATCTTGGCAAATACGGGTGCTGTGGATTTCTTGGGGGTGGCCATGATAAGCAAATGAGGACGGGCTGGCCGTTCACAAGGGCGTGCAAAATGGCTGCAAGCCCAGAGAAGAAATGAAAAACTACAATCGCAGCATTGTATGAAGAATATCCACAAGTCCGTTCTGATCTGGTACTCACCAGAAGAAATGTTTCGCCTTGTCACCGACGTGGCGCGTTACCCCGAATTTTTGCCGTGGTGTGACCAAGCCCGCGTGCTCGAAACCGATACGCAAGGCATGGTGGCCGAAGTCGGTATCAGCCTGGGCGGCATTCAGCAAACCTTCACCACCCGAAACACGCACGAAGAAGGACGCTCGGTGGGCATGAGTCTGGTCAAAGGGCCGTTTTCCAACTTGAGTGGCATGTGGCGCTTCACGCCCGTGGGGGACGGCACGCAACGCGCCTGCAAAGTCGAGCTGGAGTTGCAATACGGCTTTTCCAGCAAAACCCTGGCAGCGCTGGTCGGCCCGGTCTTCGACAAGATCGCGGCCAGTATGGTTGATGCGTTTGTTAAACGCGCCGAAGCGGTTTATGGCTGAGCCGACGGTTCAGGTTGTGCTGTGTTGGAGCCTCGGGCCAAGGCATGTGCAAGAGCAAAGCTTGCAAATGCCTGAGGGCAGCACCGTCAAAGCAGTCCTGGATCTGGCCATGGCGCAGTGGCTCTCAAGCCAGCCTTCAGCCGATGCAACAACGCTGTCATCGCTGCAGTTTCAGCAACCCGGCATCTGGGGCAAAAAAGTGCCCTGGACGCAGGTGGTGCAAGCTGACGACCGGATTGAGTTGTACCGCCCGCTGAAGGTCGACCCCAAAGTCGCACGCCGGCAGCGCTTCAAGCGCCAAGGCAAAGGCCGCACGGGCTTGTTTGCCAACCGCAAAAGCGGCTCTGCTGCGGGTTACTGAAAGCCACCATGCAAGCCCTTTTGAGGAGCATCGCCCAGATGCCTCTGGTCGAAGACGCCCAACGCGTTTTTCATGGACGGGGCGGCATGTA
>CAITSG010000323.1 GCA_903894995.1 uncultured Burkholderiales bacterium
CCTGTTTCTGGAAGGGCATGGAAAACAATTTTGCCGAGCACCGGATCAACATCATTGACACCCCCGGACACGTTGACTTCACGATTGAAGTTGAGCGCTCCATGCGCGTGCTTGACGGCGCGTGCATGGTGTACTGCGCAGTCGGCGGCGTGCAACCCCAGTCCGAGACCGTGTGGCGCCAGGCCAACAAGTACAAGGTGCCACGTCTGGCCTTTGTGAACAAGATGGACCGTACCGGTGCCAACTTCTTCAAGGTCGTGGACCAGATGAAACTGCGCCTGAAGGCCAGCCCCGTCCCCATGGTGATCCCAATCGGTGCCGAAGAAAACTTCACCGGCGTGGTCGACTTGCTCAAGATGAAGGCCATCATCTGGGACGAAGCTTCGCAAGGTATGTTGTTCGACTACCGTGACATCCCCGCCGATTTGGTCGGTTTGGCCAAAGAGTGGCGCGAGAAAATGGTCGAAGCTGCTGCTGAAGCCACCGAAGAGCTGATGAACAAGTACCTCGAAGAAGGTGACTTGACCGAAGAAGAAATCAAGTTCGGTATCCGTAAGCGCACCATTGCCAGCGAAATCCAGCCCATGTACTGCGGCTCGGCTTTCAAGAATAAAGGCGTGCAGCGTATGTTGGACGCAGTGATCGAATTCATGCCATCGCCCGTGGACATTCCACCCGTGAGCGGCATGGACGACGACGAAAACCCCGTCGTTCGCCAAGCCAGCGATACCGAAAAATTCTCGGCACTCGCATTCAAGCTGATGACCGACCCGTTTGTGGGTCAGTTGACCTTTGTGCGCGTTTATTCCGGCGTTCTGACCAAGGGCGACACGGTGTTTAACCCGATTCGCGGCAAGAAAGAGCGTATCGGTCGTATCGTGCAAATGCACGCGAACAACCGCGAAGAAGTGAGCGAAATCGTTGCAGGCGACATCGCCGCCTGTATCGGTTTGAAAGACGTGACCACTGGCGAAACGCTGTGCGACCCCAATGCCATCGTCATGCTCGAGCGCATGGTGTTCCCTGAGCCTGTGATTACCCAGGCTGTGGAACCCAAGACCAAGGCCGACCAGGAAAAAATGGGCATCGCTTTGCAACGTCTGGCCCAGGAAGATCCTTCTTTCCGCGTCAAGACCGACGAAGAGTCTGGCCAAACGCTGATCGCCGGTATGGGCGAGTTGCACTTGGAAATTATTGTCGACCGCATGAAGCGCGAATTTGGCGTTGAGGCCAACGTGGGCAAGCCCCAGGTGTCCTACCGCGAAACCATCCGCAAGACCGTGGAAGACGCCGAAGGCAAGTTCGTTCGCCAGTCCGGTGGTAAGGGCCAATACGGCCACGTGGTCTTGAAGATCGAACCCAACGAAGCCGGCAAGGGCATCGAGTTCATCGACGCCATCAAGGGCGGTGTGGTTCCTCGCGAATACATCCCCGCAGTGGAAAAAGGCATTCACGAAGCTGTGACCCAAGGCGTGCTTGCCGGATACCCGGTGGTTGACGTCAAGGTCACGCTGCATTTCGGCTCATACCATGACGTTGACTCCAACGAATTGGCGTTCAAGATGGCCGCAATCTTTGGTTTCAAAGAAGGCTGCCGCAAGGCCGGCCCCGTGATTCTGGAGCCGATGATGGCTGTGGAAGTCGAGACCCCCGAAGACTACGCCGGCAACGTGATGGGCGATCTGGCCTCACGCCGCGGCATGGTCCAGGGCATGGAAGACATGGTCGGTGGCGGCAAAGCCATCAAGGCCGAAGTCCCCTTGTCCGAAATGTTCGGCTACTCCACGACCCTGCGCTCCATGTCGCAAGGCCGCGCTACCTACACGATGGAATTCTAGCATTACTCGGAAGCCCCGCGCAATGTGTCTGAAGCCATCATGGCGGCAAGGGCCAA
>CAITSG010000324.1 GCA_903894995.1 uncultured Burkholderiales bacterium
CTCACCAGCGCCGTCTTGATGCTGTCTTCCAAGTCTGTGCCCGTCAGGGCGCTGTTGATGCCGGCGGTGCCCAGGTTGTTGATCACCGCTTTGCCAAGGTTCGCGCCAAAGCCATCCTTGACCGTCACTTTGTCCAGCCCCAGGCTGGTGTTCAGCTCACTGAGCGCACCCGCTGTCACCATGGCCAGTGCGATGTTCTTGACGCTGTCTTTGCTGCCCAAATCTTTGAGCGTTTGTCCGATGTCGCCGCCGTTGTTCACAAAGCTCACCCCAGCACTTGCGGTCAGCGCTGCAAAACCGGCATTGGCGGCTGCCCCCAGCGCGGTGCTGCCCATCAAGGTGGCTTGTGTGGCTGCCGCGGTGGCTGTGCCGGCTGTGCCGCCCAACAACTCCGCCCCCATGCCTCCGGTATACGCCGCAATGGCAATGGCAAGCAACGCCGCCCCCGCAGGCGTCAGCCCTTGTTGGCTATAGCTCCAACTGTCGTGCGCCAGCTTGACTTGGTCCCATTTGATCTTGGGGTTGCTCGCCAAGTCTTTGAGGTAGCCCATCCCTGGCTGTTGGCTCAGCGCTTCAATCTGGTTTTTAAGATCGCCCTCTGGCAGCTGCACCGTCACCACCAAGCTCGGGTCTATGCTCAAGTGGCCATTAAAGCTGGGGGCGGTGCCGGTTTGCGTGGTGACGCCCGCACCACTGTTTGATTGCCACACCCCTAATGTCTCGGTCGTCTCGGTGTGGCTGGTGACTTGGGTATCCAACGCCAAACCCAGCGTCAAATTTGCTTGTGCACCGGGGTCTGCTTCCGGGTTGCGGACAATGTTGATGGTCGGTGCGTTGAACACTGCACCATTGAAATTGGCCTCATTGCCCACGCCCACTGTCACCGCTTTGTCTGAGGTGAGTGTGGGCTTGAGCGCCGTAGTGTCTTTGAGGCTGTCTTGACTGTCTTTGTTGCTGTAGCCAATACCCAAGAAGCTGCTGCTTTTGTTGCTGTTTGCTGTCACCGTCTTGACGTTGTCCACGTCGTAAATCAGCGTCTTGTCCTTGCCTGCCACGTACACGCTTTCCGAGCCCGTGATCTCACTGCCCCAGACATACACATTGGCCCCTGTCACCACCACATCTTTGGCCTGCAAGTCGGTCACAACCGCTGTCTTGTCTGTCACTTCGTGCTCTGTTGTGGTAACGGTCTTTTTGCCATACCAACTCCTGCGCACATCAACTGTGGTCCAGTTTTTTTGGTCCACATCGGTGTTGAACCCCAGGTTCACAGTGCCCTCGGAGTGGATGCGCAAGGTGCCGTTTAGGGCAGCAACGTTGCTCGCGTCAAGATCCACCGATTGCACGCCGACGATGCTCACATTGCCGTTGGCGCTGCTGATGCTGCTTTGGTCGGTTTCACGCAAGCGCCTGGTCACGCCGTTGGCATCTGTGCTTTGGCTGTCGTATTGCAAGCTGTCGATCAGGATCTTGCCAGTGGCATGCAAACCCACGTTTTGCAGTGCGCTGACATGGCTGCTGAGCAGGGTGATGTTGCCCGTCGAGTCCAGCGTGAAGCCACCGTTGGCGCTGGCAAACACGCCGTTGGTCGCCAATACGTCCCCTGTCTTGAGACGGGCGTTGCCCACCACGCTGATCTTGCCGTC
>CAITSG010000325.1 GCA_903894995.1 uncultured Burkholderiales bacterium
CGAAGTGCTTGCCAAGCTCAAGTCCGTCTATGAAGGCGGCGTGCAAACCGGTGGCAACAGCTCGGCTTTGGTCGATGCGGCAGCGGCTTGTGTGGTCACCTCCGGCGCTTTCGCAAAGAAATTGGCCAAAGCGCAAGGCAAAAAGCCGCTGGCCCGTGTGGTGGCGGCAGCCGCTGTGGGCGTGCCACCCGAGATCATGGGCATTGGCCCAGCGCCAACCATTCGTTTGCTGCTGGAGCGCACGGGCCTGAAGCTGTCGGACATCGGTCGCTTTGAGATCAACGAAGCCCAGGGTGCACAAACCCTGGCCGTGGCGAAAGAGCTGGGTCTGGATGTGTCCAAGCTCAACGTCAACGGCGGCGCGATTGCGCTGGGCCACCCCCTGGCCGCCACCGGCGTGCGCTTGACCATCACCTTGGCGCGAGAACTCCAGCGCTCAGGCCTGCGCTACGGCATCGCCAGCGCCTGCGTGGGCGGTGGGCAAGGCATTGCGCTGCTGATCGAAAACCCCGAAGCATGACCCCCCTGTAGGAGCCCACCCTGTGGGCGATGGTTTTCAGAGCGCGTGCCGCGCCCATCGCCCACGGGGTGGGCTCCTACAAAAACAGAACGTCCATCGCCCAAGCGGTGGACTCCTACAAAAACCGACATTTAAAGGAACTGACATGAACATCCAAGGACAAGCAGCACTGGTCACCGGCGGTGGCTCTGGTTTGGGCGAGGCAACTGCCCGCGAATTGGCCCGTCTGGGCGCAAAAGTCGCCGTGCTCGATCTGAACATGGCCAACGCCGAGCGCGTGGCAGCCGACATTGGCGCGCAATATGGCAACGGCTGCGCCGTGGCGGTGCACTGCAATGTGAGCGATCCGGACAGCATGCAGCATGCCATCGAGACCGCTGCCGCTGCCCATGGCCCCGCCCGCATCCTGATGCAAATTGCGGGCATCGGCACCGCCAAACGCGTCGTCGGCAAGGATGGCAAAGCCGCGCCGCTGGAAGAGTTTGCCAAGGTGATCAACGTCAACCTGATCGGCACTTACAACGCGGCGCGTTTGTTTGCCGAAGCCTGCACCAAGCTGGACCCCATGGAAGATGGCGCCCGTGGTGTGATGGTCTTCACCGCATCGGTGGCGGCCTTTGACGGCCAAGTCGGCCAGCAAGCCTACAGCGCCTCCAAGGCGGGCGTGGTGGGCATGACACTGCCCATGGCGCGTGACCTGGCGCAACACGGCATCCGCGTGTGCACCATCGCCCCCGGTTTGTTCAAGACCCCTCTGCTGGCCAGCTTGCCCGAGCCCGTGCAGCAGTCCCTGGCCGCCAGCATCCCCTTCCCCGCACGCTTGGGCAAGCCCAGCGAATTTGCCGAACTGGCCTGCCACATCGTGCACAACGATCATCTGAACGGTGAAGTCATTCGCCTGGATGGTGCTCTGAGGATGGCACCTCGCTAACGCCTGTGCGTCATTCCCGCGAACGCGGGAATCCATGCCTTCACTGAACATGGATGCCCGATCAAGTCGGGCATAACAACTGAAAATTTGTCACGCCAACCAAGAACCTCCCATGAGTAAAACCGTTGTTTACGAAGTGCAAGTGACCTTCGGTGACTGCGATCCCGCAGGCATCGTCTTCTTCCCCAACTTCTCCAAATGGATGGACGCCTCGTCGCTGAACTTCTTTGTCAAGTGCGGCGTGCTGCCTTGGCGTGAATTGGTCAAGACGCGCGGCATCATCGGCACGCCGCTCTTGGAAATCAACACCAAATTCATCCGCCCCGCGACCTACGGCGAAACCATTCAGGTGCACACCAGTGTTCAAGAGTGGCGCGACAAGGTTTTTGTGCACAAACATGTGGTCATGCGCGAAGGCACCGTGCTGTGCGAAGGCACCGAAGTGCGCGCCTTTTGCATCAAACACCCCGAGGACCCGGACCGCATCAAGGCGATTCCGGTGCCTGAAGACATCAAA
>CAITSG010000326.1 GCA_903894995.1 uncultured Burkholderiales bacterium
AACAGTCGGCATAGGCATCAATGCCATAGGCAAGGCCCCGCCGCTCACGCGCTTCTTGCAATACCTCTACGCCGCTGCCGTGCGCCGTGCCCTGCCGCTGCACACCGTGGGCGCGTTTTTGCCGTTCCCTCCTAAGGATCATGTCCAAAACTCAGTCTGAGAGCCAGGCATAAGCGAATATGTCCCACCTTGTGAAACGCCAACGTAAATTGCGCCTCTTGGGGGCCGCAACCGGTCATTTCTCAGGCCTGTTGCCGCCCTTTGGCGGTTCGCAGGCGCACTCATCCCTGCGCCCTGTGCATAAGCCTGCTTCTGGCCATCCAGATGTTGGACAGCGCAAACAGCGTGATGAGTTGTGCGGTGTTCTTGGCAAGCCCCCGGTAGCGCACTTTGACGTAACCGAACTGGCGCTTGATGACCCTAAACGGATGCTCCACCTTGGCCCGCACGCTGGCTTTGAGTTGTTCGGCTTGTTCCTGCAACACGCCCCAGGGCGTGTGCTTTTGCGCGCGACGCTTACCAGGGCGCATGGCCACATGCCAATCCACCCCAGTGGCGTCGGCTCGTTTGCTTGCGCCTTGGTAGCCCGCATCAGCAAAGACAACTTGCTCTTCACCGTGCAGCAGCGCGTGCCCTTGCGTGACATCGTTGACGTTAGCCGCCGTGCCGATGACCGTATGCACCAAGCCCGACTCCGCGTCCACCCCAATATGGGCCTTCATGCCGAAGTGCCATTGATTGCCCTTCTTAACTTGGTGCATCTCGGGGTCACGCTCACCGGCCTTGTTTTTGGTCGAGCTCGGCGCAGCAATCAACGTGGCGTCTACCACGGTGCCCGCCTTAAGCAACAAGCCGTGAGCGGCCAACTTGGCGTTGATGACTTGCAAAATCTTGGGGCTCAGCTCGTGCTCTTCGAGCAGATGACGGAATCTCAGGATGCTGACCCGGTCTGGAATGCGTTGGGTGCCGCTGATGCCAGTGAAGTCGCGGTAGAAGCTGGTCTCGAACAAGGCTTCTTCGGCTCCCAGGTCCGACAGGCCAAACCATTGCTGCAGGCAGTGAATGCGCAGCATCAATGCAAGGTCAAATGGCGGGCGTCCCGTCTTGGCCACCGGCGCATGCGGCGCTATGAGAGACAACAAATCGCTCCAAGGCATGACTTGGTTCATTTCTTCGAGCAAGACTTGCTTGCGCGTGCGCCGGGTGCTGAGATCGAGTCCGAGGTCTGTTTGTTTCATGCTGTTAAAGCTCGCAATTTGCGTGCCTCAATCGAGGTTATTGGGATGGGGTTTTGAACATGATCCTTAGTTCTAAAATTCAATCAAGTCCTTGTTTTTCTGAAAACTCGGGGAAATGAACCGACCAAAAAAGTTACGAACTAATAGTAGTTAGGGATAAAAGAGTCATGGTTAACCATGAGTCGCTTGTAGATTTGAAGACGAGACCCCCAGTTCCGCAAGTCTTTGATCACGAGCTTTACCCCAGTAAAATCCTTGATGAGGCTATCGGCCACCAATCAGAAAATGTGTGAGGTTCGACGCTGTGACTACCCGACATGCTGCAACAGAGAAATCCAAGCGCGCTAAGATCGTTGCCGATATGCTCGCTACGCTGCGCGTTGAAAACCTACGTCCAAGTGAAGACCTAAGGCTAAGTTTGCATGCA
>CAITSG010000327.1 GCA_903894995.1 uncultured Burkholderiales bacterium
GCTTGCGCCATCGCACCGCCCGCCTTGCCAGCGCCCAAAACCAAGGTGCGGCCCTTGGCAGGATCTGGCGGGGCGGGCAAATGCGCGGCGGTGTTGTGCAGGGGCAAGGCGCGTTGCACGGCCACGTCGTAGAGGTGGCGCAGCACGGTTTGTGGATCGGTCATGTGCAGACAGTCTCGGGCATAAAAACAGGCATAAAGGATAAAGGCATTTGAGCCCACAACCCATCAAGGCCAAAAGGGTGCACCAGCCCCAAGGCCAGTGCACCCTTTTGTGGGTTGGATGTGAGCGTCAATCCGCGTAAACGCCTGCCGCCTTGATCACAGGCGCCCACTTGGCAACCTCAGCCAGCACAAAAGCTTTGTGCCCAGCCGGATCGTTGCGCGCATCGTTGATGACGGACGCACCACCGGCGTCTTGCTTGCGGATGAAATCCGGGTCTTTGACGGCCACTTTCAGGGCGTCATTGAGCTTTTTAAGCACCGCTGCGGGCGTGCCCTTGGGTGCATACAAGCCTTGCCAAATCGTGACGCTGAAATCCTTGAGCCCGGCTTCCTGCATCGTGGGGTTGTCCTTGAGGACGGGCGAAGACAAACGCGCAGGTGTGGTCACCGCAAATGACTTGACCTTTTTGCCTTCGATCTGCGGGATCGTGGTGGTGGTCTGGTCGCACATCAAATCCACCTGACCGCCGATCAGGTCGGTCATGGCGGGGGCCGTGCCTTTGTAGGGCACCGAGGTCATGTCCACTTTGAGGGTGGACTGGAACAACATGCCGCACAGGTGCGAGGCCGAACCGGGGCCTGCGTTGGCGATGTTGATCTTGCCCTTGTTGGCATTGATCCAGCTCACCAACTCGACCATGTTGTTGGCGGGCAAACTGGGGCGGCCAATCAGGTTCATCGGGTTTTCGCTGACCAGGCCGATGTACTCAAAATCTTTTTCCACGTTGTAGGGCAAGTTGCGGAAAAAAGTTGGCAAGGTCGCTTGCGCAATGTGCGTGAACAAGAGCGTGTAACCGTCGGCAGAGGCCTTGGCCACTTTGTTCGCACCAATCGAGCCCGAGGCACCGGCCGAGTTGTCGATCACGATGCTGTGCCCGCCCATGGCCTTGCTCATGGCCTGGGCCAGGTCGCGTGCAGCTTTGTCGGTCGGGCCACCAGCGGCATAGGGCAGCACGAAGGTGATGGACTTGTTCGATGCGGGGTAGTCTTGTGCCCAGGCATTGGCGGACAAGAGCAAAGCACAAGCTACGGACACTGGCAAAAATGGGAAGCGCATGGTCAAACCTTTCAAAAATAGGGGGATCAACATTCATTGATCGGGATAAGGACAGACTGCATCCAGCCCCGCATCATGACTTCAAGCCAGGGCTTTGCATACCGCCTGGGTGACATCGACTGTCAGGGCTTTCCCGCCCAGGTCACCGGTGTGCAAGGCGGGATTGGCCGTCACGCTTTCGATGACCGCCATCAGACGCTGAGCCGCGGCCGGCTCGCCAATGTGCTCCAGCAGCATGACCACCGACCAGAAAGTGCCCACCGGGTTCGCCAAGCCTTTGCCCATGATGTCAAACGCCGAGCCGTGGATGGGCTCGAACATGCTGGGGTAACGGCGCTCGGGGTCGATGTTGCCCGTGGGCGCAATGCCCAAGCTGCCCGCCAAAGCAGCGGCCAAATCGCTCAGGATGTCGGCATGCAGGTTGGTGGCGACCAGGGTGTCCAGCGTGGCCGGGCGGTTGACCATGCGGGCGGTGGCGGCGTCGACCAGCTCTTTGTCCCACTTCACATCGGGGAACTCTTTGGAAATTTGCAGCGCAATCTCGTCCCACATCACCATGGCGTGGCGCTGGGCGTTGCTCTTGGTCACCACGGTGAGCAGCTTGCGGGGGCGCGACTGCGCCAGCTTGAAGGCGTAGCGCATGATGCGTTCCACGCCTGCGCGGGTCATGATGGACACATCGGTGGCCGCCTCGATCGGGTGGCCTTGGTGCACGCGCCCGCCCACACCGGCGTATTCACCTTCGGAGTTCTCGCGCACGATGACCCAGTCCAGGTCTTTGGGGGTGCAGCGCTTCAAAGGCGCATCAATGCCGGGCAAGATGCGTGTGGGCCGCACGTTGGCGTACTGGTCAAAACCCTGGCAAATTTTGAGGCGCAGGCCCCACAAGGTGATGTGGTCAGGGATGTGCGGGTCACCGGCTGATCCGAAAAGAATCGCGTCCTTGTTGCGCAGCGCGTCCAAGCCATCGGCCGGCATCATCACGCCGTGCTCGCGGTAGTAATCGCCGCCCCAGTCGAAGTTTTCAAATTCAAAAGCAAAAGTGCCACAGGCCTTGGCCAGCACCTCCATGACCTGCTGGCCTGCGGGAATGACTTCTTTGCCAATGCCGTCTCCGGGGATGGTGGCGATGCGGTAGGTTTTCATGGGGGTCGTGCTTCAAGGTGAAAAAGGATGGCGTCATTGTGCGGCGCTCCCACCTCAATAAAAACCCTAAAATTCAATCCATTGTTAACCTGAGATCAACAATGGAACCTCGCCTGCAAGCCGCTGATTTGGGCTTTTTTGCGGCTCTGGCCATGGCCGGCAGCCTGAGCGCCGCCGCCCGCGAGATGCGCATCACCACCGCCGCCGTCAGCAAGCACCTGTCACAAATGGAGTCGCGTCTGGGTGTGCCCCTGCTCAACCGCACCACACGGCGCATGAGCCTGACGGTGGAAGGCGAAACCATGCTGCGCCACGCCCGCAGCATCCTGGCCGAAATGGCCGATCTGGAAGAGCAGTTGGGCGCCAGCCGCTCCACGCCCAGCGGCCTGCTGCGCATCAACGCCACGCTGGGCTTTGGGCGCAGCCACATCGGCCC
>CAITSG010000328.1 GCA_903894995.1 uncultured Burkholderiales bacterium
ACGCCCAGCGGGATTGCCCGAGCGCATTGAAGTGGTCGAGGCTTCGCACCCGGTGCCCGATGCGGCGGGGCTGCAAGCAGCAGAGCGGATTTTGGAACTGACGCAAGGCCTGACCGCCGACGACCTGGTGCTTTGTCTGATCTCGGGCGGCGGCTCGTCGCTGCTGACCTTGCCTGCCGACGGCATCGGCTTGCAGCTCAAACAAGACATCAACCGCCAGCTGCTGGCCAGCGGGGCCAATATTTCTGAAATGAACTGCCTGCGCAAACACCTCTCGCGCATCAAGGGCGGGCGTTTGGCGGCCGCTTGCGCGCCTGCACGCGTGGTCACGCTCACCATCAGCGATGTGCCGGGGGATGACCCGTCCATCATCGCCAGCGGCCCCACCGTGCCCGATGCCAGCACCTGCGCCGATGCGCTGGCCATTCTCAAACGGTATGCCATCAACGTGCCCGACTCGCTGTTGCAGGCTTTGCAGTCGGGTGTTTGGGAAACGCCCAAACCCGGCTCGCCCGTGTTTGCGGGCCACAGCGTGCACATGATCGCCACGCCCCAGCAGTCGCTCGAGGCCGCAGCCGCTGCAGCGCGTGAGGTGGGGCTGAACGCCTACATCCTGAGCGACGAGATCGAGGGCGAGTCACGCGAGGTGGCCAAGGTGCATGCGGCGCTGGCGCGTGCGGCGGCCAAGGGTCTGGGGCCTTTCACCAAGCCTTGCGTGATTTTGAGCGGCGGCGAAACCACGGTGACCATCAAGCCCCAGCCTGCGGGCACGCCACGCGGGCGCGGTGGGCGAGCGGGGGAGTTTTGCATGGGCTTGGCAGAGGCCCTGCAAGGCCAGAGCGGCGTGTGGGCGCTGGCGGCCGACACCGATGGCATCGACGGCATCGAGGACAACGCCGGGGCGCAAGTGGCCCCCGACACGCTGGCGCGTGCTGCCGCGCTGGGTCACAAAGTGGCCGATCATCTGCAGCGCAACGATGCCTATGGTTTTTTTGAGCCGCTGGGCGACCTGGTCATCACCGGGCCCACACACACCAATGTGAACGACTTCCGGGCCATGCTGGTGCTCTGAATGTTGTCGCTGGGATCGATGAAGCTTTACATTTCTTTATGAAAAATAGCTTTGAATGTCTGTCAAAATTTGAGCTCTTAAATATAAAAAATTGTTGTCATAAACAATTCAAAGAACTCAAATGTCTGATCCATTTCGCCCGCAAAATTTTGTCCAATACGGCCTTTGTCTGTTGATTTCTTCCAGTTTGTTGGCCTGTGGTGGTGGCGGTGGAAGCTCCGACAGCACGACCACTGCGACGTTGCCGGGGGCACCCATCATGGGAGCGGTCACACCGGGCAATGCCAGTGCGAGTCTGTCGTTCAGCGCACCTTCTTCGAATGGCGGAGCCAGCATCACTGACTACAGCGCGACCTGCGTTGCGGGCAGCCTTCGCATGAGTGGTACCGCGACGTCCAGCCCCTTGGCCGTTGTGGGCTTGACCAATGGCATCTCTTACAGTTGCAGCGTCAGTGCCAACAACAGCGTGGGTGTGGGGCCGTCTTCTGCCGCCGTGACCGTAACGCCCAGCGCTGGAGCCGTTGCCACCGGCACCGAAGGTGTGTTGTGCAATGTTTTGAACAGCGGCACACAGGCTTTGTCTTACAACAACGCGGTGCCGGGTGGCCTTGCCACGCAGGTCAATGACAACCTGGCGTTCAATTACAGCTGGACTTGCAACAACTCATTGCGCAATTTGACCGGCAACGGCGTCCCCAACCATGCCGTGACGGGTGGCAATTTTGCGACCAAGTTGTCAGCGCAGTCGGTTTCGGGCAGCGTGACCCTGATTCCCGTGGCCAAGGCCAGCAGCACTGCGGTCAAGTTGCCCGGTTTTGCACTCAACAGCGTGAAGATGGACCCTGGCACCGCAGGCACCTGCACCAATACGGCCAGCTCCGTCATGTCCGGTTGTAACTATGCAGGCGGCAATGGGGCGTGGCGCATGGAGGCCATGGGCGACTCTTCCGTGAGCCCCTGGAAGTTTGACTTTGGCACCGATGAAAACAATGCCCATGTCCAGCCCAATGGCGAATACCACTACCACGGCATGCCCACCCATTTGATCCCCAAGCTCAACGGTGCCAGCGCGACCAGCATGACCTTGGTCGGATGGGCTGCAGATGGGTTCCCGATTTACGCCAACTTGGGCTACGCCACGGCCAACAGTGCCAGTTCTGCGCTCAAGGAAATGAAGGGCAGCTTCCGCACCAAGTCTTCACCCGATTCAGGCCGTCCTTCGACCAGCTTGTTTGCCATGGGGCATTTCCAGCAAGACTGGGAATATGTGGCCGGTTTGGGTGATTTGGACGAGTGCAATGGCCGTACAGGCGTGACGCCCGATTTTCCAAACGGCACTTACCATTACTACATCACCAAAACCTACCCCTTCATCCAGCGTTGCGTGAAAGGCACGCCTGCAGCTTGGGCCAACGCGCGCCCATGATGCGGACTGTGCCGATGGCGTGCCACCGTCTGGACCACGCATGAGCTGGGTGTGGCGAAGTGCACGCTGGCTGGCTGTCGCGTTTGGGATCTTTTGTTCCAGCGCACAAGCCCATTTGATGGTCGCGCAAAAAGGCACACTCCATTTGCAGGGCGACGGCGCGTATCTGGTGGTTTCTTTGCCAGTATCGGCTTTCAGTGGCATTGACGACGATGGTGATGGGGCTTGGTCTAGCCAAGAGGTGTCAGCACACGAAGACCGCATTCATCAGCAGTTGCGGGCCCAGTTGCGGTTGACTGATGCCCAGGGTCCCAGGCCCATCGACGGCATCACCTTGGTGCCTACCCCAAGCGATGACTTGGCAGCGCACGAAGTGAACCATCTGGTGGTGTTGGTGCGCTTTAAATTGGCCCAGCCTGTGGAGTCCATGAGTTTGACCCGTGTGCCCAACATGGCTTTTCGTGCGGGTTTGTTTGGTCAGTCCGAGGCCGAGCGGCAATTGAGTATTGCTGTCACGCAAGGGGCGCACAAACAGCTGATGGTCTTGACGCCCGAGCGGCCCGAACGGACCTTGTTTCCAAGCCCAGGGCAAGTGACCTTGGACTACGCCGAGTTGGGTGTCATGCACATCCTGACGGGTTGGGACCATTTGCTGTTTTTGGCCGTGGTGTTGCTCGGCGGGGGCAGTTGGCAGCAAATCCTGGCCCTATTGAGTGCTTTCACTTTGGGACACGCTTTGACCCTGGCCTGGGGCTTGATGGGGCAGTTGCCCTTTGGCACGGCTTGGGTTGAGCCTGGCATCGCTTTGACGGTCATGGGCATGGCTGCGGCTGAGATCTGGTTGCTGCAACACGGTCGTGTCATGGGCATGACCTTGCGTTTGGTGTTGGTGTGGGCCAGCGCCTTGGTGCATGGTTTGGGCTTGGCCTCGAGTTTGCAAGCCATTGGTCTTGACACCGCACACCGTTTTTGGAGTTTGCTGGGTTTTAATTTCGGCATTGAATTGGCGCAAGCGGCGGTGGCGGGTGTCTTGGGCAGCTTGGCTTGG
>CAITSG010000329.1 GCA_903894995.1 uncultured Burkholderiales bacterium
TTAACCACCTTCACGCCTCGGCGTTCAGCCAGCCAGTTCATGGCAAATTGCATGGAGTCGTAATCCAAATCGGAATACAGCACGGTGTCTCCGGCCTTGAGCTTGTTGTAGCCACCAATGAGCAATTGCATGGCTTCTGTAGCGCCACGGGTGAAAGCGATTTCGGTGGGGTCTGCGCCAACGGCTTGCGCCAATTCAACGCGGGCCGCTTGGGCGTCACGGCCAAATTGTGTTCTGGCGTAAAACGAATTTTCGCGATTCACCATGTCGGTTTTGGCCAAGTAATCAACACGCACGGGCTCGGCCATGATGCCCCAGTAGCCATTTTCCAAATTGAGTGTTTTGGTGGTGACGGCGTACAGGTTTTGCACGGCGGACCAATAAGGCTTGTCCGTTGCCATTTTGGCGGGGTCCAGACTCGGCAGTTTGGCGAAAGTCTGAACAGCGTTGGGTGTTTGTGCAGTGGCAGATAAGGATGTGGTAGCCGCAGCAGTGGCAAGGCCTAAAACAAAGTGGCGTCTGTTTGAAATGCTCATGTTGAACTCCTGGGTCAAGTGCTTGTTGTCAGCCTCGCGCATGAAGCTTTCTTGAATCGCCAACACCATCACAAATGGCCTGAAACTTGAAACACCGCTGGC
Organism: uncultured Burkholderiales bacterium; assembly: GCA_903894995.1. Taxonomy (GTDB): domain Bacteria; phylum Pseudomonadota; class Gammaproteobacteria; order Burkholderiales; family Burkholderiaceae_C; genus Limnohabitans_A. The sequence continues at coordinate 639 of CAITSG010000329.1, forward strand.
CTCAGGCAAGGGCCTGAGGCCAGCGGCAAAACTTCAGCGATCGGGCATCAAGCGGCCATGGTGACCGTTTTGCCCAGGGTGCTGGTGAAGGTGCGGTTGGTGATGGTGTTCACAAAGAACCACTCGCCCTTGGCTTCGGAGGCGGTAAAGGTCATTTTCAGGTAACCGCGCTGGGATGCATCCACCCACTTCAGGTCGTCGACCACGCCTTCAAAAATCGCTTTGATTTCAGCGGGTTTGAGCGTCACAAGGTATTCCTCCAGACCTGGCGAGCTCACCGAGCTGGTGCCGAACTCTTCACCCACTTTGGTGCCCGCCAAAGCGGGGTTGGTCAGGCCCATCAGGGTCAGGTGGTTGTGCCAAGCGTTGTGCGTGTCACCCGCCAACACCACCAGGCGCTTACTCAGCTGCAAAGCGGTCAGCAGCAAGGTTTCGCGTGCCACGGGGTAGCCATCCCACGCGTCCAGGTTGTAGCCCAGTTTGGGGTTGAGTGTGGTGTTCATCAGCCCTTTTTGAACATCGGTGCGAACGGCATCCGGCGTGTTTTTGGCCACGATGTAATCGGTCACCGCTTTGTTGCCCGCAGCTTGGGCCGCAGTGGAGGTGTCGGTGGTGTTCAAAGCAGCCAGCACCGAGACAGGAAACTCCATGCGGGCCATCAGCACCTGTTGGCCCAGCACTTGCCAAGTGGCTGTGCTGGTGGCCATTTGGGTGGTCAGCCAATCCATTTGGTCTTTGCCCAGCAATTGACGTGTAGGGGAGGTGAAGGTGCTGAAAGCCGTGGCTTGGGCAGTGGGGCCCTTGAGTCCGGCCAGGTCAACGATGTCGATCTGCTGATCGCGGCCAATCAGGCGGGTGTCCAGCATGTGCAGGCTGACCAATTTGCCAAAGTCAAAGCTGCGGTAAATCTTGGCCTTGTCATTACCTGTGCGAATCGGCATCCACTCGTGGTAGGCCTGCAGGGCGGCTGCGCGGCGTGCAATCCAGGTGCCTTCGGTCGCGGGCGTGTGGTTTTCAGCGCCATCTTTGAAAGCGTCGTTGGCGATTTCATGGTCGTCCCATACTGCGATCATGGGTTTGAGGGCGTGCAGGTTTTTGCTGTCCGGATCGCTCTTGTATTGGGCGTGGCGGGTGCGGTAATCGGCCAGGCTCAAAATTTCATTGACCGGTGCAGAGACACGGCCCAA
>CAITSG010000330.1 GCA_903894995.1 uncultured Burkholderiales bacterium
AGGGTGAGCTTATCCACATCCGCCTTCACATCATAAAAATCTACGCTGCGCGATGCTTGATCCCACTGCTCGGGCAGGATGTCCCCATAGGCAAGCCCAGAAATTCGAGTCGTTTCCACATACTTTCCTGGTGCACTTAGATGGTAAGTGGCACCGATTTCAAACAGTCTAACGCGTGTTTGCTGACGGTTTAAGTTGTACACCAACACATCCAATAAGCCACCCCAAATAGCAGAGCGCATCACGCTCAAATTGCTCGCAATTGGGTTTTTTAGCCGAATTGGATTGGGATTGCCTAATAGATCACGCTCCCAAGTCTCATCCACAAAACTATAAGTCACAACCTCTTGGTAATCATTGGCCACCAAGGTATCTTGGAAAACCTGGCGCACTGAAAGCCCTTCCGGATCCGGCAACATGCGTAAATCCGCAATCGGTGCAATCGCAGGAATATTGTCATAACCATGCAATCGAGCGATTTCCTCAATCAGGTCCTCTTCACGCGCAATATCGAAACGATAACTTGGGGGTGAAACTTCAAAGGTGCCCTCATGACATTCATAATGAAAGCCCAGTTGATCAAATAGTCTTGCAACTAAGCTTTCTGCTAACTCGATGCCTAGGATCGAATTTAATTTTTGCATGCGCAATTTTGTAGGGACTCGAGCCGGCAAAGTGCCATTTACTTCCGTCACAGGGCCTGCTTGACCGCCACAAATCTCCAACACTAAGGCCGTGGCACGTTCTAATGCTTGCCTGGTTCTGCCGAAATCCACACCACGTTCAAAACGATAGGATGAATCTGTGCTAATACCGAAACGACGCCCTTTACCTGCAATGGTGTCCGGCGTGAAAAAAGCACTTTCTAAGAAAATATCTTGGGTGCTGTCTGAAACAGCTGTTAACTCACCACCCATGACCCCAGCAAAGGCAATGGGACCATTTTGATCGGCAATGACTAGTATGTCTTTGTCTAACTTCAGCGTTTGCTGATTGAGCAACACAATGGACTCTTCTTGACTGGCCCAACGCACACCAACATCCCCGCTTAACTTAGCCGCATCAAAAGCGTGCATGGGCTGACCAAGCTCAAGCAACACATAGTTGGTAATATCGACAATGGCGCTGATGCTATGTAAACCGCTACGCTCTAGGCGACGTACCATCCAATCTGGCGAAACAGCCTGTGCATTCACGCCATGAACTAGGCGACCAGCATAAATCCCACAAGCTTCTTGATCCGCCACTTGGACTGTTTTTTTAGCCTCAATGCTTGCCTTAACCGGTTCAGCATTAGGCAGGGTTAATGCAGCCCCTGTCAGGGCGGCCACTTCACGCGCAATCCCCACAATGCTCAAACAGTCACTACGGTTTGGCGTGAGCTTTAGGGTAAAAAGCTTATCGTTTAATCCAAGGAATTCACGAATATCTTGGCCAACGATGGCATCTAGGGGCAATTCAAGGAGGCCTGCGCTCTCAGCAGCCAAGCCCAATTCTTTTTCAGAGCACATCATCCCAAACGATTCAACGCCGCGGACTTTTGCCTGTTTAATCTCAAAGCC
>CAITSG010000331.1 GCA_903894995.1 uncultured Burkholderiales bacterium
CGCTGCCTTGCTCGGGCCTGCCAGCACCGATTCGTAATGTTCGCGAGAGAAGGGCAGCAAGCCGCTGCCCGCGATCGCCCCCAACATCACGGCGCTGACCAGGGTGCCGCTCTCCTGGCACAGGCGTGCCATGTCCATGACGTGGTGGCGCAGGCTGTGCGTGGCCACCACATCGAGCAGCGGGCCTTCGGGGCGGCGACCATCACCCATGGTCATTTTTTCGGCGGTGGTCAGCGCCCGCGACGAGGCACTGATGACCAGCGTGCGGTCGGCAGAGGCGAGACCGTTGCCGATCTGGCGGGCGGTTTCCAGCAACTCGGACGACACCAGTGCGTCGAGTCGGCCGGGCAGCGGGTTCAGGCCCAGCACAGGCAAGCGCCCTTGCAGCTGGCTGTGGGGCAGGGGGTAAATTTCCAGGTAATAAGTGGTGGCGCCGGTGCGCTGTGCCACGCCGGGAATCGAGGTGGCTTGCGCCGGGTAGCCGGCATGGCGGGCTACGTCAACCAGCCAGTCGGCCAGCACACCGCCGCCTTCACCGCCGAGGGCGCACAACAAAATGGAAATGGGTTGGGTCATGGGGTGTCTCTGTGAAAGGCTTGGTAGGTTCGGCCTGCGAAGTTGGCAAATGTGGGCTGATGAGTCGATCTGTTACGACGGACTTGCTTTGAATCTGTCATCCCGGACTTGATCCGGGATCCATCGCGTGCCAGCGACGATCGCAAAGGGCAAGACTGGATCCCGGGTCTTCGCCCGGGATGACAAACCAGGGTCTGCGCCCAGGATGAAAAAAATGGGCTGCTTGGACATGTCAACATCAGCCGGCTGGCTCAAGCCGGTTGCAGCCAGCGTGTGGCCAGGCCTTGCCAGCGGGCCCACAGGCGCTCGTGCAGCTTGGGGTTTTGCACCACTTCGGCGCGGTAAAACGAGGGGCACAGCGTGGCCGCGTGGGCGTTTTCGCCGCACAGGCCACAGCCCACGCAGCCGTCGATCACGGTGGCCACCGGGTCCACCTTCAGCGGATCGGGGTTGTCTTTCAGCGTCAAGGTGGGGCAGCCTGACAGCCGAATACAGGCATGGTCGCCGTTGCACACATCTTCGTCCACACCGTATTTCACCCGCTCGACCCGCTCGCCTTTGGACAGCAGCGACGCCAGCCAGGGCTTGATGCGGCGCTGGCGTTCCAGCTGGCATTCGCCTTCGGCCACGATCACCTTCAAACCCTGAAACTCGGTGGTGAAGGCCTCGGTCAGCGTCGCCTGCATGTGGCTCACTTCGTAGGTGTTCACGGTGCGCAGCCACTGCACGCCCAGCCCTTTGAGGGTGGACTCGATGGTCTGGTTGGTGTGCACCATGCTCTGGCGTTTGTCGCCCGCCAGCTCTTTGGCGATGTCGGTGGGCGTGTTGATGATGTCTTGTGTACCGGTGGCCGAGGTGTAGCCGTTTTTGAAGATCAGCAGCACCGCGTCGTCGCCATTGAACAGCGCGCTTTGCACGCCCGTGAGCAAACCGTTGTGCCAAAAACCGCCGTCGCCCATGACCGACAACACGCGCCGTTTCATGAGGGGCGACACGCCCGCCCGGCTGGCCAGACTCATGCCATAGCCCAAGATGGAGTGGCCCACCGAAAACGGCTCGAAAGTGGCCAGGGCGTGGCAGCCGATGTCGCCTGAAATGTGCACCGGGCCGACATCTTGCTGGGCCAGCTTGAGGGCCGAGAACACGGGCCGTTCGGGGCAGCCAATGCACATGCTCGGTGGCCGCGCTGGCAAGGGGCTGCCCAGCAGACTTTGCACTTGCTGGCGGCGTTCGCTATTGGTGGCCAGCCATTGCCGTGTGGCTTCGGGCACAACATCGGCTTGGTGGCGGTCCAGAAATTTCAGTAGGCCCTGGGCCATGACTTCGGCGGTGTATTCACCGCCCGAGGGCAACATGTCTTTGCCGTGCAGCGGGGTTTGCAAATCCAGGCGACGCAACATCAGCGCGAGTTCTTGCTCGATGTATTCGGGCTGGCCTTCTTCGAGCAGCAGCACGGCCGATTTGTCTTTGCAAAAATTCACCATCTCGTCGGGCACGAGCGGATACGTCACGTTGAGCACCAGCACCGACAAGCTGGACACGCCAAACGCATCGGCCAGGTCGAACTGTTGCAGCGCGCGCATGAGCGTGTTGTACAAACCGCCTTGCACGATCAGACCCAGGTGGCGGTGGGTGCTGCCTTCGAAGTGTTCGTTCAGCTGCTGCTCGGCGATGTATTGGCGGGCAGCGGGCAGGCGGTGTTCAATCTTGCGTTTTTCTTGTGCAAAGGTCACGGGAGGGTGGGCCAGCTTCATGTAATTGAAGCCGGCCGGCTCGTCGATCAGGTGTTTTTTGGACAGCTTGGGTGCTTGGTTGTCCTTGGCCACAAACTGGCCGCGCACATGGCAGGCGCGGATGCGCAGCTCCATCATCACCGGCATGTTGGACGCTTCAGACAAC
>CAITSG010000332.1 GCA_903894995.1 uncultured Burkholderiales bacterium
CGGGAACCAACCACCGTCCAAAAGCTTGAGCATGTTGGAGGCCCAAAACGCCAGATCGACCACAAAGAAAAAGCCCGTCGCGCCAATGCAAAGAGCCAGCGGCAATTTCCATGCATACCGGATCACATAAAAGGTCAGCACCGTGGTGATCAGCATGTCGGTACACACGGCGATGCCATAGGCCGCTGCCAAGTTACTCGATGACTTGAACATGACCACCGCCAACACGATGGCGACAAACAAGCCCCAGTTGACGAAAGGCATGTAAATTTGCCCGGTGTCGGTTTCGCTGGTATGTTGCACCTGCAAGCGCGGCAAATAACCCAATTGAATGACCTGCTTGGTCACGCTGAAAGCGCCAGAAATCAAGGCTTGTGAGGCAATGACCGTGGCCATGGTGGCCAGTCCTACCAAAGGCACCAAAGCCCAATCGGGGGCCATCATGTAAAACGGGTTTTTCACGGCTTCTGGGTTGGACAGCAGCAAAGCACCTTGACCAAAATAGTTCAAGGTCAAGCAAGGCATGACCACACTGAACCAAGCCAAGCGGATCGGCTTTTTGCCAAAGTGGCCCATGTCGGCGTACAGCGCTTCCCCACCGGTCACGCACAGGACCACCGCGCCCAAAATGATGAAGGTGATGCCCGGCTCGTTCCACATGAAGCCCAGCGCGTAATGTGGGCTGATGGCGAACAAGATCTCGGGCCGCTCCACGATGTGCGACACGCCCAAGACAGCGATGGTGAGGAACCACACCAGCGTGATGGGACCAAAGAATTTGCCAATGCCGGCTGTGCCGCGCTTTTGCACCCAAAACAGCAGGAACAAGATGACCAAGGTGAGCGGGATCACCGCCTTTTTGAAGGTCGGAGAGATGATCTCCAGGCCTTCAACGGCGGACAGCACAGAAATCGCGGGTGTGATCACGCCGTCGCCATAAAACAAACAGGTGCCAAAAATGCCGACCAGCAACAAAACCTTGCGGGTGCGGGGGCGGTCTTTCACCGATTGCGAAGCCAGCGCCAACATGGCCACCAGTCCCCCTTCGCCATGGTTGTCGGCGCGCAGCACCAAGACCACGTACTTGACCGACACGATGGTGGTCAGGGTCCAAAAGAAAATCGAGAGGATGCCGTAGACGTTGTCGTGCGTGAAGGGCACATGGCCAGAGCCAAACACCTCTTTCATCGCGTACAGCACGCTGGTGCCGATGTCGCCGTAAACCACGCCGATGGCGCCCAGTGTCAGAGCGACGAGAGAGGATTTTGTTGAGGACACAAAAAATGGCCCAACCAAAGGTCGGGCTCTTAGTCTTGAAGTTGGCTATTTTGCGCTCAATGAGGGCTCTGTGTCACCGCTCACCCCAAGATTTTGTTGCGGTGCAGCAACTTCAGTCGTAAACCTCGGCCTCCGGGTCGGTGGCTTCCAGCTCGTAACTGGCGGCGAGCATGGCCAAACGGCCAATCACGCCATACATGTAAAAGCGGTTGGGCACACTGGCACCGGGTTTGACGCCAGGCTGGGGCAGGTGCGGCGTATCGGCGAAGGCCAAGGGCACAAAGCTGGCACCCGGCGCGTTCAGGTTTTCGTCCACACCGCGCTCGGCATGCACGCGGTAAAAACCACCCACCACATAGCGGTCCATCATGTAAACGACCGGCTCGGCCACTGCGTCGTTGATGCGCTCATTGGTCAGCACGCCTTCCTGGATGATCACGTCATTGACGGTTTGACCGTCCTTGATGACGCTCATCTTGTTGCGGGTTTTGCGGTTCAACGCGTCCAAATCGGCCACATCGCGCACCGTCATGATGCCCATGCCGTAAGTGCCGTTGTCGGCCTTGACCACCACAAACGGCTTTTCGTTGATACCGTATTCCTTGTATTTGCGCTTGATCTTGGTGAGCAGCGCGTCCACATTGCTGCGCAGGCAGTCCATGCCTGTGCCTTCGGCAAAGTTCACGTCGCCGCACTGACTGAACATCGGATTGATCAGCCAAGGATCAATGCCCAGCAATTTGCCAAAGCGCTTGGCGACTTCTTCGTAGCTTTGAAAATGC
>CAITSG010000333.1 GCA_903894995.1 uncultured Burkholderiales bacterium
CATCAGGTCGCCCTGGGCAAAGCTCACCGTTTCGGTGGCCTTGTAAATCAGCACGAAACCCAGGGCAATGAGTCCGTAAATACATCCCTGGGCCACACCGCTGATCAGCAGTTGCAGCAATTGCACGCCTGTCTCCTCTTGTTTCTGTCTAGCCGAGTTCGCTGGGCTTAGCGGTGCAGTGCTTCAACACCGCTCGAAGCATTTGCGAACGACCGTGCTATTGTGAATGGCTTACGCGAGACTTTCTCTAGGGGTTGTCCCTCATTACGGTCGATACACAAGGCTTCAATATCTCCCCATGACGCATTCCATTCGCATCGGTTCGGGCCTGGGCTTTTATGGCGACAACTGGGAACCCGTGGTGGCCAGCATCGAGCGCGGCCAAGTCCAATACATCGCCAGCGACCACCTGGCCGAACTCACTTTGGCCATCTTGCAAAAAGACCGGCAACGCGACCCTGCTTTGGGCTATGCCCGCGATGTGGTGCCCATGCTGCTGCGCCTGTGGCCCTTGATGCAGCCGCGTGGGGTCCGGTTCGTTTGCAACGCGGGCGGGCTCAACCCCAAAGGCGCGGCGCTGGCAGTGCAAACAGCGCTCGCGGCCAAAGGCTGGCACCCGCGCATTGCGGTGATCAGTGGCGACGATGTGCTGACCCAACTGCAAGCGCCCGACACCCGCTTTGACCACATGATGAACGGCGCCGATGTGACCCTCGTGCGCGAGCGCCTGGTGTTCGGTAACGCCTATTTGGGCGCGCAACCCATCGTGGAGGCGCTGGACCAAGAGGCCGACATCGTGATCACCGGGCGGGTGGCGGACGCGGCGCTTTTTTTGGGGCCGCTGGTGCACGGCCTGGGCTGGAAGCTCAGGGATGCGGCCACGCCCGAAGACTTCAACCGCCTGGCCCAAGGCCTGACAGTGGGGCATTTGCTCGAATGCTCGGGGCAAGGCAGCGGCGGCAATTTTGGCAGCCAAGGCCATTGGCAACAGATCCCTGACCTGGCACACATCGGCTACCCCATTGCCGAGGTCTGGCCAGACGGCACGGCCTTCATCACCAAGGCCCCCGACACGGGCGGCCTGGTCAACTTCGACACCGTGCGCCAGCAGCTGCTGTACGAGGTACACAACCCGCACGCCTATTTTTCACCCGATGTGGTGCTCGACATGGGCCAGATCCAACTGACCGACGAGGGCCAGCACCGCGTGCGCTTGACCGGCGCACGAGGCCTAGCGCCGACCGATCAGCTCAAGGTGGTGGCGGGCTTTCGGGACGGCTTCAAGGCCGAGATCACTTGGGGCTTTTCCTGGCCCGATGCCTGGGACAAAGTGCAAGCGGCCGAGGCCATGATCCGCAGCCAACTGAAAGAGCGAAACATGCCCTTTGACGAGTTGTTTGTCGAATACCCCGGCCTCAATTCAGCGCACGGCCCCCTGGCCCGGCTGCCGCCTGCGGCCGAGCTGAATGAGCGGGCCGAAATTTGGGTGCGCATGGTGCTGCGCACACCCAGCAAAGCGGCTGCCGATGGCCTCGGGCGGCTTTTCCCCTGGATGGCGTTAAGCGGCCCGGCCTACACCTGCGGTTTTCAGGGTCTGAACAATACCAGCGAGCTGCTTGGCATCTGGCCCACGCTGATGGATCGACACCTTGTCAAAGCGCGCATTGAAATGCTGGAGGTGCAATCATGAGCATAACCCTGCGTATTCCGCTGGTCCGCATCGCCCACGCCCGAAGCGGCGACAAGGCCGACTGGGTGGACTTTGGCCTGTTTGCGTGGAACGAGGCGGGTTACCGCATCATCGAGCGCGAAGTGACGGCGGCCCAAGTGCAAGCGCACTTTGCGCCCTGGCTGCCGGGGCAGGTGGATGCCTGGCCTTTGCCGAACATCCTGGCCCTGAAGTTCGTGTTGCACGGCGCTTTGCAAGGCGGCGGTGCACGTAACCTGCGCCTGGACAACTTGGGCAAAGCCATGGGTGCAGCGCTGTTGCGCATGGAGATCGAGGTCAGCGCCGAAGAATTGGCGGAGGCACAAAAAAGCCCCCGAAGGGGCTGGTGGCCAAACGGCACCCCATCGACGAGCACCTCATAGCTTGTCACCTGGACGGCATGTGGCGCAAGGTATAGGCCACATCCACCCGGGCATCTTCTGGCACAGGCGGGACCTGTGCATTCCATTCGAGCCAGGCCGCCTGCATGGCCTTGAACTTGTCCGGCAGACGGTGTGCCTGATTGGCCCGCTCCCGGGCATCTTCTGACAGGTTGAACAGGTATTCGTGGTCATCGACCTGGAGGTATTTCCAATCACCCTCACGGTGCGCCCGCTGTTGCTTGTATTTCATGCGCCAGAACATCGGTCGCTCAAAGGTCTTCTGAGCATCCTGCAAGGTCGGTCTCATCGACACACCATCCAGTACATGCCCTTCAGGCGGCTGCGCTTGGGCGATGTCCAGCGCGGTGGCGGTCCAGTCCATGGTCAGGCAGTGTTGTGTGCAGACGCTGCCAGGCTGGGCAATCCCCTTGGGCCAATGCACGATGTAGGGGACACGGATACCCCCTTCCGTCAAGTCCATCTTGCCGCCCACCAAGGGCCAGTTGTCCGAGAAACGCTCGCCGCCGTTGTCGCTGGTGAAAATGATCAGCGTATCGTCCAGCTGCCCGGTCTCGAGCAAGGCCTCCACCACCCATCCGATGCCCTCGTCCATTTCGCGGATCATCGTGCGGTAGGTTTCCACATTGCCACCATCGAGGTGCATGATGTCTTTGACGATCTCGGGGTTGATCTGGCCCTGAGCGCGCGTCTCCCAGGGCCAGTGGGGCGCCGTGTAATGCAAGCTCAGAAAGAATTTTTGGCCCTCAGTCGCTCGGTCGCGCACATACTGCGCGGCTCGACTGGAGATCAGGTCGGTCAGGTAGCCCGGCTCATCGTAGGGCTGGCCGTCCAATTCCAGATCCGACCCAGTCCCCCGCGCGTTGTGGCTGTAATAGCTCACGCCGCCCGACATGGGGCCGAAGTGGTGCATGTAGCCCGATTTTTCAGGGCCAAAATGAGGCCGAAATCCAAGATGCCATTTGCCAATCAAGGCCGTGTAGTACCCCTGCGCCTTGAGCATGGACGGCAAGGTCGGCAAGTTGGCGTGAAGTCCCATTTCAGGATGGCCACGCCTAGACCCCAACAAGGGCTCTTCACTGGCCCCGCGGACCCAATACTGGTAGCGACCGGTCATCAATGCAAAACGTGTGGGGGAGCACACAGGCGAGTTCGAATACCCATTCACATACTTCAGGCCCTGGGCGGCCAGACGGTCCAGCACCGGTGACACGGGTCCGAACGCGGACTCGCGTCCGCCATAACAGCCCAAGTCGGCGTAGCCCAGATCGTCGGCGACGATGAAGATGAAATTGGTCATTTGCAGGTGTTGTTCAGGCGGGGCCAGATGTACCCTGGTACGCCAGCATGCGCAGGCGTTGCTGCCCATCTGCGCCAAGCTCGGGCATCCACACCGTCAGAAACAAGCTGCGCACCGCTTTGGACTGCCCACCGATGATCACCTCGGCCGACATGCGTCCAGTCACCATTTCGCCCGGGCCTGCCGTATGCACTTGCAAGTCTTCAAAAGACAAGGTCAGGTACTTCAGACTGCCGCTGGCCATTTTGTCCAGATAGGTGGTCTTGGTATCGCGCCCCCCCGTGGAATGCACGTAAACCAGCCCATCCGACAGCAAGGCTTCGAGTGCTGTGATGTCCCCACTCAACATGGCCTGGCGGCGTTGCTCTTCTGCGATCAATGCGTTCATGTTTTTCATTCCATTTTGATGTTCGAGCGGCGCACCACGTCCGCCCATTTGGGGATTTCTTTTTTCACCAATTCGCCAAATCCGGCCACCGTGCTGGTCTGCAGATACACCCCCATCTGGGAGAATTTTTGCTCAAGGCCCGCTTCAGTGAGCGCTTTGCCCACCTCGGCATTGAGCCGCTCGACCACCGCTGGCGGCAACGCAGCAGGCCCCACCAGACCCGCCCAATCCCGGACATCAAACTGGGGAAATCCAGCTTGGGCAAAAGTCGGTACACCGGGAAGCGCCTCCAGCGGTTCTGCCGCCGTGACCGCGATGGCCCGCAAACGACCGCTTTTGATGTGGGGCAGCGCCGCAGCCAGCGAAGCGAACATCATGTCCACCTGCTCGCCCATCAGGTCTTGCAAAGCCGCCACCGGCCCCCGGTAGGGCACATGCAAGATGAAGGTGCCGGTCAACTGCTTGAAATACTCGCCCATCAAATGTGCGGGCGAGCCTGCACCACCGGAGCTGTAAATCAGCTTACCAGGGCTTTTACGGGCCAAAGCCATCAATCCGCTCACATCCCGCACAGGCATGTTGCTGCGGACCACGAGCACGTTGTAGGTCCACTGCGTCTGGCTGATGGGCACGATGTCTTTCAAGGTTTCGTAAGGCATTTTGGCGACCAGGGCGGGCAATACCGTGTGCGGCATGAACATGATGCCCAGGGTGTGGGCATCGTTGCTTTTGGCCACTTGGTCCATGCCGATGAGCCCGGTGCCCCCGGACCGGTTTTCCACAATGAAGGGCTGCCCAAAAACTTTGGACAAACGGTCTGCCAAATGCCTGGCCATCGGGTCCCACGGGCTGCCTGCAGCCGACGGCACCACGATGCGCACCGGTTTGGCGGGCCAAGCCTGGGCGCGGCCGACAGAGGTCAGGGTCGCCAGACTCGCCGCCCCGAGTGTTTGAATGAGTTGCCGTCGGGTCGTCATGCGGTCAGTCCAACTTCACGCCGGCTTTGCGGATGGCCGGGCCCCACAGGGCATCGTCTTGCTTGAGGAAGGCCGCAAATTCTGCCGGGGTCTGCGCCTTCAGATCACCGCCATAGGATCGCCACTTGGCAATCAGATCTGGGTTCTGGGCTGTGGCCTTTTGCATGGCCTCGCCCAGTTTGGCCACCACAGCGGCCGGTGTGCCCGCAGGCGCAAACAAGCCAATCCAGGCGGTGGGGCTGAAGTCAGGCAAACCCGACTCGGCAAAAGTGGGCACATCCGGAAAGTTGGGGTGACGCGTCTTGCCCGTCAGCGCCAGGATCTTGAGCTTGCCAGCCTTGACGTTGCCAATGGCAGCGGGCAGCGCATCAAAAATCACATTCACCTGACCTGCCACCAAATCCGCATAAGGGCTCGAGGTGTTGTAGGGCACAAAATTGATCTTGACCCCAGCGTTCGAGGCAAACCACTCACCGGCCAGATGGGAGTAGCTGCCCACACCCGATGTGGCCGAGGTCAAGGAGCCGGGCTGTTTTTTCAGACGCTCGATCAGTTCCTTCGCATTTTTTTCGGGCACGCTCGGGTGGGCTGTCAAGGCGGTGTTCAGCAGACCCACCACGCTGATGGGCACAAAGTCCCGCTCCACCTTGTAAGGCACTTTGGCACCATAGGTGTAGGGCAATACCGACATCGAGGTGGTCGAACCCATCACCAGGGTATAGCCATCGGGTGTGGCCTTGGCTCCCGCTTCCATGCCAATCATGGTGGAGGCACCCGGACGGTTTTCCACCACCACCGACTGCCCCAGCGCCTTGGACAACTCCAGCGCAATTTCACGGGTGTTGGCGTCGGGGCCTGTGCCCACGGGGAAAGGGGCAATGATCTTGATCGGCTTGTTCGGATAGTCCTGGGCCATGGCGGGCCAGGCACTGAACAAAGCCAAGGCCAAAGTGGCCAGGCCCAAGCGGCGGGTGGTGCGGTTCATGCGGGTATCTCCTGTTGGTGGATGGTCACGACCTTGAGGTCTGTCAGCATTCTTTCAAAACAGGTAAATTATCACTATAGGATAAACCATTAGTTTTTTATCCACTAATCAAAATAGAATGAGTGCAATTTTTGCAAAAGGAGTGATCATGGCCCAGCCACTTTCCCAGTCCAATTCGCTGGTCTTCAGCCACATGGGGATTTATGTGCGCGATCTCGAACGCATGGCCCGCTTTTACAAAGACGTGATGTGCTTCTTCGAAACCGATCGCGGCGACTTGGGGCCCGTGCAGCTGGTCTTCCTCAGTCGCGACCCGTCCGAACACCACCAAATCGTGCTGGCCACGGGCCGCCCTGCGGACCTGTCGTTCAGCGTGATCAACCAGATTTCCCTGCGCGTGCCCGACCTGGCCTCGCTGCGCACGGTACGAGACCGCGTTAAGGTCGAACCCGATGTGAGCGACTTGGTCTGCACCAGCCATGGCAATGCGGTGTCGATCTACTTTCGAGACCCCGAGGGTAACCGCCTGGAGGTGTTCCTGGACATGCCTTGGTACTGCGAGCAGCCGCTGCGCGAACCGATCGACCTGGACCAAAGCGACGAAGCCGTGATGGCAGCCGCTGAAGCACTGGCGCGCAGTCGGCCCAAATTTCGCAGCCGCGCCGAGTGGTTGAAAGAAATGCAGCAACTCATGGGCTACCAAGCATGAACCAGACGGTGTTTGACGTCGCCATCATCGGCTACGGCCCGGCGGGTGCCACGCTGGCCAACTTGTTGGGCCAATATGGCCTGTCGGTGCTGGTGCTCGAGCGCGAGGGCGAGATCTACCCCCTGCCCCGCGCCATCCATTTCGACGGCGAAACCATGCGCGTGTTCGAGACTGCCGGTTTGCGCCCACAGGTTGAGATCATCTCGCGCCCGGGCCTCAAGGGCATGTACTTCAACAACGCCGCTGGCGAGACCTTGCTGATCCGCGCGGGCACCCAGGAACGTGGCCCGCATGGCTGCGCCACCAACCACTACTTTCACCAACCCGAACTCGAAGCCGTGTTGCGGTCTGGCTTGGAACGCTACCCGCAAGTGCAAGTGCGCACCCGTCACGAAGTCACCGCCATCGAAGATGGCGCTGACGCCGCAACCCTACAAGTCACCGACCTGCAAACACAGCAAAATCATGCCGTGCAGGCCCGCTACGTGGTCGGCTGCGACGGCGCTCGCTCGCTGGTTCGCAAAGTGCTGGGCACCCGCATGCGCGATCTGGGCCTGCACCAGCCTTGGCTGGTCTTCGATGTGCGGCTCAAAACCAATGTCCCCGGCTTGCCCGACCACACGGTGCAGCACTGTGACCCTGCACGCCCCATGACGTATTGCAACGTGACCGGCAACCGCAGGCGCTGGGAAATCATGCTCATGCCCGGTGACAGGCCTGAGCAAATGGTACTGCCCGAGACACTGTGGAAACTGGTGAGCAAATGGGTCACGCCAAGCCAAGCCGACATCGAACGCGCCGTGATCTACACCTTCCACTCGGTGATGGCCGAAGGCTGGCGACAAGGCCGCTTGATGCTGGCCGGTGATGCAGCCCACCAAACGCCACCCTTCCTGGGCCAGGGCATGTGTGCGGCCATCCGCGATGTGTCCAACCTGGCCTGGAAGCTCGACGCCGTGCTGCGCGGCCGTGCAGAGGATGCGCTGCTGGACACCTATGAAAGCGAGCGTTCACCGCATGTGCAGGCCTTCATCGACCTGGCCGTGAAGCTGGGCGACATCATCCAAACCACCGACCCGCACGCGGCACGCGAACGCGACGCCAAGTTCAAAGCGGGGCAGCCCGAGATCTTCCAGTTCCCTGCGCCGCGCCTGGGCCCTGGCATCTGGCAAGGCGAGCAGGCACCGGTCGCCCAAGTATTCCCGCAACCCACGCTGGCCAATGGCCATCTACTGGACACGCTGCTGGGCTTGAACTTTGCCGTCCTGGGCGAGGACACCGTGTTGGCCGAAGTCAGCGAAGACACCCGTGAGCGCTGGCAGGCGCAAGGCGTGGTCACCGTGCCTGCGCGCGACCCCGAGGTCAAAGCCTGGCTGGACCAACAAGGCGTGCGCGCCGTGCTGCTTCGCCCGGACCGCTACATTCTGGGCGTGGCCCAAAGCAGTGGCGAGCTCGATCGCATCAGCGCCGTGCTGCCCACTGCGGGTGCCTTGGCCCACGGATGTTGAACAGAACCCACCATGACCGATAAAGCAGACAAAGCCGACACCAGCCTCGCCCGCATGCTGAGCGTGCTCGACCTGTTTTCCGACCAGCGCTTGCATTGGAGCGCCGAGGACATCAGCGAAACGCTGGGCGTTTCACTGCCCACCAGTTACCGCTATCTCAAGACCCTCAGCGATGCGGGCCTGCTGCGGCGCGGCAGCGACGCCCAGTTCACGCTGGGGTCCCGCATCGTGGTGCTGGACCACTTCATCCGCCAGGCCGATCCGGTGCTGCAGTGTGGCGTGCCGTTCATGAAAGAACTGGTGGCGCAGACCGGTTTTGACTGTGTGGTCTCCAGCTTACACGGCGACCAGTTGCTGGACACCCACCGCGAGTTCGGCACCATGCCTGCCAATTTGAGTTATGGCCGTGGGCGCCCGCGCCCGCTGTTTCAAGGCGGCGCACCCAAGGTGATACTGGCAGGGCTGCCTACACCACAACTGCACAAACTGCTGGACACCCACAGCATGGCAGTGGCTGCAGCCGGGCTGCCCACCGATTGGCCCAGCTTTCGGCGTTACTACAGCCAGATCCGCAAGGACGGTTTTTATTTCTCCAACGGCGAACTCGAAACCACTTTGGCTGCAATCGCGGTGCCCTTACAGCAGACCGACGGCACCGTGATCGGCGCACTCTCTCTGGTGACCACTGTGCAACGCATGGCGGTGATCGACCAGACCAAACTCACCCCCCTCATCCAGCGCGCCGCACGCGAAATTTCAGCGCGGCTGCACTGATGCTTATCCTTTCCATTTGACTGAAAGATCCTCCATGAAACTCATCAGCTTTTCGAACCAGGGCGTGCCCTCCTACGGCGTCGTGAACGGCGACGACGTGCTCGACCTGAGCCCCTTCCTGGGAGCACAAGCGCCCGACCTGAAAACCCTGATCGCCAAAAACCTGTTCGGTGCAGCCGCCGATGCGGCCAAGGCGCACAAGCCGACGCTCAAGTTCTCGCAGCTGCAGCTGCTGCCGGTGATCCCCAACCCGGGTCAGATCTTTTGCATCGGCCTGAACTACGGCGAACACGTGCTCGAAACCGGCCGTGAAGTGACCGAAGTACCGACGATCTTCATACGCCTGGCCGACTCGCAGGTCGCGCACGGCCAGGACATCGTGCGCCCGCCCGAGTCGCACCGACTGGACTACGAAGCCGAAATCGCCTTGATCATTGGCAAAGGTGGCCGCCGCATCAAAGAAGAAGACGCCTGGGATCACATTGCGGGCTACAGCTGCTACAACGACGGCTCGGTGCGCGACTGGCAAATCGCCACCTCGCAGTGGACACCCGGCAAGAACTTCTACAAGACCGGTGGCTTTGGTCCCTGGATGGTCACCAGCGACGAGATTGCGCCTGCGCAAGTGATGCGCCTGCAAACCGTGCTCAACGGTCAGGTTTTGCAAGACACCACCACCGACAAAATGATCCACAGCATTCCGCGCCAGATCGCCTACATCTCGACCTTTATCCCGCTGTCGCCTGGCGACGTGATCGTGACCGGCACCCCCGGTGGCGTGGGCAACAAGCGAACCCCGCAAATATTCATGAAGCCTGGTGACGTGTGTGAGATCGTGGTGGATGCGATTGGCACGCTTCGCAACGGCATCCGCGACGACGCATGAGCCAAGCAGTGTTTTAGGATCGTCTTTACACCTTTGTAAAACCACGATCCTCGCTACCATGCCACATCACTTGTTCTTGTCGCATCAGACCCACATCCATTTTCTGAAAACCACCCGATGAACAGTTCCACGATTCACCACCCTGTCCGCACCCTTGGTCACACGATTGGCCGTTCATGGGTTTTGGCCTTGGGCCTGATGGCCGGCTTGGGCATTGCTCATGCGCAAGACTCATGGCCCGCGCGGCCCATCAAACTGCTGGTGGGCTTTGCGCCCGGTGGCAGCAGCGACATGGTGGCCAGACTGATTGCCACACCCTTGGGTGAGAGACTCGGTCAGCCTGTGGTGGTGGAAAACCGCGCGGGAGCGGGTGGCAACATCGCCGCAGATGCAGTGGCCAAAGCTGCACCGGATGGTTACACGCTGGTGCTGCTGCCCAGTGGGCATTCGAGCAATGCCGCGATGAAAAAGAACCTGCCCTTCGATCCGGTCAACGACTTCGCTTGGGTCTCCACCGTCACCACCTATCCGCTGACTTTGTCGGTCAAGCCAAACTCGCCCATCACCTCGTTCAATGATTTCATCCAGCGAGTGAAAAGCGAACCCAACCGCTACACCTACACCTCGGTGGGCGTGGGCACGGCGATGCACTTGGTTGGCGAATGGCTAATGGCCGAAAGCGGCGGTATGGCCACACATGTGCCCTTCAAAGGCGGCACGGCGCCGATGATGGAGTTGCTGGTCGGTCGGGTGGATGTGATGATCGACACCATGACCACCACAGCGCCGCTGTTCAAGGACAACCGTGTACGCGTACTCGCCACCACCGCGCCAGCAGGTCAGAACGCCCTGCCAGGCGTGCCTTCTGTGGCGGACATTTTTCCGGGGGGTGGTGTTCGATTCTTGGCTGGGCATCGCGGGCACCAAAGGCACACCGCAAGCGATCGTCGATCGGCTCAACCGTGAACTCCGTGCTGTGCTTGACCAACCTGCTGTCAAACAACGCCTCATCGACTGGGGTGGTCGCCCACAGGCCAACACGCCCGTGGAATTTCGCACCCGTGTGGACGGCGAGATCCGCCAACTCAGCCGGATCGTGGCCGATCTCAAGATCGAGGCACAGTGAGCCGCGATCGGGCGATCCTGATGTGACATTGACCCAGTAGCAGTGCACTGCCTGCTGGGCAAAACTCACACCCGCTCAATGATCAGCGCAATGCCCTGACCCACGCCAATGCACATGGTGCACAGCGCGTAACGGCCAGCCGTTTGCTGCAAACGGTTGATGGCGGTGGTGGCCAAACGTGCGCCAGATGCGCCCAGTGGGTGGCCCAAGGCAATCGCACCGCCCCAGGCGTTCACGCGGGCATCGTCGTCTTTCAGGCCCAACATGCGCATCACCGCCAAGCCTTGTGCGGCAAAGGCTTCGTTCAACTCGATCACGTCCATGTGGTCGATGGTCAAGCCGGTCTGCGCTAATACTTTGAGGGTCGCAGGCGCTGGGCCAATGCCCATCACGCGAGGCGCGACACCGGCAGTGGCCATGCCCACGATGCGGGCTTTGGGCGTCAGGCCGTTTTTGGCGGCCGTGGCTTCATCGGCCAGCAGCAAAGCGCAAGCGCCGTCGTTCACACCCGAAGCATTGCCTGCGGTCACGGTGCCGTCAGGGCGCACCACGCCTTTGAGCTTGGCCAGCGCTTCGAGGCTGGTTTCGCGCGGGTGTTCGTCGGTGTCCACAAGAACAGCGTCACCCTTTTTCTGGGGGATGCTCACGCCCACGATCTCACGCGCCAAGTGCCCGGCTTTGATGGCGGCCACAGCGCGCAGTTGGCTGTTGTAGGCCATCAGGTCTTGCGCCTCGCGCTCAATTTTGTAGTCGGTGGCCACGTTTTCAGCGGTCTCGGGCATCGAGTCCACGCCGTATTGGGCTTTCATCAGCTTGTTGATGAAGCGCCAGCCAATGGTGGTGTCGTACACCGCGTTGTTGCGGCTGAAGGCGGTTTCAGCTTTGGGCATCACAAACGGGGCGCGGCTCATGCTTTCGAGGCCACCTGCGATCATCAAACCGGCTTCTCCGGCCTTGATGGCGCGCGCTGCGGTGCCGATGGCGTCCAAGCCAGAGCCGCACAGGCGGTTGATGGTGGCACCGGGCACGTCAATCGGCAAACCGGCCAGCAAACTGGCCATGTGGGCCACGTTGCGGTTGTCTTCGCCGGCTTGGTTGGCACAGCCGTACAGCACGTCGGTCACAGCGGCCCAGTCCACGTTGGGGTTGCGCGCCATCAGGGCGCGCAGGGGCACAGCGCCCAAGTCGTCGGTGCGCACGCTGGACAGGGCACCGCCATAGCGGCCGAAAGGGGTGCGGATGGCGTCGCAAATAAAGGCTTGTTTCATGGTTGTCTCAAGAAAGTGATGAAAGTGTCTGCGTTTAACATGCCGTATTGTGCTGACTTTGAGATTTTATGTCATTCACCGACCGCTCGGTCGGTTTTACTGCTTTTTGAACCATGCTGATTCAACCTTCTCAAGCCGATGTCCGGCGCTTTTTTTGCGGCGTTTACGCCAAAGCCCGAACAGCGGCCACGCTGGAACCCATGGAAATGCTGGTCAGCCAATGGATCGACGAACACCCCGAATACCACGCCGAATTGGCGGATGTGGATGCGGCGCTGGCCAGCATGCTCAACGACGACCCCAACCGGACCAATCCGTTTTTGCACCTCTCGATGCACCTGTCCATCAGCGAGCAATGCAGCATTGACCAACCCCGAGGCATCCGCCAGGCGGTGGAACTGCTCACGCACCGGCTCAACTCACTGCACGATGCGCACCACCGGGCCATGGAATGCCTGGGACGCATGATTTTTGAAAGCCAGCGCTCGGGCCGCATGCCCGACGGTGAATCCTACATCGCCTGCGTGCAGCGCAACGCCACCCAAGACTGATGCCAAGGCACAGGAGCAAAGGCGAACAGACAACAAAAAACCCGCCGAGGCGGGTTTTTTGGTCAAGCAACCACTGAAGATGATCAGCGGAACTTGGACTGGGGCACGACTTTCATATCGCCATCCAAAGAACCGATGTAAGCCGACATGGCCTTCAGCTCGGCGTTGGAAAACTGCTTGGCGATGCCGCCCATGACGCCGTTGTTGCGGCCCCAGGTGGCCAGGTTTTCAGTTTTATAAGACTTGAGTGCCACATACAAAAAGTCTTTGTGCTGACCGGCCAACTTTGGGTAGCTCGGGTCGATGGGCTTGCTGAAATTGTCACCGTGGCAGGAAATGCATGCGCCTTTTTGCAGCAAGGCAGCGACTTTGGCATCAGGCGTCTTGGGGGTCGTGGCCACGGGCTCGGTTTTGCCGTGTTGCTCGTAATAGGCGCCCAAATCGGCCATGTCTTGCTCGCTCAGGCTGGCAGAAATGCCGCGCATCGTAGGGTGCTTGCGTTCGCCTTTTTGGTAGGCGTTCAAAGCAGACACAATGTACTTGGCGTTTTGACCAGAGATCATCGGCACGCGGTAGACCTCTGGGAAGCTGGCTTGGTAGCCCTTGATGCCGTGGCAGCCAATGCACATGGCGATTTTTTGCTCAGCGGCTTTGGCATCGCCCTTGATTTCCTGGGCATGGGCGGAGATGGCGGTCACAGAAGCGACAGCCAAGGCAAACATCGAGGTCAACAGCTTGTTCATTTTGCTCACACAATCCAAATGATTGATAAAAATCAACTGCAGATTATATCGGGCTGGCCCTCATAATCCTGACAAGCTTTATTCCTGTTTTTGAGAACTGTCCACCATGAAATTCCAAGGTACTGACAACTACGTCGCCACCCCCGACCTGATGCTGGCCGTGAACGCCGCCATCACCCTCACACGCCCCCTTTTGGTCAAAGGTGAGCCCGGCACCGGCAAAACCATGTTGGCCGAAGAAGTGGCCGAGGCCTTGGGTTTGCCACTGCTGCAGTGGCACATCAAGTCGACCACCAAGGCCCAGCAAGGCCTGTACGAATACGACGCCGTGAGCCGTCTGCGCGACAGCCAATTGGGTGAAGAAAAAGTCAAGGACATCGAGAACTACATCATCAAGGGCGTACTCTGGCAAGCATTCACCTCCGAAACCCCGGTGGCCATCCTGATCGACGAGATCGACAAGGCCGACATCGAGTTCCCGAACGACTTGCTGCGTGAGATAGACCGCATGGAGTTTTATTGCTACGAGACGCGCCAGCTGATCAAGGCCAAGACCCGCCCGCTGGTGTTCATCACCTCCAACAACGAAAAAGAGTTGCCCGACGCCTTCTTGCGCCGCTGCTTTTTCCACTACATCAAGTTCCCCGAAGCGGACACCATGCGCCAGATCGTGGATGTGCACTTCCCCACGCTCAAAAAAGACTTGCTGGCCCTGGCCCTCAAGACTTTTTACGACGTGCGCGGCCTGCCCGGACTGAAGAAAAAGCCCTCCACCAGCGAGCTGCTCGATTGGCTCAAGCTGCTGGTGGCCGAAGACATCCCGCTCGAAGCCCTGCAAAGTGCAGATCAAAAGTTGTCGGTCCCTCCACTGGTGGGTGCCTTGCTCAAAAACGAGCAGGACGTGACCTTGTTCGAAAAGCTGGTCTTCATGAACCAGCGCAACCGCTGAGCTTGGCCAGATGAGCTCTCCCAACCCTCTCATGGAAGGCATCTCGGATGCCGTGGGCTTTGTCGGCGGTGCGCTGACCGGTTACTGGGCTGGCCAATGGTTGGGCCTGAATATTTTCAGTGCCGGTTACGACAACGCCAGCATTGGCGGCATTTTGCTGGTGGGCTTGGGCGGCGGAGCGGGTCTTCACTTGGCGCGCTTTTGGCGCAACAAACAAAAAACCAAAGACCAAGACACTGACGCATCATGAATCCTTGGATCACCCCCACTTCGCTATTGGGTCAACATGTGCAACTCGTGCCTTTGTTGCACCTGCACCACGATGACCTGGTCCAGGCCGTGCGTGACGGCGAGCTATGGAACCACTGGTACACCGCCATCCCCACCCCAGAAGGCATGGCGGCTGAGATCACCCGCCGCCTCGACTTGCAGGCCAAGGGCAGCATGTGCCCGTTTGCCGTGATCGACCCAGCGACCGACCAAGCCGTGGGCATGACCACCTACATGAACATCGACGCGGCCAACCGCCGGGTTGAAATCGGTTCGACCTGGTACCGCCAAAGCGTGCAGCGCAGCCCTCTCAACACCGAAGCCAAGCGCTTGTTGCTGGCCCACGCGTTTGAGCAACTCCATTGCATCGCGGTGGAATTCCGCACGCATTTTTTCAACCAGCAAAGCCGCCGCGCCATCGAGCGCCTGGGTGCCAAGCTGGACGGCGTGCTGCGCAGCCACCAGATCAACCACCACCCTTTGGGCGCTGGCGCACTGCGCGACACCTGCGTTTACAGCATCATCGCGAGTGAATGGCCCAACGTCAAAACACACTTGGACTACCAACTCGCTCGTGTGCGGGTCTGAGGAGAGAAAGACGCCATGCTGATCGATTTTTTCTACACCCTTCGCGCCGCCAAACTGCCCGTGTCGGTACGCGAGTACCTGACTTTGCTTGAGGCCCTGCAGGCCAATGTGGTCGGCCCGGCGTCGGACGCCTGCAGCATTGACGATTTTTACCACCTGGCCCGCACCGTGATGGTCAAGGACGAAAAGCACTTCGACAAGTTCGACAAGGCTTTCGGCGCTTACTTCAAGGGCGTGGAGATGCTGACCGACTTCACCAAAGAAGTGCCCCTCGACTGGCTCGAAAAAATCCTCCAAAAAGAACTCACACCCGAGCAAAAAGCCGCCATCGAGAAGATGGGCTGGGACGAGCTGATGGACACTTTGAAGAAGCGCCTCGAAGAACAAAAAGAGCGCCACGAAGGCGGCAACAAGTGGATCGGCACGGGCGGCACATCCCCCTTTGGCAACGGCGGCTACAACCCGCAGGGCATCCGCATTGGCGGCAAGGGGGGCAACAAAAGCGCCATCAAGGTCTGGGAGCAACGCGCCTACAAAGACTACGACGACCAGCAGGAACTGGGCACACGCAACATCAAAGTGGCGCTGCGCCGCCTGCGCCGCTTTGCCCGCGAGGGTTCACAGGAAGAGCTGGACTTGGACGGCACCATCCGCAAGACAGCGGCCAATGCGGGGTACCTGGACATCTTGATGCGCCCCGAGCGCCACAACAACGTGAAAGTGCTGCTGCTCATGGACGTGGGCGGCACCATGGACGAGCACATCACGCGGGTGGAAGAAATGTTCTCGGCCGTCAAAGCCGAGTTCAAACATCTGGATTTTTATTACTTCCACAACTGCGTCTACGACTTCATGTGGAAGAACAACAAGCGCCGATACGCTGAAAAATTCCCCACTTGGGACATCCTGCGCAAGTACAACAAGGACTACAAGCTGATCTTCATCGGGGACGCCACCATGAGCCCGTATGAAATTTTGCAAAAGGGTGGCAGCGTCGAATACAACAACGAAGAGGCCGGGGCCGAATGGCTGCAACGCCTGACGCACACCTTCCCCAAGTTTGCCTGGATCAACCCCGAGCCCCAAGGCGTTTGGCAATACCGCCAAAGCATCTCCATCGTTCAGCAGCTGATGAGCAACCGCATGTACCCGCTGACCCTCAAGGGTCTGGAAGATGCGATGCGCATGCTGAGCAAATGAAACAGCCAGCGTTGCTGGCCGTCCTTTTAATGACCCCAAGAGGTGGCCAGGCTTTCGGGCCACGTAATGCTGCGCTCTTCGTCGCCTGGTGCACCTTGCTGTTTGGCTTGACTTTGGCCACACCCGCCACTGCCGACACGCCACCCTCCCCTACCCCCCCAGCGTTTGAATTGGTCGTGAGCACAGAGGACAAAAGCACCCGCCTTTGGCTGGAGCAACATTTGGCCTTGCAACGCTATGCCAGTCTGAGTGACTTGGATGACACCGAGTTGTCCCGTTTGCTCCTGGATGCCGATGTGCAGGTGCGTGACTTGCTGGCGACTTTGGGTTTTTTCAACCCGCAAATCGCCTGGACACAAACACCTGCAGAAAGTGACACTGCGGCCAGACGGGTGCACTTGTCCGTGGTCACAGGCCCCGTTTCCCGCATCGCCCAAGTGCAGTGGCAGTGGCAAGGCGATATTGCTCAAAACGAGCAAGCCTCGGCACAAAAACAAGAAATCGTTCAGGGGTGGACTTTGCCTGAAGGGGAGCACTTTACCCAAGTTGACTGGACCCGTGCCAAAACGCAAGCATTGCGCCAATTGTTGGCCCAACGCTACCCTTGGGGCCGCCTGGTGGACAGTCAGGCCTTGGTGGATGCCAACAGCAACCAAGTCCGGCTGAGCCTGAGTTTCGACTCAGGACCGTCGGTTTTGTTGGGACCGGTGCAAATCACTGGCTCAGAACACTATGGCAGCGAACAGGTCCAACGGTTGGCCCGTTTGCCCTTGGGCACGCTCTACAGCCAAAGCGCATTGCTCGAAGCGCAGCAGCGCTTGGTGACCAGCGGGTTCTACGACTCGGTGTTTGTCAGCCTTGACTCGGAAGGGCCTGCGCAAGCGGCCCCGGTGAAAATTGAACTGAAAGAGGCCATGCGACAAAAATGGGTCTTGGGTGTGGGCGTGCGAAGTGACAGTGGTGCACGCCTCACAGCGGAACACACCCACCACCAAGTCCCGGGTCTGGGCTGGCGCTCGGTCAGCAAATTGGCTTGGGACAAGCAACTGAAAAGCGCAGGGCTGGACCTGCTGGCCCCACCCGACAGCAGCCTTTGGCGTTGGAACACCTCACTCAAACTGGAACAAGAAAAACTGACAAGTTTTCTGGTCAACAGCCAACGTTGGAGAGCTGGTCGCACCCAATTGGGCGAGCGCATCGACCGCTCTTACTTTGCCCAGTACGATACCGCCGAAGTCAAGTTAGATGGACTTGGTGGACAACAAGAATCGATCAGCGGCAATTACGCCTGGACTTGGCGCAAATTTGACAGTTTGCCTTTTCCCAATCAGGGGCTGGGCTTGGGCGTTGAAGTGGGGGCGGGCTTCACTTTGGGCAAGCAGAATGTCCCTTATGTTCGCTGGCTGTCCAAGGGTTTGTTTTTGCAGCCCTTGGGTGACAAGGCGGGGCGCTTGTCTTTGAGGGCTGAATTGGGCGGTGTGGTCAGCAAGAGCACCAACGAGTTGCCCTCGACCCAGCTGTTCTTGGCGGGTGGTGACCACAGTGTTCGAGGCTACGCGCCCGGCAGCATTGGCATCGAGCAGACCAATGGTTTGGTGCTCGCCGGTCGTTACTTGGCCACAGGCAGTCTTGAGTGGCAAAGACCCATCACGGTCGATCAGCAACGCAGCGAATGGGAAAGCGCTGTTTTTGTTGATGCGGGCAGTGTGTCCAACGCCAGCCATCCGCTCAAAGCCCGTTTGGGCATGGGCGTGGGGGCCCGCTGGCGCAGCCCGGTGGGGCCTGTGCGAATTGATTTGGCTTACGGTCAATCCGTGCGCAAACTGCGTTTGCACATGAATGTGGGGTTCACTTTTTGACGCCTCCCCCCAACTCTGAACCGGCACCATCGGCTTTGCAACGGCTCGCCTTTTGGCGTGTGGGTTCATCCATGGCCGTGTCTGCATTGCTTGGCCCCCTGGTTTTAATGGGCTTGGCATGGGCTTTGTGGCTGTGGTCAGGCACCTCAGGTTCCTTGGACGCTGTGATCAAAGGGGTGAACTGGGCGCTGCCCTCCGGTCAACGCTTACAGGCTCAGGAGGTCTCTGGCAACTTGCACCAAGGCGGCTCCATTGACCAACTCGTATGGGAAAAAAATGGCTTGCGCATCGAGCTGAAGCAAGCCCATGTGCAACTTGATTGGTCCCGTTTTTGGCATCAACCTTGGCCGATCAAGTCAGTGCGTGTGGGCGCATTGCACCTGGACGACCAAAGCCCCGCGTCCTCTACTTCCGCCCTGAGTTCACTGACCTTGCCCATGCCTGTGCAATTGGACTGGCAAATTGACCGCCTCACTTGGCACAACCCAGCACAAGCCCTGGCCACCGGTCTGCGCGGCCACTATGGCTATGACCAGCGCTTGCACACGATCACCTTGGACGAAGGCCAAGTGGCCAAGGGGCAGTACAGCGGGAAAGCGCAATTGCAATCGGTGGCCCCCATGGCTTTGGACCTGCGCATTCAAGGACACTTTGAGCTACCGGACCCGTGGGCTCAAAAGGCCGGTGTGCTGTCACTGGAGGTCTCGGTGCAAGGCCCGCTTGCCGGTGACAAGGCCGAGCTGATAGCGCAAGCCCAACTCGCCCCCACAGCCTCATCCACCCCCACCGCCCGACAAAATTCTAAAGCCCACCTGGAGGCTATGGCACTGGACATGCAAGCCCGCCTTCAGCCTTGGCAAGCTCAACCTGTCGTGCAGGCGCTGGTGCAAGCCCAAGGCTTGGACCTGGCCCTTTTGTGGCCCGGTGCTCCCCTAACCCGACTGAGCGGACAAACCCAACTCACACCCGATGGCCAAGGCTGGCATCTGGACGGCGAATGGCAAAACTCGCGTGCAGGCCCCTGGGACCAGCAACGCTTGCCCGCGTCGCAACTCACCCTCCAAGCCGACTATCAACAAGGTCTTTGGACCGTTTCACAGGCCAAAGCACAGTTGGCGGGGGGGCAGCTGGCAGGTGCAGGACAACAAACCGCCAAAGGCTGGACAGGCCACATTGAACTCCAAGCACTGACACCGGCCCAGTTGCACACCGCCTTGGCGGGTCCACCCGTACAAGGCCAGCTCAAGGCCAGCGACACGGGCACTGGCCCCATTGCCTTGTCGGCAGACCTGAGTGTGGTGACCTCTTCAAGGCCGGGCTCACCCACCACACCCCTGAACAGCAGCAAGCCCATGCAATGGCAGCATGTGAAGCTGCAAGGTCAGTGGTACCAACAAGAATGGGACATCCACAGCCTGAACTTGGAGGCCGCTCAAGCTCGGCTGAACGGCCAATTCAAATACCACCCCCAACGGCAATCCTTGCAAGGCCAGGCACAGTTGAACCTGCCAGGGCTTCAAGCACAGGTACAAGGTTTTGTTGCGCCCAAGCAAGGCCAAGGCCGCCTGGAGGTCGATGTCCAAGATGCCCAACAAAGCCTGGTCTGGCTCTTGCGTTTTCCTTTTTTGGCCCCCGCAATCAAAAATCTGCAAGCGTCCGGACGGGGTCAAATCAAAGCCGATTGGCAAGGTGGATTTGATCAGGCCGACACAGCCATCCAGGTCACCATGACCGCGCCACGCCTGCAGTACAACCCGGCCAAAGCGCTTCCTTGGGTGCTGCAATCGGGGCAAATTCAAATACAAGGCACTTTGAAAGACCTTCAGGCCCAAGCCGACTTGGGCTTGGCACACGGCAACGACACGCTCAGCCTGAAAACCCAAATGTCGGCCAGCCGCAACGACCCCACGAGCCCAGATTGGCGTGGGCAGGTGCAAGGTTTTCGCCTAGAAGCCGCCGTGCCATCGGCTTCTCCCCCATGGCGAGTGGAATTGCAAAAACCTTGGCTTTGGCAAGCCCGGCTCGCCATGCCCCCAAGCCGTGTGCAGTGGGATGCAGCGCAATGGCAGGTGCAAGGTCCATCACCAGGCTTGGCCAAGCTGTTTCTGGAAGCGGGCTCGTGGCAATCGATGGGCACCGCTTCAGCGGCGCAAACCCAAGCCGCAGCCCGATGGGAGGACGTGCCTTTAGGTTGGCTCCCGGGACTGCTTGGGGCCGACATGCAAAGTGATGTGCTGCTGCAAGGTCAATGGCAAATGCGCACCCAACCCCAATTGAGCATGAGCGCCCAGATTCAACGCAGCCAGGGTGACTTGCGCATCCAGACCGACAACATGCCAGGCCAACGGTTGCCTGCGGGCCTGCGTGAC
Source organism: uncultured Burkholderiales bacterium (assembly GCA_903894995.1). GTDB lineage: Bacteria > Pseudomonadota > Gammaproteobacteria > Burkholderiales > Burkholderiaceae_C > Limnohabitans_A. The sequence goes on from CAITSG010000333.1 coordinate 20,560, forward strand.
GCCCGCTTGCAACTGAACCTCCATGGCACGGCACTGGACACCACGCTGAACTGGGACAGCGAGCTCATGGGCACTGTCAAAGCCCAAGCCAGCACGCAATTGAATTGGTCGAGTGAAGGTGTGCAGTGGTCACCACAAGCGCCCGTGCAGGGCTGGATCGAGGCGAATTTGCCACAAGTCGGGGCTTGGTCTTTGCTGGCCCCACCGGGCTGGCGGGTTCAGGGCACTTTGGCGACCCGCGTGGAGCTTTCTGGCACGCGCAGCCAGCCTCAGTGGCAAGGCCGGTTGCAAGCCGACAACCTGGCCGTTCGCTCAACGGTGCAAGGCATCGAGTTCAGCCAAGGCCAACTGATCGCACGCTTGCAAGGGCAGCAACTGATTTTGGAGCGATTGAATCTGCGCGGTGCGGGAACTCAAGGCGGCGAGTTGCTGGCTCAAGGACAGCTGGGTTGGCAGGCCAGCAATGCTGCTTTTGAGCTGGCCAATCCCATGGGCAGTGCCAAACTGCTGCTGAAAATGCAAGCCAAGGGCCTGCGCGTGACCAACCGGGCAGATCGGCGCTTGGCCGTCTCGGGTGAGGTCACAGCCGAAATGGACAAAGGCCAATGGCGCATGTCGGGTCTGGTGCAAGCAGACCAAGCCCTGTTCATCTTGCCCGAGGAAAGCACGCCCAGCCTGGGAAGCGATGTGCAGGTGGTGCGAACTGAAACCACCTCCCTCACCAAACCCCCTCACACCAGCGCCACATCCTGGTTAGGCACGCCCGATGTGCAAATTCGCTTGGACTTGGGATCGGACTTTCAGGTGCAAGGCCAAGGACTTCAAACGCGTCTGGCCGGGCAAGTTCTTGTGGTCAGCAACAGCGCCACAAAGGGAGTGCCCCGGCTGACAGGCCAAGTGCGTACCGAAGGTGGCCGCTACAAAGCGTATGGTCAACAACTGGACATCGACACCGGGGTGCTGCGGTTCAATGGGGCCTACGACAACCCCAACCTGGACATCATTGCCCTGCGCCCCAATCTGGCGCAGCGTGTGGGTGTGCAGGTTTCCGGCACCGCCTTGCTGCCTCGCATACGGCTTTACGCCGACCCCGAGATGCCTGATGCCGACAAGCTCGCTTGGCTTGTTTTAGGTCGCTCAGCAGCCAATGGCGGGGCCGAATCGGCCGTGCTGCAACAAGCCGCTTTGGTCCTTTTGAGCGGCAACGGCAAGAGCCTGAGCGGTGAATTGGCCAACAGCCTGGGCCTGGACGAAATCTCACTGGCCAGCGGCAGCCGCTCAGACATCAACGCCACAGGCGCGGCTGTCACCCTGGGCAAACGACTTTCTAAAGACTTTTACATGGCTTATGAAAGCAGCCTGAGCGGCACGTTTGGCAGTCTGTACATTTTTTACGACCTCTCGCGGCGACTGACACTGCGTGCACAAGCGGGTCAGCAAAGTGCACTGGACTTGATCTTTACTGTGCGCAAGGACTGATCGCCCCTTGCTTTCAAGGGGGGTCGTGAACCCTGATCCCTGTGGATCCGGGGCATCCCCATTGACCGAGCAGCTTTGGCACACTGCGCCAATTTTTTTGAGTGGGTGCCCCTTAAGGGGGATTGAGTATTTTAAAAAAGTACTCCTAAAATGCTCTTTATAACTCCACGTAAAAGCTCACGCCATGGACTCAAGCGCAAAAAAACCTTGCAATTTTGACAAAAAACACACCATGACCCGTGCCAAAGAAGTGACAGTCAATCATCTGAACCCTGTTCAATTCGAAGAGGGCGCACCATGTACAAAGCCCTGATTTGGCGAGCAGAGGAAGCCCAACTTCTTCGGCAACTCAGAGAAAAAACAAATACCGACAGCACGGTCTTTGCTCGACTGAACACCCTTTCGCTGGCGCAACTCCAGGAACTGGAAGGCCACGGTGAAGGGTGCTTTTACAACCCTCAGATCAAAGCCAATACCGGCATCAAATTGCTCAAAAAATTAGGCCACGACTGGGTGCCCCCTGAAGAACCCCAGGACATTGAGCAGATTCCGAGCACCGTAACAGCTGCCAGCTTGGGTCCAGTTTCAAAATCAAGCCATCGGCCGGCCTTCAGTCCCATCACCGCTCTCAAAGCAAGCACTTTGCTGCTGATCGGCGGCATGAGTTGGATGACCTGGCCACATTGGGGTCCCGGTTTTGAATCCACCTCAAACTTGCTGACTTTGCTTGAACTGAGCCAGCCACAGACCGCCCTGAGCCATGCAAAAAAACTCAGCTCAGACGATGGTAGTGACATCGCCAGCCCTGAGCTGAACTTGAACGCCCTACAGCAAATACCCACCTCACCCGCCATGGGCACCGCATGGACCCACACCCCCAAGCCAGAAGTCAACGCCTGCGATGGCCAACTTCGGCAAGCCAGTTTTGCTTATGAAACTTCCGATCCGATCAAAGCAGGCAATTACATCCACTTTTTAGCCTCTCAAGATGTCAGCCTGTGCGTTCGTGACCAACAAAATCAGTTGACCAAGCTTGAACTCAAGGCGGGGGCATCTCGCAGCGTGTATGGCGATCCACCATTTTTGGTCCACAGCCCCAAGTGGTCCAGCTTGAAAGTGTTTTTTCAAGGTCGACCTGTCAGTGGCATTCCCGATGACGCTGCCCATTGGCTTTTCAAGACACGCGCCATCTGAAACCGGCCGTCTATGGGGACAAGCATTCAGGATGACGATTCAACTTTTTTAGCCGACAAGTGTTGCTGCACAACGGACCACAATCGGTCGGAGTCAAAAGGTTTTGCCAAATGGTCCGTGATGCCCTCAGACCTCCAACGATCAAGCGCATCGTCATCGCCCGTCGCTGACAAAGCCACAATGGGCAAGTTGTGAAAACGCGCTTGCTTTCGAATATGGCGGGTGGCATCGATCCCCCCCATCACGGGCATTTGCAAATCCATCAACACCAGGTCATAAGTGGTGCTTTCAATCATCTGAAGTGCCACCCGGCCATTTTCTGCAGCATCCACCGTGACCTGTGACATTTCCAAAACGTGTTTGACAATGTCCCTGATGGAACGGTGGTCGTCCACCACCAAGATGCGGGTGCCAGGCCAAGACCGGGCCAAGGCCTCTGGCGTCCGATCGCCACCAGCATTTGACGATTGAAGCCTAAGCTTCAAACCCCAAACGGTTCTGCCATCCACATCGGGATGGGATTGCAAGTCGCCACCCATGCGCAAAGCCAGTTGTTTGCAAAGGGCCAAGTGCCAGTCTATTGACTTGTGTTGCTCGACAACGCCAGATCGCGCTTGCGACTGGGACTCATCGTTGTTTTGTTCATGCCAATCTGGCTCAAAAGCTTGTCTATGAACGGTAAAAAGCAGGTTTTCAAAATCCCGATCCCGATCCAAATGCACCACCTGCAACACCAAAGAACCCGAGTCTGAACTTTGAACAGCGATCCACAGCAAGTTCATCAGGGCTTGAACCAACCGAGAGGCATCGCCCAAATGATGATGGGACACCCCCGGGGCCACATGGGTGGTGACGCTGAGTGTGGGGACTGGCCCATCTTTGGCCCACAAACGGCTCAAGGCCTCCAACACATCGGACAATTGAAATCGCTCACGGACCAACACCAAATCCCGGTTTTCAAGACGCGTCAAATCCAAAATATCCTGGGCCATGCTCAACAAAAACGCTGAAGACTTTTGCGCCTTATACAGCGACTTTGAATTCGACTCATCCCCTGCACATGGACTTGGCTCGGCGGGTCGCAGGTGCGGCAAAAAATCCTTGACCGACGCTTGTACTGCAAGGCCGATTTGCGACATAAATTGGTTTTTGACCGAGTTGGCCATTTCGGCCTGCTTGCGGGCCTGGAGAAGTCGGTCTTCGTAGTGTTTTCTCTCGCTGATGTCCCTGGTCACCCCCACAATTTCAACCAAATTGCCATTGTCATCCATGAGTGGAAATGACAGGCACTCGGTCCAAAACGTTGAGCCATCCTTGCGAAAGTACTCCAGTTCGCCTTGAAAACTGTCGGGTGTTTTGCCCAACTGCAGCGACTTGGCCACTTGCTGAAAATAGGCAATGCTGACCTCAGCTGAGTGAGGTGTCAGTGTTTCATGGAGGGGTATTTTCATGGCCTCGGCAGGCGTCACTCCCCGAAGCTTTTCAACTGCTGGGCTGACATAGGTGATTTCACCCAAGGCACTCATGCTCCAAATGACATCGCGTGCACTGTCCGCCACCACACGGTGACGCTGTTCGCTGACCCGCAATTGGGTTTGCGCATCGATTATGTCGGCGAGGTCTTTGACGATGTAAATCCATAAAAGCTCACCTTTCGAATCTCTCATGGACGACAAGTACGAGACCTCTGCCACGACGGATTTGCCGCGATCCAATAAAAAAGATTGCACCCAGGTATCAGGTGATGGCCGCGAATGGACCAAGCCTTGAACCGGATAAACCGGTGTTTTTTGCAAGGCCAAAGGTGCCAAGTCAGACCATTGCAGACCCAACCACTGATCAGCCGAACGACCCATCAGCTTGGCAAAAGCTTCATTCACACGCTTGAAAAGGCCGGTTTTCGCCTCGACAAAAACCACGCCAAAGGGTGAATCCTCAAAATACAAGTCATTGCGCCGAGACGTGTTTTGAAGGCGTTTTTGCAAAAAAGAAAGAGCAGACTTGATCATGTCTGAATTGTTTCACAAGCCAAGGTCAAAGCATCTGGTAATGCGCCACACCCCTGTCGTCCAAAGTTTGGCGCACCATGTCTTGCGACACCAGGTAATTCAAACAAGCCATGCTTTCGCCCGTGGCCAAATTGAGCAAGCCTGCATCAGACTCCTCAATCCGCCTCCCAAACAAGGTGGCAAAAACGTCCACCACACGTCGGGGCTCTTTCAAGGTCTTGTGCAAGCGATCGAGAGACCTGCGTTGGGATGCCATCAAATAATCGAGCCTCGCGTGCAAACCCCGAAAACACTCATTGTGCGATGGCAAGACCAACACATCGTCGGGGACTTCACGGCGCAATTTGGCCAGCGAAGCCAACCAATCC
>CAITSG010000334.1 GCA_903894995.1 uncultured Burkholderiales bacterium
ACGCAGCGTCTGTGGCCTCTTTGATGTTGACCACCGAGTGCATGATTTCCGAAGCACCGAAAGAAGAGTCCGGCGCTGGCGGCATGCCTGACATGGGCGGCATGGGTGGTATGGGCGGCATGGGCATGTAAATGCCAAGCCGGTCAAAAGGACTTGGTGGGAGACCCCTGCCCTGTCTGTCACCCCGGGCTTGACCCGGGGTCCATGACCCTCAAAGCCCCGCAAGATGAAAGCCTTGCGGGGCTTTTTTCATGGCGGAAGTTCCAGGTCTGCGCCGGACGGGAGTCGCCGCCTGTGTGATCGGTGTGGGTCTGCGAGGCTTGATCGCGGCAAGGGCACCGCTCTCACAGGTGAGGGGCCCTGAACTTCAGGGGGCCGAATCAACGGCTCACAGGGCAGATGCTTCGATCTTCAGCACCCAGTAAGCGCCTTTGTCCTGCACCGCCTGAAAACGCACTTTTTGGCCCACTTGCAAGGCGTCGAGTTGCCCCGAGTCCTTGGTCTGAAAGACCATGCTCATGGGCGGCATGTCCAGGTTCTTGATCTCGCCGTGCTTGAGCGCCACCTTGCCCGCAGCCTTGTCGATGTGCCGCACCTCGGCCGTGGCCCAAGGCAAGGCGGTGCTTTCATCGCTTACGCGTTGCAGGCCATCACGCTGCGCCATGCGGCGCAACCCCGGGTGGTGTTGAAAGCTTTTGCTGCTGCCATCTTTTTGCACCAACAACACGTCGTAGGCGTCTTTTCTGCCCTTGTATTCGGGCCCGTCCATGCCGGGGCTGCCAATCGGCATGCCGGGCACCGACAAACCCAAAGCCACAGGCCGCTCTTTCAAGAGACGGTGAATGTCGGCGGCGGGCACATGACCCTCAATGACATAACCGCCCACGCTGGCGGTGTGGCAGGAGCCGAGTGACTCGGTCATGCCCAGCCGCTTGCGGGCGGCGGTGTTGCCCACATCGCGCACCTCGACCTTGAAGCCACTGGCCTGCAGGTGTTCCACCCACAGGTGGCAGCAGCCGCAGTTGGGGTCTTTCCAGACTTGCACGGTGGTGGCTTGCGCCAGCGCTGTGCGCTGAAAACCCGTAACGGCCAACACGGCCGCAGCTGCGAGCCATTGGCGTCTGGGCATGGCTTTGATGTGTGAATTGCTCATGATGAGCCCCCATCTTTGAAGGTGATGCTGCTGATCATGCCCGCTTCAAAATGGCCCGGAATCCGACAGGCAAAATCAAGCCATTGATCCGACCCTGTGAAGTTTGAAGTAAAAGACCTGTCTTGGGCTCAGCGGTCAGCCATGACAACTGTGTGGGAGCACCGCAGTCTGTGCGATGAGGGGGTGGTCTGCGAGCTCCATCGCGGCGAGGGCGCCGCTCCCACAAGAAAGCCCCGCTGGGTGAAAGCCTTGGGTGGCTTTTTTGGGTTGTTCAGCACATGCGTCACAATCATTGAATGAATTTTCAAGCACTTGTTGTCCTCCTGCAAAAGCGGCTCCCCAAGCTGATGGCGGTGTACGCCTTTGGAAGCCGCGTGCGCGACCAAGGCCGCCAAGCCAACGCCGACAGCGATTTGGATCTGGCCGTGTTGGTCGAAGGCTACGCCGATCCCGTTGAGCTCTTTGAACTCTCCGGTGAAATGGCTGAACTGGTCTCTTGCCCCGTCGATCTGTTGGACCTGCGTGCAGCCTCCACCGTCATGCAACACCAAATACTGATGGAAGGCGAACGGCTTTGGGCCAGGGATGTGGCCGCAGGTTTGTTTGAAGCGGCCATGCTGACCGAAAAACTGCATTTGGACGCAGCCAGGCAGCCATTGATCCAAGACGTGATGCGAAGAGGTGCTGTCTATGGCCGATGATGTGCTGATCAACAAAGCCGCCACCATTGAGCGCTGCGTGGCGCGTGCCCGCGAGGAATACGCAGCAGACCCCGAGAGTTTTGCGCACAACTTCAGCCATCAGGACGCGGCCATCCTCAATATTCAACGCGCCTGCGAAGCCGCCCTGGACATGGGCCAGCACATCATCCGGCGCGAACGACTGGGCGTCACACAAAGCGCCCGGGACACCTTCAATTTGTTGGCGCAAGCCCACTGGCTCACGCCTGCCGTAGCGGAACAAATGAAACGCATGGTCGGCTTTCGCAATGTGGCGGTCCACGACTATCAAAGCCTGCAGTTGCCCATCACCCTCAACATCCTGACTCTCCATCTGGACGACTTTCTGGTGTTCAGCCGGCAAATGTTGTTACACGACGAAGGTGGTTTTTGAGGCCTTGACCCTTGTGGGCGAGCGCTGCAGTGAATCATCCCAAAGCTCCGCAAGATAAAAGCCTGGCGGGGCTTTTTTGATGTTTGGGCGCTTGCCTGTTGCGACTACCGATAAGATGGCTGGATGCGTTCTTGCTCTGGGTGGTTGATCTGGTGGATGGTGCTCAAATTGAGCTTGGGCTCGGTCATGGCCATGCCCATTCAATGGTCATGGGCTGAGCCCACTGTGAGCGAAGTCTCGGCCTCAATAGACCGCACAACATCCCACCCAAGCAACGAACAACAAACAACTCACCGCGAGGTGCGTTTGGCCACTTTGCCCGAATGCCACGGACACCCGAGCAGTCACGTTGAAGTCAAGGGGCACCCGACCCACCCCACTTCAGTGGGCACAGACGCCCCATCTGGCAACCCCATCGACTGCCACCATTGCTGTGCCGTCGGCTTGGGCAGAAGCCCTTGCATTGCACTGCACCGTGCACATGCCGCGCAACCCACCAGCCCGCGTCAGGACTGGCAAAGCGCAAGCCTGCGCCCTGATTTACGCCCGCCCATTCACTGACCGCTTCACCTCTTTTCATGCTCTGCGCGGGCCCAGACCCGTGCAGCAGACCGATCAAAACGCGCAGGCAAAAGCCGCGCATGGATGGACACATGACTTCTTCTTTTCAACAACACCACGGGGCGATGCTGCTCAAGTATTCGGGCATCAGCTTCATTTCAGGCGCCGTGAACCACGGTTTTTTCAGCGGCACACGCTCACTGTGGACGGCTGCCATTGGCATCGTGCTGTTTGTGCTGGGGGCCTGGCTCGAACACCGGTTAAGCAGCGACGCGACGCAGACGCCGCGCACAGGTTTGCTGCAAACCTTGGTGCTGGGCACTTTGTTGTCGATTGGACTGGGCTTTTTCACGGGCGGATTGCAGCACTTTCCGGACTCGCCCGCACGCACCGCCTGGGTGGTGCCGCTGGGCTTTTTCATCTCGGTGGTGGCGTTGGGCCTGAGTGCATCCCGCCACTGGCCTCGGGCGGCCACGGTGTATGTGCTGGTGGTCGGCACGGCCGTCTCAGCAGGAAGTTGGGCCGCTTGGCAGTGGCTGGAACGCCACCCCGACTTGGCAGTCACAGGGCACAGCCACGGCGAGACCGCTGCAACAGACGACCACCATGGTGCCTCCCCCAAGGCCGGGGCCATCGCGCAAGTGGTCAGTCGCAGCATCACGGTCAACATGGATGACACCATGCGTTTCACACCCAGCCAGATTGACGTGCACGCCGGAGAAACCATTCGTTTTGTGGTCACCAATTCGGGCCGCACAGCGCATGAAATGGTGCTGGGCAGCGACGAGGACATACGCGCTCACGCCGAGGCGATGAAACAAGGGACTGCGAAGGGAGCGGCGCATGAAGAGGAACACCACCACAGCACAGGCGCTGCCATCCGCGTGGCGGCCGGGCAAACCGGGGAATTGGTGGTGAGCTTTTCGCAAGCCACGCGCTTGAAAATGGCCTGCCTCATTCCCGGGCACTACGAAGCGGGCATGCGGGGCACTTTGCAAGTGCTGGCCACACCCACTGCGCCAAGCAAACCGGCTGACCCACACGACCACAGCTCGCATCAACATTGAGCCAGCGGCCCGGTAGGCCGGTCGCTTGAGCGCCAACATGTGTCCGCTTCGGTGCAGGCGCTTGTCGGCCCAATGAGGTTTGAAACGAAAGGCCTGTTTTGGGCTCAGCGACCAGCCATGCCAACGGTGTGGGGACCCTCTGCCTGTGCTAGGAGGGGGGTCTGCGAGGCGCCATCGCGGCGAGGGCGCCGCTCCTACAAAAAATAAGCCATCGCGGCGAGGGCGCCGCTCCTACAAAAAATAAGCCATTGCATTGAGGGCGCCGCTCCTGCACAAAAGCTTACTCATGGCAACAGCGCTGCCATGGGTAAGCGTTTGTCAACGCACCTTGTTCAACAAGGCGGCGGTTGATGCATCCACCCCGTTGACGTCGCCCGACACGATGCGGGCATGGATGTCTTTGGCCAGCACCTTGCCCAGCTCCACACCCCACTGGTCAAAGCTGTTGATGCCCCAGACCGAGCCGCTCACGAACACGCGATGTTCCTGCAAGGCGATCAATGCACCCAGACTGGCGGGCGTGAGTTCGTCCAGCAGCATGAAGGTGCTGGGCCGGTTGCCGGGAAAGTGCTTGTGCCCACCCTCGTCCGACTTGCCCAACATCAGCGCCTGGGCCTGCGCGATCACATTGGCCAGCAGCAACTCATGGTGGTCTTTCAGGCTGTGTGTGGGCTTTTTCACGGCGATGAATTCCACCGGCACCACATCCGTGCCCTGGTGCAGCATCTGGAAGTAGGCATGTTGCCCATTGGTCCCAGGCTCGCCCCACAGCACGGGCGAGGTGCCATAGG
>CAITSG010000335.1 GCA_903894995.1 uncultured Burkholderiales bacterium
GCCTGAACCATGTCGCCAAACAGCCGGTCTGCCAATGCCCCATTGGCCTCCTCGGATCCTGCAAAACGCCAGCCACTTTGACGCAAACGCGCAACGTGAAGCACCGCGATATCGGCGTACTTCTGGGGCACTTTCCCCGTTTCTTGCGGATCGGCAGACCAGCGGTAACAACGCAGTTGGGCATCGGGTTGGTAACGTTGCTGAAAATAGGTCCTTTTGCTGCCTTTCAAGAACAAAGGGCTGAGAAATGCCATCGTCGAACCTTGATCGAAAACTTGGTCAATCCTGGACAGATCTTCTTGGGCAAACGGCCGAACCACCTGCAAATCGTCTTGCAGCATCAACAGGTAATCGGCCTGCGTCGCGTCCAAAGCGGCTTGCATGTTGTTGTAGTAGCCGCCATGACGGTCATCGCCCGCTGACTTCATGTGCCGAACTGCCCCACCCAATGTCTGCAAATAAGCCACGGTTTCAGGCTCATCGCTCCCGTCGTCATAGACCGTCCAGCCGGTCCCGGGCATGTTGCGCTGCACGGAGTCAACGCAGTTTTTCAGGTAAGCACCCCGGTTGTAAGAAAAAATGGCAATGTGCAGGCTGGGGGGGGTCATGCGTTCAAACCATGTTCTTTCAAACCCATACAGTTCAAGAATTCAAGCATGTCGGTGCGCTCCTGGTCTTCAGAAAAAGTGTTGGCCAATGCCCGAATGGTGGGCAAAGGAACGTCAAACCCTTGGGCTTGATCGATGGCCTGCACTTTAGCAAGAACCCGCTGGGCAAACCCGGCAACATCGCCCGAGGCGACCTCCTCAAAGATTTCAGGCCTCCAATACTCCTTGGCACCTTGCCCGGTGTAGCCAATGACCTGGTTGCCACTCAAAGCGGCTTCCAAAGGCGGCAAGGGACAGCCTTCAAAATGGCTAAAAGCCATGAAAATTTTGGACCGCTCCAGCACAGCAGCGACCTGAACTTCGGTCATGCCGTCGATGGGCACGATCGACCAATGCGCAGGCAAATGATGGCGCAGAAAAAAGAGCACCTTGGAGGAATGGTCAGCCAACTTTCGGGGCATGTAGGTGATGATGTTTTCTTTGGCTTGGTCGGGCTTGAAGCGCTGCGCATCGACGGCGTAGTGCACACGCAAAATCCGCGCCTCGACCCCGGGAAACGCCAGGGCCACACACCGGGTGGCATCGTCCGATATGGTCAAAATGCAACGCGCGCCCTGATAAGCCAAGTCAAGGTCAGCAGGTCGGCCCTTGGTGATGTAGTAACCGTTTTGCACGTAAATGGCATAGGGCACCCCCATTGCAAGCAATTGGGCACCGTATTTTCGTGCCCAAAGCTCGGGAATGACGACCATCTGACGGCGGGCATCGAAGGCCCCACGGATGTTGGACATGGAGGGTTTGCCCATCCAGCGCCATTTGAAAAAGGCCCTTTTCAAAGGCACGGTGGATTCAAACCAGCGCACTCTGAAAAAAAAAGTGTTGGGGTGCATCACAGCAGCTGAGACCCCCCGCGATGGGCCCAATTTGTGAATCAACTCAGCCTGTTTGTAAATGACCTTGACCCCGCCTACAGCCTTTCGAATGGCCGGGCATAAAAAAATGAGCTCCATCACTCTCCCTTGTGTTTCCTCTCCGACATGATCACAAGGCTCAGAAGCATCACAGACAGGGTGCAAAAAGAGTATCGAAAGGCATTGCGTCCCAAAGCATTGACCGTCAGGCCAAACTCAAAAAGCATGACCACGAGCAACATGCCCAACAAAACAAAAGCCGAGGTCTGCGCCTCTTGAACTTGCTTTTTGAATTGCCAAAACCCGAAAAACACACCCACGTACAAACCCAACACAGATAAAACGCCCACCGAGCCCGCCACAGCGGCAAAGTGTAGCAAATCGTTCTCAAAGACCGGTGCAATGCCTACAGGAACATTAAAAGGCTTCAAGTGTTCGGCCAGTTTGGCAAGCGCCTCGCCCCCAGACCAGCCCAGCAGCGGCTTTTGACTGAACAATTCCCATGCGTAAGACCACAACTCCAGGCGAATGCTGACGGACCAATCGGTGACTTCACCGGTGTCAAACCAGTGCTTGGCACTGCCCCAGACCCCTTCGAGTCGCCCCCAAACCAAGGCTTCAGGCGCCAGCAGGACACCTTTGATGATGAGCGCCACGATGCACAAAAGCCCCAAAGCCCGCCACATCAACGCTTTGTCGGCGGTCAAACGCCAGGCAAAAACAAACATGACCATCACAATCGACAACCAGCCGCCTTTGGTCCCGCTCAGCAAGGAAGCCCAAACGCCCATGAGTGCGCCGAGCAGCAAATACGCCCTGAGATACAGCGAAGATTTGGCCTGCTGCGAATACAGCACACCAAACAAGGCAATGGACGCCAACACCACCGACAGATCGCCAAAAATGATGGGGTGGTTCATGGCCCCTTTGGCGCGCCCCACATCAAGCACCAAACTTTGGTAACTGGCCAAGGCTCCTGCCAACAAAGCGGCTGTTGCCGCGCCCAACCACAACACGCCCGCTTGCAATCGTGCCGTCAACACCCCATGCATCATGAAAGGGGCCAACAGAAAGGGAATGTAGGCCTCGTAATAGCCGGGCCTGTAGCCGTACCAAACCCCGACAAAAACACCCGCCATCACAAACACTGCAAACCCCCAAGCCACTGAGCGCAACTGTGGCCAGGCCCAAAGCGAAGCCAGACTTTGAGGCAATTGCGAGACGCCCAGCAACCCCAATGTGGTCAAGAGCAAGGCCAACAACAAAGGCCCTCCCGGGACCACCAAGATCCAAGACAAGAAGAGCCACACCAGCCCATTTTGGAGCCGCTCACCTCGGGACAGGTTTTCAAAATCAAATCGGATCATCGGATCGCCACCGCAACAGGCCCATCCATCGCCCGGCCATGCGTGCGATGCGTTTGGGTGAAAACAACACCAAGCGCAAGGGCAACGCCAGGGATGTGGACACAAGCAAGCTGCGCCGCTGGCTCAAGGCGCGTGCCCGGGTACCATGCTTTTGCTCAAAAATGAGCTTCGACTGGGCGTGGTGAAAACCGCGCACGTACTCGCTTTTTAAGGGCGAGCGCCCTTTGACCGAGCCCCGCGAGCGGTGCACGGCCTGGATGTCCGGCAGCAGCACCAAAGGCAAGCGGGCATTAAAAAGGCGAAGGCACAAATCATCGTCTTCGTAGTACAGAAAAAACCGCTCGTCAAAAAAACCTACACGGTCAAAACGGTCCATTCGGAACAACATGGCCGCACCACACACAAAACCCACGCAACAAGGCCCATCGGCTGCAGGCCCACGAGAAGTCCACACCGTGTGGGGCCAGCGGTAATTGACCTCGGCTTGCCCTTTGGCGGTGACCAGTTGGGGCGCCAGCAAGGCCGCATCGGGCATCGCCTCGGCTGCAGCCATCAAGGCGAGCAAACCTTCAGGGGTGATTTCGCAATCGGGGTTGAGCAAAAACGCCAAGGGCGTTGTCACCCGGCTCAAGGCGCGGTTGTTGGCGGCACCAAAACCCAAATTGTTTGGGTGGGCCAATACCTGGGCTTGAGGCCACAAGGCCTGGGCTTGTGCGGGTGTGCCATCGTTGCTGGCATTGTCTGAAACGATGATGTGCGGACAATGTGCGAGCAAGGCATTCAAGCCAGCCAGACAGTGGGCACTGTGGTGCGTCACCACCACCACCGTGACCTGATCGAGCGTTGGCCAGTCCATGCTCAGTGTGCTGAAGCACCCACTTGCGCATCAGGTTTGACCGAACACAACAATGCCAGCATTTCGGCCTCAATGCGGTGCAAGGCTGCCTCGGTCTGGCCTTCGAAACGCAACACCAGCACGGGAGTGGTGTTGGAAGCCCGAATCAGGCCAAAGCCATCGGGCCAGTCCACGCGCAGGCCATCAATGTCAGACACTTGGGCGGGTGCAGCAAAGGCACTGGCGGCTTTGGCTTGCAGCGCTTTTGTCACGCTGTGCGGCTCGCCCTCAGCGCAGGCCACGTTCAGCTCGGGCGTGCTGAAGCTGGTGGGCAAGCTGTTGAGCACGGCATTGGCATCGGGGCTCTTGCTGACGATTTCCAGCAAGCGGCAACCGGCATAAGTGCCATCGTCAAAGCCATACCAGCGCTCCTTGAAGAAAATGTGCCCACTCATCTCGCCCCCCAAGGGGGCCTGCCCGCCTGCGGCTTCAATGGCCCGCATTTGGGCTTTGATCAGGGAATGCCCTGTTTTGTACATCAGGGGCTGACCTCCTGCGGCCTCGATGGCCGGGGCCAAGCGCTGCGAACATTTCACGTCAAACAAGATGGTGCCGCCCGGCACTCGGCTGAGCACGTCTTGCGCGAACAACTGCATCTGGCGGTCAGGGTAAATGTTGTTGCCGTCTTGGGTGACGATGCCCAATCGGTCGCCATCGCCGTCAAAGGCCAGGCCCAATTCGGCCCCGCTGGTTTTCAGGGCCGCGATCAGGTCTTGCAGGTTTTCGGGCTTGCTGGGGTCGGGGTGGTGGTTGGGGAAGTTGCCGTCGACCTCACTGAACAGCTCAATCACTTCGCAGCCCAGGGCGCGGAAGATGCCGGGGGCCGAAGCACCCGCAATGCCGTTGCCCGAGTCGATCACGATCTTCATCGGGCGCGACAACTTCACGTCGCCCACGATGCGCTGGGTGTAGTCGGCCAGCACGTCCAAATGCGTCACGCTGCCGCCGTCCAGCAGCTGCCAGGTTTCAGCTTCC
>CAITSG010000336.1 GCA_903894995.1 uncultured Burkholderiales bacterium
GCGAAAAGCTCACGGGCTTTGCCAGCCTGAAGCGCGGCACAAAGCCGCTTAAAAAACGGCGTGTTCCCCGCGATCGGGCGCGCCCTCCCCTTTGACCCACCGGGCATAGGCATCCAACAGCGTTTGTGAACCGTGCGAGGGCGTGGCCTGTTCATCGTAGCGCTGCGCCTGAGCGTCCCACACCAACATGGACTCGGTGGCGTAATACCGCCCAATGCGGGCCAGTTCGGCCTTGTCCGCAGCCGCTGGAATGAGCTTGCCCAACACGCTCAACACAGCCACGATGGCGTCCATCAGGCCCACCGGAACACGCTTGAATCGCGGCGGCATGCCCAACACAGCAAACAAATGCTCGCCTTGCTGTAGAGGCGTGATGGCAGGCCCCGGCCCGCCGATGGGCAAGATCTGGTTGTGCCGCGACACATCGTCCAGGCACCCCACCAGAAAATCGGCCAAATCGTCGTCGCTGATGGGTTTGCAGGCGGTCAACTGCCCGTCGCCAAAAATCAAAAAGGGCTTGCCTTTTTTGACCCGCTCCAATTGGCCCGACAGCGATTTAAAAAAAGCAGTGGGACGCACGATGGAATAGGTCATGCCTGATTCGATCAAGGTTTTTTCAAAGGCCAATTTGGCATGTTGAAAGGCCAACAAGGGTTTTTGCACGCAGATGGCCGACAGTTGAACAAAATGCTTCACACCCGCAGTTTGCGCCGCTTGCAGCGCCCACACATGGGCCTGGTGATCGACCCGCCAAGCGTCTTGGGGTGAGCCCATGCGCGAGGCCATACAAGAGATCAGCGCATCAAAACGGGCGTGCGCCAAACCAGCTTGTTTCCAAAAACCCTCTTCGGTCGCATTCCCCCAGAGCAGCGCGGCCCCAGGCAGACGTTGAGACATTTGCGTTTCAGCTTGGCTTGAGCCCACGCCTTGGCGCGGCCTGACCAGACAAACCACCTCGTGGCCACGCCGAAGCAGCGCCCGTGCCGTGGCCATGCCGATCGTGCCAGTCGCACCCAGTAAAAGCACACGCTTGCCTGCCCTTGATTCCAAACCGGTTACAGGCGCTGTTGTGGAGGCGTCTGGGCAAGACTCAGGGCTGGAATTCATATCAGTGGTCACGCCGGAAATTCCCAAAATTTTTCAGAAATTCAATGTTACTGTGATGAGACGGATGGGATTCAGCGTTGTCGCTGCAAAGCGGCAAGCCCAAAGGGCAGGTATGAGTGCGTGGTGAACAAGGACTCAAGCCTCAAGCCAACATGCGGCGCAGGCTGGCAAAAAACAGCTCCGACTGAAGCCGCTCGCCGTTGGTCTGATCCGCCACACGCTGAGCCAGCGCAGCGTCCACGGCTTGCAGCGCCACGCCGGTAGAAGCCGCCAGCACCTGCGCTTGGCAGGCGCGCTCCAAGTAGTACAGGTCGTCATAAGCGTAGTCCACGCGCTCACCACACACGATGACCCCATGGTTGCCCAGGAACACCACATCCGCCCCCTGCATGGCATTTGCGATGCGCTCGCCCTCGCTCATGTCCAGGGCCAGTCCGTTGTAGTTCGCGTCCACCGCCACGCGGCCATGAAAGCGCATGGCGGTTTGGGACAACCGCGTGTCCAAGGCCCGCGCCGCCGTCAAGGTGAGCGCCGTGGCGTAAGGCATGTGGGTGTGCAGCACGACCGACTTGCGCGCTATGCGGTGCACCGCGGCATGGATGAACATGGCCGTGGGCTCCACCGGGTGACGGCCCGCCAGTTGCTCTCCCGCCGCGTTGCACATCACGATGTCGAGCGCACGCACCTCACTCCAATGCAGGCCGCGCGGGTTGAGCAAAAACCAGTCGTCCCGGCCCGGTACCGCTACGCTGAAGTGGTTGCAAACGCCCTCGCTCAGCCCTTGATGGGCGGCGGCTCGCAATGCCAGCGCCAGGTCTTCGCGCTGGGGCAACAGGGCTTCAAAGGTTTCATCGGCTTGCATGGGGTACTTCCATCTTCAGTCATGGCCCATTTTGAGGGGGCAGCATTCACACATTCTTCAAATGGCGTCTGGTGATCCAATGAAGCATTTCAGCAAAAGCTTATCAGACGCTTGAATGCCTCCACCAGACTTTCGCCCCCAGACAAGCCCCCATTCACCGCACCCTGCGCAGGCGCTAAACTGTTTTGGCCGTAAGACCTAGCCCCCCAACACCCGCCGAGGAGCCCATGAGCGAACTTGCACAATTTTTGGCCAGCCGCGATGCTTTGCTGACCCACCGCACCGACTACGAAGC
>CAITSG010000337.1 GCA_903894995.1 uncultured Burkholderiales bacterium
CGTTAATTTCTGTGCCAAGTCCCCGCACTTTGATGGAGCCCCGCCCTCGGGGCGATGGGTGGTGGTCTGCGAAGCTTATCGCGACGAGGGCGTCGCGCCTACAGGGGGTCAAGCTGGTTTTGGTGTGCAGGGCGCACCTTTTTGGACGGGATGCCCCATGCACGCTCCCGGTGCAGGCAGGGGGGTTTAAGAGAACACGACCTTGGCTTGGCCCAGCATGGCGTGCAGCAACACGTTGCAGCCCGCTTCGATGTGCTCGGGCTTGGCGTCTTCGATTTCGTTGTGGCTGATGCCGTCTTTGCAAGGTATGAAAATCATGCCGCTCGGGGCCAGACGGGCGGTGTAGATGGCATCGTGCCCAGCACCCGAGACCACCGGCATTTGGCTGTAACCCAGCTGCGCCGCAGCGGCAGACACCGCCTCCACACACACCGGATGGAAGGGTTGCGCCGGGAAACTCGACACCAGGGTCAGCTCGATGCGCAGGCCTGTGCTGCCCTGCAATCTTTGAGCCAGTGCTTTGATTTCATCGGCCATGGCCTCCACCCCGGCGTCGGTGTTGTTGCGCAGGTCGATGCTGAACTTGACCCGACCCGGAATCACGTTGCGGCTATTGGGGTGCACATGCACCATGCCCACCGTGCCACGGGCGTGCGGGGCGTGCTGGTGGGCGATGCTCACCACGGCTTGCATCAGGTGCGTAGCCACTTGCAGGGCATCTTGGCGCAGGGCCATGGGGGTGGGGCCAGCGTGGGCTTCCATGCCTGTGACGATGCAATCAAACCAACGGATGCCCAAAGAACCACTGACAACGCCAATGGTGACGTCGGCGTCTTCGAGCACCGGGCCTTGTTCGATGTGCGTCTCAAAGTAAGCCCCGATGGGGTGCTGCCCCGGTACTTCGGTGCCGACATAGCCAATGCGCTGCAACTCCTCCAGCACGGTTTTGCCCTCCTGGTCTTGGGCTTTGTAGGCGTGCTCCAGCGAAAACGCACCCGCAAAAACGCCCGAGCCCATCATCACCGGCACAAAGCGCGAGCCTTCTTCGTTGGTCCAAAAAGCCACCTCAATCGGAGCCTCGGTTTCGATGCCGTGGTCGTTCAGGCAACGCACCACCTCCAGCCCTGCCAACACACCGTAGTTGCCGTCAAATTTACCCCCTGTGGGCTGGGTGTCGATGTGGCTGCCGGTCATGATGGGCGGCAAATCGGGTTGCCGCCCGGCTCTTCGCATGAAGACGTTGCCGATTTGATCGACCGTGACCGTCATGCCCGCTTCGCGCGCCCATGACGTGACCAGGTCACGGCCTTGGCGGTCCAGCTCGGTCAAGGCCAAGCGGCACACGCCGCCTTTGTCGGTGCCACCGATTTGGGCCAAGGTCATCAGCGATTGCCACAAACGGTTGGCGTCAATGCGCAAGGAAGACAAGTTGTCGGGACTCAAGTTCATCAGGTGATCTCCAAAGGTGTTCATTCGGGGCTGTCCCGGTAGGCTTGAAAGACATCGCGCAAGTGCCTGCGCGGGGCCGTGGGTGCCGTCAGGGACTGCTCGAGTTCGTTGAGGTGTTTGCGCATTTCCGCACCTGCCGCTGCAGGACTTTTTTGCAAGGCGCTTATCAAATCGACATGGCGGTGGGCTACACACACTTGCCCCCCTTGGCGTTTGAAGCGAGACATAAGC
>CAITSG010000338.1 GCA_903894995.1 uncultured Burkholderiales bacterium
TCAACTGCGCTTTGATCTGGCCAATGCCTCCTTGCCCGAGGACGTCAAGCAGCGTTGGCTGGCGTCGGGCGACAGCCGACTGACTCAAGAAGGCGTGTTCATTCTCAAGGCCCAGCGTCACCGCACCCAAGAAGCCAATCGGGTAGACGCTTGGGCTCGCTTGTATGAAACGCTGGATCTGTACGCCAAGCCCCCCAAACCCCGTAAAGCCACAAAACCCAGCTATGGCTCGGTGCAAAGACGCTTGGAGGGCAAGGCGATGCAGTCGAAAATCAAAAGTGGGCGCAGTAAAAATGTGTCCGATTAAGGACACATTGGCAGCGCCAAATCAATCACCCTTGCAATGGCTTGGGAGTCCTCAGCGGCCACGACCACCCGATTGGGCATGCTGCGCAGCCAAGTGATTTGGCGTTTGGCCAGTTGGCGGGTGGCAAAAATGCCCCGTTCGCTGATTTCGGCTCGGCTCCAGTGGGCGTCCAGTCCTTCCCAAGCCTGACGGTAACCCACACAACGCATGGCGGTCAGGTCGGGGTGCAGATCACCGCGGGCACGCAACTGTTGCATTTCGTCCATGAAACCGTTGGCCATCATGTGCTCAAACCTTTGCGCAATGCGTTGGTGCAGCCACGTCCGGTCGGTGGGCTCTAGGCTGATGATGGGGATGTGCCAGTCCGGGGTTGGGGTCTTGGCGCTTTGGTGAAAAGACGAAAGTGTTTGGCCTGTGGCGGTCCACACCTCCAAGGCGCGGCCAATGCGTTGGCTGTCGCCCGGTGCCAACCGTGTTGCCGTGGCCGGGTCGATTTGTGCCAACAAACCATGCATGGCAGGCCAGCCGAGTTTTTGGGCCTGTTGGTGAATGTCGGCGCGAATCTCGGCGTTGGCAGCGGGAATGTCATTGAGGCCCTCCAACATGGCCTTGAGGTACAGCATGGTGCCACCCACAATCAAGGGTGTTTTGCCTCGCGCCTGAATGTCGGCCACCAGACGAGACGCTTCTCGTGCAAATTCGGCAGCACTGAAGCTTTGTGTCGGCTCGATGATGTCGATCAGGTGGTGAGGCACTTGGGCTCGTTCTTGAACGGTGGGTTTGGCTGTGCCAATGTCCATGCCTTTGTAAACCAGTGCTGAATCCAGGCTGATGATCTCGACGCCGCCTTGCGTTTGCATGGCGTGGGCCAAGGCCAAAGCGACGGCTGTTTTGCCGCTGGCCGTGGGGCCAACCAAGGCGATGGCGTCTGCTTTTGCTGAGGTTTCAAGGTGTTGATCGTTCATGGGGCAGGCTTCAAAAGGACCGGGCGGCCCAGGCGTTGAACGCGTGTCCAGGCCAGCCCCGTGATGATCAGTGCCCACAGCAGCAAGCCATGGGCGAGGGCAAACACCGGTTCATCCAGGTGGGTACTCAACCAGCCGCCCATGAAAAACGCCCCCATCATCATCAAAAAACCATTGAGCGCCGAGGCCGTGCCCGCCCGGTGGGGAAAGGGTGCGACCGCACCACTTTGACCGCAAGGCTGGTGCACCCCATGGCCGATCATGAAGATGTACATGGGCACCATCACAGCCCAAGCCCCAAACCAGTCCTGTCCTTGGCCGGCATAGGCCAGCGCCACCATGCTCAGCCCGCCGGTGAGTGTCAAAATCGCCGCCATGCCCACGGTGCGGTGCACGCTGGTGCGGCGCAGCATCCACCGGCAGCCAAAAGTGCCGAAGATGTAAGACAAGGACATGCTCAGCATGAGCAGACCGTAAGCGGTTTTGCTGTACCCCATGTTTTGGATGAAAACAAAGGACGAACTGGCCAAAAATGTGAACAAACCCAGGTACGAGGCCGACGACAAGGCGCACCAGGTTAAAAAAGTGGGGTGGCGCAAGATGTCCAGGTTGGCGCGCAACAAAGGACCGAACTGAAGTGCTCTTGGATCGGGTTGCGCCAGAGTTTCTTCAAACCGCCAAGCCAGCAAGGCAAAGGTGACCGCACCATAAACAGCCAACGCAAGCAGGGCCGTGCGCCAACCCATGGCATCGGTCAACAAACCGCCCAAGGGTGCGCAGGCGCACGCGATGATGCCCAGTCCTGTCAGGGCTTGTGACATGACATGAGCCCCTTGCACCGGTGCAAACAAATCGCGCACCACGGCGCGTGCCCCCATGACGCCAGCGCCCATGGCCATGCCTTGCAAGGTGCGGCCTGCGATCAGCCAAGCCATGTTCGGCGCCCAAGCACTGGCCACCGAGGCCAGGGTGTAAGCGGCCATGCCCCACAACAAAATCGGACGTCTGCCAAATCGGTCCGACAATGGCCCCCAGACCAGCTGCGACAAGCCAAACGCCAGCAGCAAGGCGGTGAGGGTGAGCTGAGCCTGACCCATGCCCGCCCCAAAGCCTTCGGTGATGGCGGGCAAGGCGGGCAGGTACAAGTCGGTGGTCACAGGTTGCAAGCCGAGCAAGAGGGCCAAGAGCAGGACAACGAGTTTTTGACCCATCACCGGCCTCGCAAAAACAGCGCATCCAGATCCCGCATCGTCATTTGACGCCAAGTGGGGCGGCCGTGGTTGCACTGGTCAGAGCGTTCGGTCTCCTCCATCTGGCGCAGCAAGGCGTTCATTTCGTCGAGCGTCAAGCGGCGGTTGGCGCGAACGGCGCCGTGACAAGCCATGGCGGCCAGGATTTCGTTTTGGGCGCGTTGCACCACGGTGCTCGCGTCGTGCTGGGCCAGCTCGGCCAGCACGCTGCGGGCCAGTTCCACTGCGTCGCCTTGGGCGAGGCTGGTGGGCACGGCCCGCACAGCCAGTGTCTTGGCCGACAGGGGCGAGATTTCCAGGCCAAGTTGTTCCAGTGCTTCTGCGCAGGCCTCTGCAGTGGCCACCTCGGTGGGGGTGGCGGCGAAGGTGGCGGGGATCAGCAGCGGTTGGCTGGCGATGCGCGAGGCTTCTGTGGTGTTGAGTTGGTTTTTCAGGCGTTCGTACACGATGCGCTCGTGCGCGGCATGCATGTCCACCACTACCAGGCCTTGTTTGTTTTCGGCGAGGATGTAAACGCCGTGCAGCTGCGCCACAGCACGGCCCAATGGCCAGTCGCCTTCGGGTATGTGGGCAGCCAGTGAACTGGGCTCCCCGTAGGAGCGCACCCCTGTGCGCGATCCGTTATCGGCAGTGGGTCCGATGGTCCA
>CAITSG010000339.1 GCA_903894995.1 uncultured Burkholderiales bacterium
CAAGCGCAGGGCTTGGCACCCATCAAGGGGTCTGTGTTCGGGCACTGGATGCATTCACCGCAGGCTGGGGTGGCTTTGTTTCCTAAGTGGTTTGCAGCGGCCCCGCCCGATTGGCCGGGGCAGGTGGTGCAGGCCGACTTTGTGCGGTACAACGATGGCAACACAGCGCTGCCAGAGAGTTTGCAATTGTTTTTGGCGCAGGGCGGTGCGCCTGTGGTGTTCATGCCCGGCACAGCACGACACCACACCGATGAATTTTTTGCAGAGGCCATGCAAGCTTGTGCGGCCATGGGCTTACGAGGTGTTTTTCTGGGCCACTTGAGCCAGGCACTGCATGCGCGTGTGGCTGCGCAGCCAGCCCAGATTTGGGCGGGCACTTATGTGCCCTTTGCCGATGTGTTGCCGCATGCAGGCGCTTTGGTGCACCACGGCGGCATTGGCACCAGTGCGCAGGCTTTGCATGCAGGGGTGCCGCAGTTGGTGGTGCCCTGTGCCTATGACCAATTTGACAATGCTTTGCGTTTGCAGCGCTTGGGTGTGGCCCAGGTCTTGCCAAGCCCCGGGCAGGGGAGGCTTCAAACGCATTTGCAGTCTTTGCTGGCAGACCCCGGTGTGGTGAACGGGTGTCGGCGTTGGGCCGGGCAGGGCAGTGCCCAAGAGGCACGCCGTCAGGTCTGTGATGCGGTGGGGCGGTTGGCATGAACAAGGGTCAGGTTCAACGTCGGCATGTGTTTTTTGTGAGTGGTTTTGACCCCAAGGGTGCTGCACATTACCACCGCCTGTACCGCACACAGGCGGCGTTGCAAGGCACCGTCACCCACACGGTGTACGAGGTCAGTGATCGCAAGCAGGGCGACAACGGCAATGCGGTGTGGACGGTACGCTCGGGTGACACCGAAACGGTTTACGAGTATGTGCGTTGGGACGACATTGTCCGGGCGCATTGGCCACGGGGTGCGTGGCAGGTGTTGATGCGATCCGTACGGGTTTATGGCTTGTTGCTGACCATGCCCAAGCTGTTGCGCAAGGTGGGGGGCGTGGCGGGCCGGACCTTGGTGTCGCTGTTTTATCCGGCTGTTTATTGGCTGGGCGTGGTGCTGGTGGCCATGGCTGCAGCCGCATGTGGGGCTGGGCTGGTGGGTCTTTGGATGCCCTCTTTGGGGGGCAGTGCCTGGCTGGCCGCCGGGCTGGCGGCGAGCGTTGTGTTGGCTGCAGGTTGGCAGTGGGAAAAAAGCTTGCACACCTCGTGGCTGCTGCGGATTTTTGGCTTTGCGGATCTGCACGCCAGAGGCCAAGTGCCTGAGTTGTCGCAGCGTTGGGACCGTTTGGCCGAGGGCATCGAACAAGCCCTGCTGAAGCCCGAAACAGATGAAGTGCTGCTGGTGGGTTTCAGTGTTGGCAGCATGGGGGCGGTGTCTGCTGCGGCGCGCACGGTCAAGCGCTGCGCCGATGTGCCTAAGGCTTTGTCCAAGCTGTCGGTGCTGACGCTGGGGCATTGCATTCCACTGTTTGCTCTCATGCCCAAAGCCCATGCGCTTCGCGATGAGCTGGCGTGTGTTGGGGCCAACCCGCACTTATTTTGGGTAGATTGTTCTTCGCCGTCTGACTGGGGCAGTTTTGCTTTGGTCGATCCGGTGGCCTTGTGTGTCAAGGGGCAAGCCGTCAACCCCCGCGCCATGACATCGCCCCGGTTTCACACCTTGTTTGAT
The DNA here is from genome assembly GCA_903894995.1 of uncultured Burkholderiales bacterium. Taxonomy (GTDB): domain Bacteria; phylum Pseudomonadota; class Gammaproteobacteria; order Burkholderiales; family Burkholderiaceae_C; genus Limnohabitans_A. The sequence continues at coordinate 1,710 of CAITSG010000339.1, forward strand.
GCGGCCACTTATGCCGTTTTGAAGAAAGACAAGCGCCGCATGCATTTGCAGTATTTGATGGCCGGGCAGTTGCCCGGCAGCTATGATTTTTTTTCCTGGACAGCCGGTGCACAGAGCTTGCGCCAGCGCGGTTTGCATCCGGTGGTTTCATGAACCATTTTTGCCCTGCTTACCCCGCACCGCGCAAGACGCGCACGGGCATTTGGAAGTTTTTTTTCAGCGCTCGGCGTTCATGGCTGGACAGCCTTTATGAGCGCAGTTACCTCATGCAGATGGGCGAGGTGCATTTGCCGGGCGTGGATTTGTACATGGTCAATGACCCGGCGGTGGTCAAGCGGGTGTTGCAAGAAGAGTCGGCCGATTTTCCCAAGAGCGCCTTGCTGGGTGACGCTTTGCGCCCTTTGCTGGGCGACAGCGTGTTCACCACCAATGGCGCAACTTGGCAACGCCAACGGGACATGATGGGGCCGGCTTTTGCCCAAGCGCGTTTGCAGGTGGCTTTTCCGGTCATGAAGGACGCCACCGATGCCATGCTTGCGCGATTGGATGGCTTGCCAGATGGGGCCGAGCACGACATCGAGGTGGAGATGACCTTTGTCACCGCCGACATCATTTTCAGGACGATTTTCTCCAAGCCACTGGAGGGCGTGGATGCGCACTGCGTGTTTGATGCGTTTGCACGTTTTCAGGCCTTGGCCCCCAAATTGATGTTGCCCGCCATGTATGGCGTGCGTTGGCTGGTGTGGCCTTGGGACGTGTGGCGCAGCCGCCGGGCTGCCCGCGAAATCCGGGGGCTGCTGGAGGCGCTGATTCGGCCACGCTACGAGGCCCATGTGCGCGATGGCGAGGGCCAAGACGTGTCGGCCCCGGCCGACATTTTGGCGGCCTTCATGGCTGCGCGTGACCCTGCATCGGGCCAGCCTTTCAGCTTCGACGAGTTGGTGGACCAGGTGGCCATGTTGTTTTTGGCAGGCCATGAAACCTCGGCCAGTGCATTGACTTGGGCCTGTTATTTGTTGGCCGAGGCACCTGAGGTGCAATCGCGTGTGCAGGCCGAAGTCGCTGCCCAATTGCAGGGCCGCTCGGTCGAGCAAAGCGATTTGAAGCCCATGGCCCTGACTTGGAATGTGTTCAGGGAAACCTTGCGGCTGTTTCCGCCGGTGGGTTTCATGGTGCGCGAGTCGGCCCAAACTTGCCCGATGCGGGACAAAACGGTGCCCCAAGGCGCATCGATCCTGATTTCACCTTGGCTGATTCAAAGGCATCGGCAGTGGTGGCAAGAGCCCGATGCCTTCAACCCCGATCGGTACGACGACGAGGCCACGCGGGCCTCTTTGCGTCAGGCCTATCTGCCATTCGGGGCCGGTCCCCGGGTGTGCATTGGTGCCGCCTTTGCGCTGCAAGAAGCCGTGCTGATTTTGTCGAGCCTGGTGGGCCGTTACCGGCTGGCTGCAGTGCCTGGCCATGTGCCGCAGCCCGTGGGACGATTGACCATCCGATCGGCGAACGGCGTGCGATTGACACTTCACAGAAGGGCTGTGACATGAAAGAACGCTTGATGGGGTTTGTGTTGATGTCGGCGGTGGTGCCGATGGCTGTGCTGGGCTATTTGATTTTGGTGGTGGTGGGTTTTTCGGGGCCCAACAGCCGCGCACGCGCTGGCGTGAGGGCGCTGGACCATTTTGTCAACGCCTCGGTTTTCAACGGCTATGCGTGGGAGAGCGTGTCTTCGCACGCCTGGCGCGAACGTCACCGGCTGTGGGCGCGGGGCATCATTTGGATCACGGACCGTTTTCAAAAAGACCATTGCCGGCGAGCCAACAAGCGCGAACAAGCCGTGGTCGATTTGGTGCTGCACAAGGGTCTGGAAAAGCCCACCATTTTTTAAATTCAAATCTGTGACTGAAGTTCGTCGGCGTTGTGTTTTGTATGTGAGTGGCTTTGACCCCAAAGGGGCGGCGCACTACCACGCCTTGTTCAAAAAAGAGGGTGGGGTGCACAGCCA
>CAITSG010000340.1 GCA_903894995.1 uncultured Burkholderiales bacterium
CCTTGAAGTCTTGAAGAACATTCAAGGGTTGGCTTTTTGTAGGAGCCCACCCCGTGGGCGATGGGCGTGGAACACGCCCTGCAAGCCATCGCCCACAGGGGGGCGCCTACAAAGAAACAAATAGCCGCATGTCAGACAACAACATGCGCCATTCAAACTTCATCGGGCCGAATCAATCAGCGAGTGTCTGGAGCATTCAGGTGCTTTGGCGTTTGGCCAGCAGCGCCACCAACTCGGGCACCAGCGCATTCGGGTCGCCTTCCTGACACGCGGCTTCCAGCGTGTTTTTGACGGCCTGCGCCACGGTGTGGTCGGCATGCGTGTCGATCGCCATCTGGTTGTAGTAAGTCAAGTCCTTCAGCGCGTTGCTCATGGAAAAGCGCAGGCCCGAGGTGTCGCCCGTGGTGAGCGTGGGTTTGAGGCGGTCCAGCGCCGCGCCCCAGCCCCCGCCTTTGGACAGCACTTCCACAAAGGTGCTCGCGTCCACGCCCGCACGTTGGGCGCAAGCAGCGGCTTCGGCCAACAAGGTCACGGTGCCCAGCGACACGTAGTTGTGCAAGAGCTTCATGCGGTGGCCGGAGCCAATCGGTCCGGTGTGTACGATGTTTTCTGCAAAGCAGGCCAGTATGGGTTTGCAGGTTTCAAACAAGGTCGCGTCGCCACCCACCAGCAAGTTCAGCCGACCTTCGGCGGCTTCTTTGGGGGTGCGCGTCATGGGTGAATCGAGAAACTGCCCGCCCTGGGCGATGACCAAGGCTGCAACTTTTTCGGTGGAGGCGGGCACGGCGGTGGAGCAATCGATGACGATGGTGCCCGGACGCATGCCCTTTAAGACACCGTTTTCGCCCATCAGCACCGCTTCAACCTGCGGCGTGCCGGTCACGCACAAAATGATCACATCCGATTGCGCAGCCAGGGCCTGTGGCGTGGTGCAGGTGCGTGCGCCTGCGGCCAGCAGGGTGTCCAGCGGCTGGTTGCCGGGGTGCTCCAGAACCGTCAGGCTTTGCCCGTGCTTGAGCAGGTTGCTCGCGATGCCGTGGCCCATCATGCCGATGCCGATCATGCCGATTGTTGTCATGTTTGTACCTTTGAGTGAACTGTCGTGCATCCACTGTAGCCGTGCGCCGTCCAAAAGGGGGTCACATGCTTGCCAAGCTGGCGTGCCAGGCTGCTAGGAAGGGGCTGCAGGCGTTCTATACTTCAAATAATGAACCAACCGGTACATTCCTCAGAGCCTCATCAGCACCAGACACCAGGCTCCAGCCGCACCAACGACCCCGCCCGCACCATGGCCGAGATCCTTCAGGTGGCCACGCACGAGTTTGCCGACAAGGGCCTCTCGGGCGGGCGCATCGACGCCATTGCCGCGGCCACGCGCACCAGCAAGCGCATGATTTACTACTATTTCGGCAGCAAAGACGGCTTGTACTTGGCAGTGCTCGAAGAGGCTTACCGTCGCATGCGTGCCATCGAGTCGGACCTGAATCTGGATGACCTGCCGCCTGCGCAAGCGCTGCAAAAATTGGTGGAGTTCACCTACGACCACCACCGCGACAACGAAGACTTCATCCGCTTGGTGATGAACGAAAACATCCAACGTGGTGATTATTTGCGC
>CAITSG010000341.1 GCA_903894995.1 uncultured Burkholderiales bacterium
ATGGGCTTTGGTGGGTGGCGCAAGCAAGGGCTTGGGCTGGGGTTGCGCACGGGCCTTGGCGCTCGAAGGCGTGAACGTGGTCATGGTGGCGCGAGGGGCTGAGGTGCTGAACAAAGCCGTAGAAGACTTGCGCGCCGAAACAGGTGGCCAGGTTCAGCTGATCGCGGTGGCACAAGACATCACCACCGAAGCCGGACGTGAAGCCATCTGGAACGTGGCCGGTGGCCCCTGCAAAGATTACGACATCGTGGTCACCAACGCAGGTGGCCCACCTCCCGGTGATTTCCGCGACTGGGACCGCGAGGCATGGATCAAGGCCATTGACGCCAACATGCTCACGCCCATTGAACTCATCAAGGCCACCGTGGACCGCATGGCCGCACGCGGCTTTGGCCGCATCGTCAACATCACCAGCAGCTCGGTGAAATCGCCCATCGACGTGCTGGGCTTGTCCAATGGCGCCCGCAGTGGCCTCACAGGTTTTGTGGCCGGCACATCGCGCAGCAAGATCGCGGGCCAAGGCGTGACCATCAACAATTTGCTGCCCGGCAAGTTCGACACCGACCGCATCCGCTCAACCTTGCCCGCCATGGCCCAAAAAGTCGGCAAGACGGTGGAAGAGCTGCGCGTGATCCAGCAAGCTCAAATCCCGGCCGGCCGCTATGGCAACCCGCAAGAGTTCGGTGCGATTTGCGCCTTCTTGTGCAGCCAGCATGCGGCTTACATGACGGGCCAAAACGTGTTGGCTGATGGCGGGGCATATCCGGGCACGTATTGACGCTTTTCAGTGGGCTGCGCTGAAGTGCTGCTATCGCGGATATGCGATAGCAGCGGCTTTTCGCTGGAATGCAGGGCCAGGAAGAGTTGGGTTAATGGGGTGAGGGGCTTCTTCTGGCTGGTAGCGGACGAGGCCATTAGTAAACCTTTAGCGGCAGCCGACCCATAACTGCCAGCTATAGGCAGTGAGTAATCAAAATCGATAAGTTCTGCATGAACTTTTGTTCAGTCAATCAATTGGCCACCAGGCTCATGGAATGGGTATGGACCATCGAAAATCCCACTGTAGGCGGTGTGACTAACCATACGCCCGTTAAGAGGCAAGGTGTGGATGCCGAAGCCAGGCGGCTCCATGAGCCACGCAGATGCAGCCTTCGGCGAAAGGTCTAAGCATATTTGATGTGCCACAGATGGGACAGTTACAGCCATGGTGCTGCCGAAATTCACCTGTATAGCCCGATGTAAATGTCCACAAATGACGCGTTCAACATTCGGATAGCGAGCTAACAAAGTCTCTAGCTCCGACGAGCCACTTAACAGACCGATCTCATCCATATGCCCAATCAATGTTTTGAATGGAGGATGATGCATGGCCACAACAACAGGTCGATGGCTGTACTTGTCAAGCTCCACTGCCAGCCAATTTAGACGATCAACACACAGTGAGCCTTCGCTTGCCATTGGAACCACTGTATCCAGTGTGATCAATTGCAGGTTGCCGATTGAAACACTGTATTGAACAAAGCCTTCTGTGCCTAAGTAAGTGTGTTCAGGAAAACTAGATCGCATTTGCTGTCGATCGTCATGGTTTCCTGGCAATAAATAGACAGGCACAGTCAAAGGTTGAAGAAGCTCCCGCAAGTGTTCGTATTCAGCTGGACGGCCAAAGTCTGTCAAATCTCCTGTGATCACCACGGCATCAGGCTTCTGAGGCAAGCGATCAATGGCTTGAACAGCTTGACTGAGGTAAGGCGCTGTATCGAGCCGACCATAAGCCAATCGACCAGGTTCGCGGATATGGGTATCAGAGAGTTGAATCAAAAAAGTATGGGACATGATAAATCACTGAATATCGGTTTCAAGGCAAGGCATCAGGCGATTAGGATGAATGCGAACGCCGACTTTGTCACCCACTCGCGCAGGATGATCTTTGTCGACATCGGCAAAGAGTTCTGACTGTCCCTTGACATCTAACAACAGGTGAACGCGTTCACCCAGGAATGTCCGGCGCATAACGGTTGCCTCGCCCCATTCAGGTTGAATAAGTCCAACTTCAATGTCTTCAGGACGCACCAGAATGTCCGCCTGATGATTCCCATCAACAGGGCAAGGCATCTCAAGACCACCGAAGTTTAAGATGTGGCGATCGATGGCACGCGAGTCACGTTGAAGACGATTGATACGTCCTAAGAAACTAGCCACAAAAGGGTGCACGGGGGAACGATACAAGGTTTCACCATCGCCAACCTGAACAATTCGTCCTGCCTGCATAACCGCCAGTCGATCAGCGATCGCCATCGCCTCTTGTTGGTCATGTGTGACGTGAATCGCAGTAATGTTCAAACGTCTCAACAGCTCGGCCAATTCCGTGCGCAAAGTTTCTTTGAGCTTGGCGTCCAGGGCAGTTAATGGTTCATCAAGTAATAAAACGCGAGGGCGAACAGCCACAGCACGGGCTAAGGCAACGCGTTGGCGTTGTCCACCAGAGAGTTCTGCAGGCTTCTTTTTCTCGAGACCATTGAGTCGCACTAAATCGACCAACTCACCCACAACTCGTTTTTGTTCATCCACTGATACGCCCCGAATTCGCAGGCCGTAGCCAATGTTCCCCTCGACTGACATTTGCGGAAAAAGCGCATAGTGCTGAAAAACCATTCCAATGCCACGCTTCTCAATAGGAAGCGAAGTCACATCTTGCTGACCAAACAAAATGCGGCTGCCAGCGTCTGGCGTTTCTAAGCCCGCAATCAACCGAAGTAAGGTCGTTTTTCCACACCCAGATGGGCCGAGCAAGGCCAATACTTCACCTGGCTCGATTGACAATGTGGTTGCTTGTAATCCGCGTGTTCCATCTGGATATGTTTTGGCGCAGTTGATCACATCGACGCGCGTTCGTTCAAGTTCCATGGTGCTTCTCTATTAAGTGTCCAAGCCATTGCAAGCCCCACAACACAGGCAAGATGACCAGTAAAAAGACCAATGTGTAAGCTGAGCCAATTTCGATACGCATAGAGGCATAACTGTCAGCCAGTCCTACCGGTAAGGTCCGAGTGAGTGGTGTGTGCAACATCCAAGTCAAATTGAACTCACCAACTGACAAGGTAAAAACCATAAGACTAGCGGCCACGATGGCAGGCAGCACTGCGGGGACCAAGACGCCCATAAAGCGCTGAATAAAGCTCGCACCTAAGGAGCGTGCTGCCTCTTCTAACGCAATAAGTTCCTTGCGTCGAAACGCAGCACTGACGGTACGCACCATAAAGGGCAAGGTAAACACCAAATGACCGACCAAAATAAAAGCAAAACTTTGGCGAAATCCTCGTATTTGTCCATATGCCAATACCAGCGCCAATGCGGTAGCAAGACCGGGCACGGCCACTGGCAAAGTCAGTAATTGCTCGAACAATCTCGCCCACCGTGATTTAGTGCGCGCCAACGCATAGGCACAAGGTACACCCATTATCAGGCTGCCAATCACACACAAAATAGCCAACAACAATGAAGCGGTGATGGTGCTGCCATAAACGTCGAGCACCTCACCAAGCCAGCGTAAGGTCAGACCGCTTGAAAGTCCCTTACTGTAGTTATTGACTAAGCCCGCTAAGACTGACAAGGCAATAGGCGCTAGCATGAAGAGGCTAACGATCACAGTCAAGGCCGGTAGCAGGAGCGGAAGTTGGCGTGGATGCGACATGACTTTAGGCCCCTGCTGCTGCAGGACCTGCTGCACGATGCGTTAAAAATAAACTCAGCCATGTGATGAGGCCCAACACAATCGATAAGCTGGCCGCAAGTGCAAAGTTGGCGTAATTTGTGAATTCGTTATAGATACTGATGGGCAGCACCTCAAACTTACTGGCCAAAGTAAATGCTGTTCCAAAAGCGCCCATGGATGTTGCAAAAACAATAGCGCCACAAGCCAGCGTGGTTTGTGTCAGCTCTGGAATCCAGACATCCGTGGCGACTTGCCAACGGGTTGCGCCAAGTGATCTGGCGGCTTCTTCAAGTTGTGCATCCATGGCACTGGCAGCCGCTGTGTAAGTAGCGATTGCGCGTGGCAGTGAAAAATACAAATATCCTAGAAAAAGACCCAGGAATCCATACGCGAAAGTGGTCCGACCCAGCCCCAACCATTCGGTAACGTCAGCTACGAAGCCTTGACGCCCGCCCAACAAGATGATGAAAAAACCGATGATCACACCGGGAAAAGACAGAGGTAATGTCAGTAAAGACAACAACAACGGTTTACCTTTGAAACGCAGCCTGGCCAGGGTGATACCAACCAAACCACCCAATATCAAAGTCACGAACGTCACGCCAAGCGATAGTCCCAATGTGTTGATCAAGCTTTGTAAATAACGGCTGTTGGTTAAAACAGCGAAATATGTATCCCAGCCCTTTTCGGCTGGCAATGCAAATAATCTAACGACTGGCAAAAGCCAAAAGGCAGCGAAGAAAGCAATCGCGGGCGCAATGCAGGCACCCAGCAGACGTGAGGGGGAAGTCATGCGGGGTGCCTTGGTCAAAAATTACTGAACGTCTTTGAGGTAGCGGTCAGAAAATGTTTTTTGAACCGCAGCCATCTTGCTGTAGTCAACACTTTTGGCTCGCGCATATTCATTGGCGGGCAGAAAACGAGCTTGCACTTCTTTGGGCATAGCTGCTGCACGAACAGGGCGCAAATATGCGTTAGCCCAAATGGCTTGGCCTTCATCGGACAACACGAAGTCCAGCACCTTGTTGGCATTGTTGCCATTTGGCGCGTTGGCTACTTTGCTCATCACGTAGGGCACAACCAACGTACCTTCAGTTGGAATCACAAATTGCACATTGGCCTTGTCTTTGTACTGAGCTCTGTACGCGTTGAAGTCATAGTCCAGCAAGATCGCAATTTCGCCAGAGAGAACCCGTGCATAGGCAGTTTGTTTAGGCACGATAGGTTCGTTCTTTTGCAAAGCTTTGAAGTAGTCGATGCCTGGGCCAAAGTTATCCAAAGAGCCACCACGAGCTTGATTGACGGCAACTGCGCCAACATAGCCAACAAAAGCGGATGAGGGGTCAAGGTAACCAATTAGACCTTTGTATTCTGGCTTGAGCAGATCCGCCCAAGACTTTGGTACTGGTTTGCCTTTGAGGGCGTCCACATTGACCATAAAGCCCAGCGTGCCGGTGTGAATCGTGAACCAGTTGCCTTGAGGGTCTTTCAGACCATCAGGAATGTCATTCCAACCAGCAGGTTTGTAAGCGGCAACGACGCCTTCCTTTTGCGCCTGTATGGCGAATGTCACACCCAAATAGGTCACATCAGCAACTGGGCTCGCTTTCTCAGCAACCAATTGCGCCAATGACTGGCCAGAGTTTTTGTTGTCAGGCGGGACGGTGACGCCGGTCTTGGCTTTGATCGCTTTGATTTGGCTTGCCCAATCGGCCCACTCAGGAGGACAGTTGTAGCAGATCGCGTTTTGTGCAAATGCACTCACGCTAGCAGCAAGACCAAATGACAAAAGGGCTGTGCGTGCAAAGTTTTTCAATTGTTTTTGCATAAAGACTCCGAGGGTTAAAAGAGGGTGAAACGAAAGAAGCTTCTTTTTGTTATGAATGCGGTACGGGAATGGCAACAGGCGCGCACGATTCGCCTTGGCGAAAACTGTGAGCCAACAAGAGGCTGTCGCTGGGGTTAAGCGGCGTTCCTTCGGTTAAAGATCGAACAAGCAACTCAACGCTGCGCTGCCCAATGACTTGGTTGGGTTGTGTGATCGTGCTGAGCATCGGCGTCATGTCTTCACCAATGGCAATGCCGTCAAAGCCGGTAATGCTGATGTCTTGAGGAACGCGTAAACCTGCTAAATGGGCAGCTCTGATACTGCGTATCGCAATCAAGTCGTTTGAACAAACCAGCGCAGTGGGGCGGTTACTTTGTCGCAATAATTTGCCAATTTCTTGAATTGCTGTTTCGACAAATGGAACTTCTAAACAATTGGAATCATCCAAGCCATGGGAGCGCATCCCCTCGCTAAAACCACGCTTGCGTTGTTGAGCGCGATCTGATGCAGCGAGCTGACCGCTGATCAGCGCTACTCGCTTATGGCCTAAGGCAACCAACCGGATCACTGTTTCGCGCATCGCTAGTTCGTTGTCGACAGATACACAGGGATGATCAATTTGTCGGTTGTAAGCCAGTACGTAGGGCAACTGTGCAACACGCAATCGAACCAACGCTTGGGATGTCGCAGGGTTGGAGACCACAAGCACCATACCGTCCACATTTCCGGCGAGTAGTTGATTGACTGCTAACTCTTCTTGTTCAAGTTTGTAATCCGTCGTCATTGGAAGAATCGCGTACCCGCTCGCGCTTGCAGCTTGCGCAATGCCATCTAAACACTCAGCAAAAACAGGGTTCAGCAGGGTAGGCAACACGACACCTAGAACGCGACTGCGCTGTGTGCGAAGACTTCGCGCGCTGGCATTCGGGAAGTACCCAATTTTTTTTGCGATCTCAAGTACGTGAGCGCGCGTTTCAGCATTCACCTTATCTGGCAAGTTGAATACCCTTGACACAGTTGCCATGGATACATCGGCCTTGGCAGCAAGTTCTTTGATGCTCACAAAATCACTCCAAATGAAAACGTTTTCATTGGAGCTTTTATTTGTTTAATATTTGTGACGGAAATACGTTCAAAAAGAAATATATAAAAAATTCAGAGGTAAATTTAGAAATAAAAAATATAAAAATACTCAATATAAAAACAAATATCAAATAGACGTTGTAGGTCCACTGATGATCGATAACAAGCAGCCTCCGCTGTCAGCCGATGTCTGCTACCGCTGCAAAGGAGTCTTTCTTCAAGTCTTTGCCCGTGCTCGCAGCAAAAATCAATGTGTGAAATTTTGGGTTCAGCTGGGTCAAAACCTCTCGTCTTATTTTCTTGATGACACCCAAATCCCGCCAATGATCAGCGCAAATGCCAGCCCGTGGAACAGCTGGGGCAACTCACCCAAAAAGGCGGCTGAGAAGATGGCCGCAAACAGCGGCGTGAGGTTGGCGAAAAAGCCGGCCACAGCAGGGCCTGCCTGCTGGATGCCCAGCCCCCAACAGCGGTAGGCCAGCACGGCCGGGCCCACGGCCACAAAGGCCAACGCACTTGCCAGCGGCCAGCCCCAAGTGATGTGTGCGTCGGTCAAGCCCCATTCCATGCCCGCAAACAAGCCCGACCAGGCCAAGCCAAACACCACCTGTGCGAGCAAAAAGGCCGCCCAGTCTTTGCGGATGGCTTCGGGTTCGTCTTTGCGCGTCAGCAGCCAGCTGTACCAAGACCAGCAGGCCGTGGCCAGCAAGATGAACAAATCACCCACCACCAGACGCACCGCCATGAGTTGAGCCCAGTCGCCGCGCGACAAGACCACCAGCACGCCCACGATGGACAGCACCGCCCCATAGACTTGGGCGCGGCGAACCGGGGCCTGAAAAAACAGCGCCCCAATGCCCAACATCCACACGGGGCCGCTGGCCGCCACCAGGGTCACATTCAAAGGGGTGGAGGTTTGCAGCGCCAGGTATTGCAGCGCGTTGTAGCATCCTACGCCCAGCAAGCTGAGCAAGGCAAAACGCCGCCAGTGGTGCCACAGACCGCTGTTGCGCTTCAAGACCCAGGCTGCCAAAGGCAGCAAGATGAACAAGGCCACAGCCCAGCGCAAAAAATTGAGTGTGATGGGCGGCACCAAATCGCTGACCAGGCGGCCCACCACCGCATTGCCTGCCCACAGCAAAGGTGGGACCGTCAGCAACAAGGCGGTCACGGGCGAAAGTTTCTGGGTCATACCTCACTCTAGCGGCACTCGGGTTTTCCCGCTGTCGCCAAGCTGTCCCCGTTCTCTGCTCGGGGACACGATTCGTGGCAAAGTGTCCGGTCTGAAACCACCATTCCAACAGGAGAACACGATGAGCCTTGCAGTCCAAATTGACCAAAACGGCGGTCCCGAAGTCATGAAATTGGTCGATGTCACGGTGGGCGAGCCCGGCCCTGGCGAGATCCGCATCCGCCACAAAGCCATTGGCCTGAACTTCATCGACGTGTACCAGCGCGGTGGTTTGTACCCGCTGCCCATGCCCCTCAAATTGGGCATGGAAGGCTCGGGCGTGGTCGAAGCCGTAGGCGAGGGCGTCACGCACCTGCAAGTGGGTGACCGCGCAGCCTATGCCAGCCAGCCGCCCGGCAGCTACTGCGAAGTGCGTGTCATGCCTGCCAAGTGCGTGTGCAAGCTGCCCGATGCGATCTCTTTCGAAACCGGCGCGGCCATGATGCTCAAGGGTTTGACGGCCCAATATTTGCTCAAGCGCACGCTGCCCCAGGGTGGCCTGAAAGCCGGTGACTTTGTGCTGTTCCACGCCGCAGCCGGTGGCGTGGGCCTGATCGCCTGCCAGTGGGCCAAGGCACTGGGCTTGCGCTTGATTGGCACGGCCGGCAGCGACGCCAAGTGCGCACTGGCTTTGGCCAATGGCGCGGAGTTCTGCATCAATTACTCCACCGAAGATTTCCAGGCCAAGGTCAAGGAAATCACCGGCGGCAAGGGCGTGAAAGTGGTGTACGACTCGGTGGGCAAGGACACTTGGGACAAGTCGCTGGACTGCCTGGCTCCGTTTGGTTTGATGGCCAGCTTTGGCAATGCTTCGGGTCCTGTGGCACCTTTTGCACCTGGCATTTTGGGCCCCAAGGGTTCGATCTACGTGACGCGCCAGACCTTGTTCAGCCACATCACCACCCGCGAAAACACCCAAGAGATGGCCGATGATTTGTTCGAAGCCGTTACCAGTGGCAAAGTGACGATCCACATCGACCAGACCTTCCCGCTGGCGCAAATTCAGGACGCACACATCGCCCTGGAAGCCCGCAAGACCACGGGTTGCACCATCATCACTTTGTAAGGCTGTTTGGGCGCCCCATGGGATCGACACCCTGTAGGAGCGGCGCCCTCGCCGCGATAGACGCGTTGTGGTCCACAAGTCATCGCCCCGGGGCGGGGCTCCTACAAAAGTCATTGGGCGCTCAATTGGAGCATCGACCATGGGAGCGGCACCCTGTAGGAGCGGCGCCCTCGCCGCGATAGACCCGTTGTGGTCGACAAGTGATCGCCCCGGGGCGGGGCTCCTACAAAAGTCATTGGGCGCTCAATTGGAGCATCGCCCATGGGAGCGGCACCCTGTAGGAGCGGCGCCCTCGCCGCGATAGACCCGTTGTGGTCCACA
>CAITSG010000342.1 GCA_903894995.1 uncultured Burkholderiales bacterium
ATCGGCTTGCACCACAGCACCGGGGCTGGGCAAGTCGTGCACCGTCATGGCTAGGGGGCTGTCAGGCAGGTCGTTTTTGGCGGCGGGGTTGGACAATTTGGAACCAGACATAAAGTAAAGTGATCAGGCCACTCAGGCCAAACCATTGAAATGCATAACCGTGGTGCTTTGCGACGCCACTGGCCACCACGGGCCATTCGCGCAGCAGGCCTTCAGAGGGCCCGCCCGATTGCAGCAAGGTGACTTCGAGCACCTTCAAACCTGTTTCTTGTCGGTAAGCTGTCAGGTTGAGATTTTGCCGTATTGGACCCGTCTCGGCCCCGCCAAAGTCATAGAGCCTTGATGGCCATGGGGCCAAATGGCCTTCTATTTGCACCCGATCTTCAGACGTCTGCACTGGCGGCAATGCGGTACGGTCAGTGAAGGAGCGCTGCGCCCAACCGCGCTGCACCACCAAGACTTCGCCCGTGCCTTCGATCTGCAAAGGCGTGAGTACAAAAAACCCTGGTTTGGCATTCATCTGCCGGTTCTCCAGGTACACCGTGTGATTTGGCAGCCATCGTCCTGTTACCACCAAGCGGCGATGAATCATCGCGTTGCGCCCCGCCACGCCTTCAGGCCCACCACTCAGGGTGCGACCGTCCAGCACCTCTTTGTCCGCCTGTTGCGTTCGTGCGGCTTGCATGGCGGTTTTTTCGCTGGCGCGGCCAAGCTGCCACAGCCCCAGGTAAAAGGTGATGGCCACGCCTGCGGCAGACACCGCCATCACCAGCCATCTTTTCCAGTCAAGGGGTTTGTCAGTCATTGGATAATGTCTCTATGAAAATTCTTGTCGCCATCGCGTTTCTCGCCATTTTGGTCAGTCTGGGCTCGGCCCTGATGTACATGATGCGGGGCAGTGCCCCGCCCGTTGAGGGCCAAGCGCCCAAAAAAGGCAACATGGCCACCGCTCTGGCTTTCCGTGTTGGCTTTTCCATTGTCCTCTTCATCTGCGTGCTGGTGGCCTGGAAAGTGGGCTGGATCCAGCCTACAGGCATTCCCCCCGGGGCTTGACCGGTTCTTTGGTCTTTATGGACCACGCCATCTCGGTTTGATCTGGCGTTTCCGCTTCATTCATCCCCAACAAAAAAGCGCCCTTAGGCGCTTTTTTTCGGTGCCAAGGGCAGGCTTACATCCAATAGACGAGGATGTACAAACCCAACCAGACCACGTCCACGAAGTGCCAGTACCAAGCCGCGCCCTCAAAGCCGAAGTGACGGTCTTTGGTGAAGTGGCCTTTTTGCAAACGCAAGGTGATGAACAAGAGCATCAACATGCCCACGAACACGTGAAAGCCATGGAAACCGGTTAACATGTAGAAAGTCGAACCATAAATGCCGGAAGACAATTTGAGGTTCAAATCACCCCAAGCATGGGCGTATTCATAACCTTGAACGAACAAGAAAATCACGCCCAAAATCACCGTCATCCACATGTACATGATGGTTTTGCTGCGATTACCCACTTGCAAGGCATGGTGAGCAATGGTCAAGGTCACGCCCGATGTCAACAGCAAAGCGGTGTTGATGGTGGGCAACCAAAAAGGGCCCATGGTTTGGAAGGGCTCGACAAAACCAGCTGGCGAAGTGGTTGCTCCGGCCACCACGCTCGGCCAAGCGGCTTTGAAGTCAGGCCAAAGCAATGCGTTTTCGAGGCTCCCCAGGGCAGGAATTGAGTGAGCACGGGCCCACCACAGTGCCGTGAAGAAAGCACCAAAAAACATGACTTCCGAAAAGATGAACCAGGTCATGCTCCAGCGGTAAGACAAGTCGATTTTCCGGCCGTACATGCCGCCCTCGCTTTCTTGTACGGCTTCAGAAAACCACTGGTACAAAACAATCAACCACCACGCCATGCCAAAAAACAGGCAATACATGCCCCATTCAGCACCGTTGATCCACTGGCTTGCGCCCAAAATCAGGAAAAACAGACCTATGGCTGCCATCACCGGGTGTCGTGACTCGTGTGGAACGTAGTAATAAGGCGTGGTGCCGTGTGCTGCTGAACTCATGGAAACTCCTGCTCTGTCTTATTCGAAATCATACTTTGGGGGTTAGAAGCCAGTCGGCTGAGCCACCACCCAATTGACCAGGGCGATCAGCCCCAGTACAAACAACAATGCCAAACCGATGGCCACACCAATGATGTGGAATGGGTTGAGCTTCTCAATGTCTTGCTGGGATTCGGAAGTCTTGCGAAGCCCAACAAATGACCACAGCACCGCTTGAATGGTGCGCAGCCAAGATGTTTTGCGCTCAGGCGCGTTCATGAACCCCATCCTGTCTTCACCGGCAAGGGTTGCACGGCAGCTGCGATGGGCGCTCCCGGTGCTGCCGGTGTCTTACCACCCACTTCAAAGAAGGTGTAGGACAACGTGATGGTGGTCACGTCTTTGGACAACTTGGGGTCGATCACAAAGGCCACGGGCCAGGACTTTTTTTCACCCGGCTCCAGTGTGTACTGGTTGAAACAGAAGCACTCGAGCTTGTTGAAATGGCTGGCAGCCTGTTGAGGCGCGTAGCTGGGAATGGCTTGAGCCGCCATTCGGCGGTTTTGCACGTTTTGAAACTCGTACATCACCGTGCTCAGCTCACCAGGGTGAACCTGCATGGATCGTTTTTCAGGCTTGAACTGCCATGGACCGCGCACATTCGCATCGAACTCTACCGTGATGGTCCGGCTGGTGTCCACCTGGCTGTTGCGCAACACTTCGGCGGCTTTGCCCGCCTTGGCATTGCCAGGAATTTGCGTTTCAGCGATGGAAAGGATATTGATGCCCGTCATCTCGCAAATGGCCTTGTAGATGGGCACCAGCGCGTAACCGAAACAGAACATGCCCGCGGTCACCACCGCCAGCTTGCCCACCATCTTCAGATTTTCACCGCGCAGGTTCATCATGATTTTCTCAAGGCATCAAGAGCATCATCTTGGCCACAAAACCAGCCAATACAACGCAGGCCACCGAGGCCAAGATCAGGCCCAGGCGCACATTGCTTTTTCTTTGTTCAGGGGTCATGGCCATGTCCATCAACCGATCACACGAGTAGCTGTAGCGTCCAGCTTGGGTGGATTTTCAAAGGTATGGAATGGTGCTGGCGAAGGCACTTCCCACTCCAGGCCTTCGGCGCCATCCCAAGGTTTTTGGGGCGCTTTTTCGCCCTTGCCCAACATGCAAGGCAAGACCACGAACACGAAGAAATAAACCTGTGCAAAACCGAACAAGAAGCCACCCACCGAGGCGATCATGTTGAAGTCGGTGAACTGCATGGGGTAGTCGGCATAGCGGCGTGGCATGCCAGCCAGACCCAAGAAGTGCATCGGGAAGAAGGTCACGTTGAACGAGATCAGGGACCACCAAAAGTGGATCTTGCCGCGTGATTCGTTGTACATCAGGCCGGTCCACTTGGGAATCCAGTAGTAAACACCGGCGAACAGCGCAAACAAAGAACCTGCCACCAACACGTAGTGGAAGTGGGCCACCACGTAGTAAGTGTCTTGCAGTTGGATGTCGATCGGGGCCATGGCCAAGATCAGTCCGGTGAAACCACCCATGGTGAACACGAAGATGAAGCCC
>CAITSG010000343.1 GCA_903894995.1 uncultured Burkholderiales bacterium
AAAGCAACTCAAGCTGGCCACGATGGTCAGTTGCAAGCGCATGGGCAGCCAGGGGGCCAGACCCGCGGCCGGCCAGGTGCGGCGGTCCATCACATAGCAGCCGATCAGCACAAAGCCCAGCAGGGGCAAACCTGCGAAGGCGGGCATCATCACGCCCACCCAGGCCAGCAGGGAGGGCGCGACGCCCCAGGTGAAGTGGATGCGCGGCGCGTTGGGGCTGATCAAGGCGTTGCGAAAGCCCACGCCCCAGTGGATGCCGCCCAAAAACGACACGATCACCGCGCCATAGCCTTGCATGGACAGGGCCACATAGGGGTGCAGATCGGGGCCAACCAGCCACAGGCACAGGGCCAAAAACACAAAAGGGATCAGCCCGGCGTAACCCAAGCGGCGGATCAGCCGCCAGGTCGGGTCTTCGGTCATGGAGTGCGGCAGTGTGGGTGTCATTTGATCTCGGCGAGCATTTTTTCAACTTGGGCCATGGGCACGGCACCGGGGACGCGAGAGCCATCGGCAAACAAGAGCAGGGGGGTGCCGGTGATGCGGTTTTTCTGGCCAAAGGCCACGATCGAGTCAATGGCCGAGGTATCGCAGTTGGCAACGGTTGGTGTGGTGCCGTTGATCATCCAGTCGTTCCAGACCTTGGCCTTGTCTTTGGCGCACCAGATGTTTTTGGATTTGGTCTTGGAGTCCTCGCCCAAGATGGGATAAAGAAAGTGGTAAATGGTCACGTTGTCCAGCTTTTGCAAGTCTTTTTCGAAGCGCTTGCAGTAGCCGCAGTTGGGGTCGGCAAACACGGCCAGCTTGCGTTTGCCGTTGCCACGCACCTGGGTGAAGGCGGTTTTCAGGGGCAGCTGGTCAAAGGGGATGGCCGAAAGTTTGTCCATGCGCTCTTCGGTCAGGTTGCGCTTTTGTTTCGTGTCGATGAGTGCGCCCTGAATCAGGAAGTTGCCTTCGGCATCGCTGTACATCACCTCGTTGCCCATGCGGATCTCAAACAGCCCGTTCATCGGGGTTTTGCTCACCTCGTCAATCTTGGGCAGGTTGGGCAGGCGCTCGCTCAGGTTTTTGCGAATCGCCGCTTCCTGCGCCATCACGCTGCCCAGCGATAAGGTGGCGGTGGCCACGATCAGGGCCAGTTTGGACAGAGAGAACTTCATGAGAGACGCTTTCGGAATCAAAAAAGAGAAGGACAAATCAGTTTGTGGACTTGGCAGGGTTGGGCGGTGTGCTTTGGCCCATGGCGCGTTGTGTCATCCAGTGTTTGAGGGGCCCACTGCGGTCAAATCCCAGCATGCCCCAGTTGCGCAGGTTTTGCCAGACCGGACCGGGCTGGGCAAACAGGCGCTGCAGACCATCTGTGACCAGGCCCATGGCCTGCACATCGGCCTGGCGTGCGCGCTCGTAACGGCGCAGCAGTTTGGGGTCGTAGAGCGGCCGCCAGAATTCTTTGGCGCGGATCACGTTGACGAGTTCCGCCACATCCGCCAGGCCCACATTCAGGCCTTGGCCAGCGAGCGGGTGCAGGGTGTGGGCGGCGTCGCCAGCCAAGGCAAATGACTGTTTGACCGTGCCCGGCATGGCACCGATCCAGCGTTCGGCACGGGCCAGTTGCAGCGGCCACACGGCACGTTCGGCCGACAACTGCATGCCGCTCAAGGCGTGGCCGCAGGCCGGGGCCAGCGCAGCGGCAAAGTCTTCGGGCGGCATGGCCATCAATTCTTGTGCCCGCAGCGGGTGCACCGACCAGACCAGCGCGACTTCGCGCCCGCCTTCGCCCCCCAAGGGCAGCAGGGCCAGCACCTCGGCTTGCGGCTGCGACAGGCCGGGCGCTTGGCTCCAGCCAAACCATTGCCGGGCGATGCCCTCGTGCGCTCGCTCGCACACCAGGCGGGTGGCCAGGGCGTGTTGCTCGTAATGCGTGATGTCAAAGCCCACGCCCAGCTCGGCGCGGGTCTGGCTGGCGCGGCCTTCACACACCACCGTGAGGGGCGCGGCCACCGGGGCCTGCACCACTTGAATCTGGGGCTGAAACTGCACGGCTTGGCCCAGCAGCGCTTGCAGCACAGGCACATCCACCATCCAGTTGAGTTCGCCCACACCGTGATCGCGGGCACCGAAGTTGAGCTGGCCGCCATCGTCGCCCCAGATTTGCATCTGGTGCACGGGCGTGACGGCGGGGGCCTCGGGCCAGCAGCGCAGGTCTTGCAGCAAGGCCTTGGCCGCACCGTTGAGCGAATAGGCGCGCACGTCGGGGGCCGTGTTGGGCTGGGGTGTCTCGACCAAGGCCACATTCAGCCGTTCACGGGCCAGCAGCAAGGCCAAAGTGCGGCCCACAATGCCAGCGCCACGGATGCAAATATCGGGAGGATTAGCCATGGCATGCATTGTAGGTGTCAGCTTCTGTGGACGAAGCGGGTATGGAGCCTGAAGACCCTGTGCGGCATGGGCAAGTCCTTGTGCAGCTTGAAGCCGATGGACCCGTGAACCACAGGGTGATGACCGACTTCACCGAGACCGAGCTGTCGCTCATGTCGCGCGCGCGCCCGGTGCGCCCTTGCAGAATTTGCCGCCCAAGCCCAAGCCCAAGTCCAAGCCTACATTTTGTCGTTACAAATTGTTGTTTTTGTCTTTTTAAGCAATTATTTACTATAAAGTAACATTTTTTTTGATGGATATTAAATTGAAATATTTAGAAAAATCAGTGCTGGTGTTGAGTTGTGTTGGCTTGATTTCTTGCAGCGCGGTCCCCGTCGTCACCCAACAAACGCAGCCCACGGGTGCCACGTCCCAAGCCATCCACAGCGTCACGGCGAAGTCATTGGTCTGTGTCGCGCACCCGGGAGACCCAAGCAACGGACAAGAAAAATACCCCGGCAGCGGTGCGGAAATTGGCCAACGGGTTGAGAAGGCCGTTCAGCAGGCGGGATGGCAGACGGTCGCGATCCTAGGCGAGGCAGCTCAGCCGGCTGCAGAGTGCATGCGTCGCGGTGGCACCCATGTGCTGGAAACCCGTGTTGCGCATTACGAAGACAATCTCACGGGTTGGTCGGGCAAGCCCGACCGGATCGAACTTCAACTGCGCCTGAGTCCTGCATCTCAACCCGCACAAGTCAGGCAAGTCAGCTAAGAGGCCAGGTCCAATTTGCTGGCCAGTGCTGTTGCAGAGTGGGGCAATGCCAAACCGGTCAGTCTTTTGAAGGGTGATTTTGACCTTCTGGTGAAACGCCTTTTGAGTGATGCCCGCTGATCCAGCGTTTGTGGCGGTCGGTGCATCCTGGCCGC
>CAITSG010000344.1 GCA_903894995.1 uncultured Burkholderiales bacterium
CTGGGCGCGGTGTCAGTGTCAAGGAATTGGCCGACACCTTTGCCCGCGTCACAGGTGTGCCCGTGCCCTACCAGTTTGTTGCACGCCGCCCGGGCGATGTGGCGGCCTGCTATGCCGACACCGAGCTGGCCCGGCAAGCTCTGGGCTGGCAGGCCCAGTTGGGTGTGGAGCGCATGTGCGAAGACGCATGGCGCTGGCAGTCGCAAAATCCCAAGGGGTATTGAGGGCCAGCTTCAGGCAAATTTTTCAGCTTGGTCCCACAGGTGCGCTGCAGCGTCTTTCGCCGCCAATTGAGGCAGGCCTTGCATGGGCCACTCGATGCCAAGGGTGGGATCGTCCCAGCGCAGGCTGCGCTCGTGAGCGGGATACCAGTAATCGGTGGTTTTGTACAAAAATTCGGCCGTTTCGCTGAGCACCACAAAACCATGCGCAAAACCTGGAGGCACCCACAGCTGCTGGTGTTTGTCTGCATCCAGATACACCCCCACCCATTGGCCCAAGGTGGCCGAGCTTTGGCGCAAATCCACCGCCACATCGAACACCCGGCCTTGCACCACACGCACCAACTTGCCCTGCGGGTTTTGAATCTGGTAGTGCAAACCGCGCAGCACGCCTTGCGCCGATTTGCTGTGGTTGTCCTGGACAAAAGGCAGCTGAACGCCGGTTTTTTCAGCGAAGTCGCGCTGATTGAAGGATTCGAAGAAAAACCCGCGCGCGTCGCCAAACACCTGGGGCTCCAGGATCAAAACTTCGGGCAAGGCCGTGGGGGTGACGGTGTAGGGCATGTCATGGGGTGGGCTGGGCCAGAGGTTTGAGCCCTGGCATGGGATTTTCAAACACACAGGTCACGGCCCAAGCCGCCGACCTGCGGGGCGTTCATTTGATCAAGTTCAACAAATACTGACCGTAGCCATTTTTGGCCAGTGGCGCCGCCAGTTTTTGCACGGCCGCCGCATCGATCCACTTTTGTGTCAATGCAATTTCCTCGGGGCAAGCCACCATCAGGCCTTGGCGCTTTTGCAGCGTGGCAATAAAACCAGCGGCTTCGAGCAGACTGTCGTGTGTGCCTGTGTCCAGCCAAGCATAACCTCGGCCCATGATTTCCACGTTCAGCTGGTTCAGTTCAAGATAGCGCTTGTTCACATCGGTGATTTCCAACTCGCCGCGTGGCGAGGGCTGGATGTCGGCAGCGATGTCGCACACCTGTTGGTCATAGAAATACAGGCCCGTGACGGCATAGTTGCTTTTGGGCGTCTTGGGCTTTTCTTCGATGGTCAGTGCACGTTGCTGCTGGTCGAAATCGACCACCCCATAACGTTCCGGGTCGTGAACATGGTAGGCAAACACGCTGGCACCATGGTTACGTTGATTGGCGTTGGCCAAAAGCTTTACCAAATCATGGCCGTAAAAAATGTTGTCCCCCAGCACCAGTGCGCTGGGGTCATTGCCCACAAAGTCCTTGCCAATGATGAAGGCTTGAGCCAGGCCATCGGGACTGGGCTGTACCGCATATTGGATGTTCATGCCCCACTGGCTGCCATCACCGAGCAACTCGGTAAATCGCGGCGTGTCTTGGGGGGTGCTGATCAAGAGCACATCGCGAATGCCCGCCAACATGAGCGTGGTCAGCGGGTAATACACCATGGGCTTGTCGTAGACCGGCATGAGCTGCTTGCTCACCGCTTGGGTCACGGGGTACAGACGGGTGCCAGAGCCGCCTGCGAGGATGATGCCTTTTCGATTAATCATGCTTTATTTTATAGGAACGCCCTGGTCTGACCGGCTGGCAATCTTCATGCTTGTGCCGTTTTTCACCCACTTTCTCAAGACATCACATTAAAACCTTTTGAAATAAAGAATTTGACTTTTAGCAGATTGAAGAATATGATCAACAGCTTCTGACTTGGTTAACGGCTTGACAGCCTGCCAATTCCCCAGAAATTCTCTTTTTCGATTCACATCGAACTGCACGTCCTGCTGAGCTGCAAGACCTGTATTTTTCTCAACAGCTCCCAGCAAACCCCCGGATGGTTTGCCATTTGTTTGATTTTGATTTCTCAGCTGACTTCCCGCACCGGCACAACCGTCGCTTTGCCACCGACATCTCCTTTCAATTTGAGCCACAGCCGCAAGCCCGCACGCTGCCCTACCCGGCATGTGTTTGCAGGTCAACAAGGCTTGGACTTCAAGCCCAACGAGGCCCTCAAACCTTGTGCCTCAACCCAACAGGCGGCACGTCGGGTCCTTGACCTGACACGCGACTGGTTGCAAACAAGCCCAAGCACCCCATAAATGTGTCCATGCCGCAAGGCAAGGCACTTTTCCTGGCGGAATCTTCCAAGAAACCGCTTTTTCCCTGCAAGCCGTTTTGTCCTCAAAACTGGCTTGCCACTCTCTGAAAGGCTCAACCATGAGCAGCAAAATTTACGTGGGCAACTTGCCTTACACCATCGACGACGCCAGCCTGCGTCAAAATTTTTCCGAGTTTGGCGGCGTGTTGTCAGCCAAAGTCATGATGGACCGTGACACCGGTCGCTCCAAAGGCTTCGCTTTCGTTGAAATGTCCAGCGCGGAAGAAGCCCAAGCTGCCATCACAGGCCTGAACGGCATGTCGGTCGGTGGTCGCTCCATTGTGGTGAACATCTCCAAGCCCAAAGAGCCCAGCACAGGCTACGGCAGCGGTTACCGCGACAACCGCAACTGATCTTTTTCAGATGCGAAAAAAAGCCGCTGCAAAGCGGCTTTTTTTTGGCCTGAATGCAGGCGTGTGTCAGTGGTTCGGGCTGAACTGCAAGGCCGCCAAGCTGGCATACAAGCCACCCTTGGCCTGCAACTCGGCGTGGGTGCCTTGCTCCATCAGCCGGCCACGCTCAAGCACCCAGATCACATCGGCGCGTTGCACCGTGGCCAGGCGGTGGGCAATGACCAAGGTGGTGCGCCCGACCATGGCTTTGTCCAGGGCAGCTTGCACCATTTTCTCGCTTTGTGCATCCAGCGCACTGGTGGCTTCGTCCAGCAGCAAAAGCGGCGGGTTTTTGAGTATGGCCCGCGCAATCGCGATGCGCTGCCGCTGCCCGCCCGACAAGCGCACGCCCCGGTCGCCCAAATAGGTGTCAAAGCCCTCGGGCAGTTCGCGGATGAACTCTTGCGCATAAGCCGCTTCGGCTGCGGCATGCACCTCGTCCAGGCTGGCCTCGGGTCGGCCATAGCGGATGTTGTCGATCACCGTGCCCGAAAAAATCACCGGCTCCTGCGGCACGATGGCCATGCGGTGACGCAGGTCGTGCAAGTCCATTTGGTTGATCGGCACACCATCGAGGACGATGCGGCCCGACTGCGGATCATGAAAGCGCATGAGCAGATCGAACAAGGTGGTTTTGCCTGCGCCACTGGGGCCCACCACGGCCACGGTCTGGCCAGCCTGGATCTGGCCACTGAGCTGATCCAGCGCCCAGGTGTCGGGGCGCGAGGGGTAGTGAAAACGGACCGACTCCAGCTGCACAGAGGAGCCGCCTTGGGGCCAGGGCGCATGTAGTGCTTGGGGAGCCGTTTTGAGGTTGGACTCGTTGTGCAGCAACTCCATCAAGCGCTCGGTCGCGCCCGCTGCGCGCAACAAGTCACCATACACCTCACCCAGCACCGCGAAAGCACTGGCCAGCAAGATGACGTAGAACACCGTTTCGCCCAACTGGCCCGCCGTGCTGGTGCCCTCACGCACAGCCATCGTGCCCATGTACAGGCCCCAAAGCAAGACCGCGCTGGAGGCCATGATGATGAAGCCCACCAGCAACGCGCGTGCACGGATGCGCCCCAGCGCTGTGCCCAAAGCGCGTTGGGTGGAGTCGATGAAGCGCTCGGTTTCTCGACCTTCGGCGGTGTAGCTTTGCACCACACTGATGGCGTTGAGCACCTCGGAAGCGATGGCACTCGAATCGGCCACACGGTCCTGGTTGGCACGCGACAAGCGCCGAACACGGCGCCCCAGATACACGCTGGGGAAAATCACCGCCGCCAACACGGCCACCACTTGGAGCATGAGCACCGGGTTGGTCCACACCAGCATGATCAGCGCCCCCGCGCCCATGACCAGATTGCGCAGGCCCATGGAAAAAGAAGAACCCACCACGGTTTGCACCAAGGTGGTGTCATTGGTCAGGCGCGAGAGCACCTCACCCGACTGGGTGGTCTCAAAAAAAGCCGGACTTTGCTTGAGCACATGGCCGTACACCGCATTGCGCAAGTCACCCGTGATGCGCTCTCCCAACCAACTCACGGCGTAATAACGCCCCGAAGAAAACACGGCCAATGCCGCCGCCACGACAAACAACTGCAAAAAATCGCCCGACAACTGATCGGCCGTGGCCCCACTGGCCAAACCCTTGTCAATCAATTGACGAAGAACCCACGGAAAAGCCAGTGTGGTCGCTGCAGCCAGCAACAAAAACAAAGCGGCAAAGCCCATGGCCAAGCGGTAGGGCTTGAAAAACGGGGCCAAGCCCGAGAGGGATTTGGGAGATGTAGCCATGGACAATCAAAAACCAATGCAAAAACAAGGGACAAAACCGGCCTGCCAAGCATAACGTCAAACCAAGCCCCAAAAAGAGGGGTCCCCAGAGCCATGACGGCGGGTCTTCTCAGCGCTGACGGCCAGAGCCATCAGCGTAAAGCCTGACTTACAGATCAATCACCACATTGCCCACCGTTTGCCCCGCTTCGACCGTGCGGTGCGCCAAAGCGACTTGGTTCAACGCAAAGCGCGCCCCAATGCAGTGCTGCAGCTGCTGGGCAGACAACATCGCGGACAAGCGCGCCACAGCCCCTTGCCGATCGGCAGAGGTCAAGTCGTAGACCAGGAAAAATTTGACCCCCATCGACTGGTACAACCAAGGCCGAAACGGCAGTGGAACA
>CAITSG010000345.1 GCA_903894995.1 uncultured Burkholderiales bacterium
AAACACATCAAGCTGGCGGGCAACGACAAAATCCGCATCGAGCGCGAACTGCCTGACCCCAAGGCGCGGGCGCAGATGGTGCGGGATGTGCTGCGGAGTTTGGGGACGCCGAAGGTGGAGTCTGTGGCTGCCTGATGCGGTTTACAGTGGGCGCGTCAAGTATTTGATCTGATTGGCCAGCACCTTGAAATCGGTTCCTGCGTCCCTGACAGCTTGAGAGTGGCTGCCAATGGCGCCATCCGCTGAAGTCAAGTGAAAGATCGGCTTCCGCAATTCTTGAGCCATGGGGATCAGGCTACGGTAATGCCGCAACTGTCCTAAACAATGATCCGTCTTGGGTTTTACTGATGCTGAACTGACCTGACCCAACACACTTTCAAGATAAGTCACCGGAATCCTGTCCACCCAATTTTTGTAGGCCTTGACCGGACGCGAAAGTCGCTCCATGTGTTGCATGAGGATGTACCCCACAGGGTGCATGTCACCCAAGGGCAATTCAAAATCCGGACTTTCCCAATTTGAAAGACGCTTGTGCCAATCCCCTCGCCAACTCCTGAGCGTTGGGCCAAGGTTTCGCAGACCCTGCAAAGAAAACAGATCAGCCGCCATCGGAATCACCACATGGTCACTGGCGATCAAAGCAGAACGGTTGATCGCGCCTAAATTGGGTCCAACGTCTGCCAAGATCAAATCAGCATCGTGTTGAGTGGCCGCCATTTGGGCAACCTGCCAAAAGGCTGTCAACAAGCGAAAAGGCCTATAGAGCTGGTTTTGGTCCGAGCCCATGGCGTCGGTCCAGGCCCGAGACAGTTGGTCCTCAAATCCGGCCAAGGCCAGGTCTCCCGGCACCAAGTGCAAGCCCGGGCGAATCGTTTGAGTAGCTGGGGCCAAGATATCCCCCACTTTGGTCAGTGGTTGAATACAGCCATAAATGGTGCCACCTGATTGACGGGCTCCACCGCCGTCCCACAGAGCCTCAAGTACATCCTCGTCCAAAAAGGCTGAGGTTAAATTCGCCTGCGGATCTAGGTCAATCGCAACCACCCGTTTACCCATCTCGGCGAACATCCAGGCCAGGTGAAATACCAAAGATGTTTTACTTACACCACCTTTGTTATTAAAAAAAGTTAAAACCGGAACGCTCATGAGCCGCCTCCTGCTACACGCAATATGGCAAGCACCGTTGTGGCTTGAACCTCAAATTCAGGTAGTGGATTACCGTTAGCTTCCAGTGCTTTACGTGCCTCGGGAATGCCAAAACCAAAGCGCTGAACAAAGCCCATGGTTTTAAGCACACCCGCCAAGACTGGATTACGGTAATCGCTCACGCCTGGCTTACCAAAGTTGATTTGTGTGACGGCACCATAAGGCCCACCTGGATTACTGATTTCTATCCGGTCATCGAACCAATAAAGCCGAACAGGCGCATTGGTACCCTCATAGGTGCGGTGCATCACTGCATTGCGAGTCAACTGTTGCAAAGCTGACAAAGGATAAGCGGCTGTGCGCACCTCGGTGGTTGAACCCGATGTGAAATCCACTGTCACGGAAATCGTTGCCTTCAGTTTATCGTCCAGTCGACGCAACATGGTGTCCAGATTGCCATCGATCTCCATCTCGTCCACTACCGGATCACCCCACTCAGTCCCCCCGATCCGCAAAAACTGGACGTAAGCCGAAGGTACCCAGGTTCTGGGGCTCTTGCCCAACGTCAGCAAGCCCACCACTGTGGGTGTCGGGTCATCCACACTGGCAATCATGCCCAACGATGCCAATCGCTCTTCGTAGCTGCGGCCGTTGGCTTCGAGCACATCGCGGGCTACAGCCTGCGGTAAAAACTCGTTCTCAAAAAAACTACGGCTCAAATCATGAAGCTTGCTGCCACCCACCGGGTGTGTGTCAAAGCTCTTGTCACGCCAACGGCGTTTTTCATTGAGCACCCGTTCATCCTGCGCAGAGGCTTGCCCTCGGCGCGGTCCCGTTCGAATCCAGATACGTCCCTCTAGCCTCACAGGCGGCGCATCTGCAGGCCAAACCGACACAACCGCAACATCACGCCCCAGTAAATGGCGCTTGGCCACTGTCATGGTGGGTGGTGGCACGATCTTGCCGTCGGTCTTGATGTCAGCCAATGTCATCAGCAACTCATCGGTCACTGCGAACTCGGGCCCCATGGGCGTGCCATCGTCCTTGATGCCGACCAGCAACACACCAGGCAAACCATGTCCAGGCAAATCATTGGCGAAAACACATACCGCCTGATGGCCCTTTTCCGGGGCGTCGCCTTTCCAGGTTTGTTTGCGTTCGGCGCGGTCACTTTCCAGGTCATGAATCAGAGCCAGAAGTTCTGTGTCGGATAAAGGGGTCATTGGAGACTCCAGCGCTGATAGCTCAGTAAGTTGGTGATTTTGTCAATCGAGGTCATTTTGACATCGCCAAGCCACTAACAGGCTTCGTCGCCTTCAGTCGAATGCGCCCGGCATGTGTGCTGCGCAACAAGCGCAGGCTGTCAAAGTTGTCGCCTTCGATGATCAGGTTCAGGTGCTGCGTGCAGGCATCGGGCGTGTGGCTCCATTCGGGCACCAAACGTGGCAAAACCACATTGGCGTTCAGGGCCTTGTCGTGATCAATGGCGTTGCGCTCCCAGTACAGGCCCAGCTTTTTACTGCGTCAAGTGCTCGGCCAACATGCGCCGCAATTCGGTCGCGCTCATCTGCTCCAGGCTGTCCAGCAGATTTTGTTTGTTCTTTGTGGTCATGGTTCAGTTCATTTCAGGCGCGATCAATCGCACCGTAGGAAAGTAGCTCGCATACCGCCGCACATCGCGCGTCAGCAAGGGCAGCCCTGCCACCGCAGCATGTGCGCCAATGAAGAAATCGGCCAGCACGTTCGTCTTGGTCCCGCCTTGTCTGCGGTATTGCACAAAGGCTTTGCCCGCCAAAAACAGCGCGGGCTTGGGTGTCTCGACCACCGGGATTTGCAAGTCGGCCAGCGTGGCGTCCAGTGCCTCCACCGTGCTGAAGGTCAGCGACAACTCGGCATAGATCACGGGGTTGATGACCAGGCGATGGATTTGCGCCTGTGCGCGCAGTTGCGCGATGGACCAGTCGGCCCAAGTGGGATCGTTTTCAAGCACGTCCACCAGGACGTTGGTGTCGACCAGCATGTCGCGGTGAACCTTGGGCTCAGCCGCGCAGCAAGGCCATCAGGTCTTGCGTTTTCCAGGCCACGTCGGCCTTGCCACGGGCGGCTTCAAAGCGGTCGGGCTGGGGGCGTGCCTTGGTGGTGGTTTGGCCACTGTCGGCCTTGTGCAGCACCACTTCGCCGTTGCGGTTCACCGCAAAGTCGATCGAGGTGCCGGGGGTTAGACCCATGGCGTCGCGGATGGGCTTGGGAATGGTGACCTGGCCTTTGACGGTGAGGGTGGTGCTCATGAAACCTCCTGAGAATTCTTACCGAATTCTATCTGGGTAATACATTTTGAAACGATGTCTTTTGACAAATTCTCTGCCAACTGCAGCAGCCACCCGCAGAGCGATCTGTTTGCGTTCACGGCTATTGCGCGGCTTGCTGTTTGAGATGACATGTGCCAACACTTGCAAGCCTCTTTCCTGACGGCTAACGGACTTGGCCAGCGACCAAATCGACGCCCTGCTCGAAGAGCTGGTCGACCGCTTTGGCAAACTGCCCCCGCAAGCGCAAACGCTGGTAGATGTGCACCGCCTGCGCGTGCTGACCCAGCCCTATGGCGTCATCAAGGTCGACGCCGCCCCGGGCGTGATCCAGATCACCTTCAAGCCCAACCCGCCGGTGGAGCCCATGGCCATCATCGGCCTGATCCAAAAGAACAAACACATCAAGCTGGCGGGCAACGACAAAATCCGCATCGAACGCGAACTGCCCGACCCGAAAGCGCGGGCGCAGATGGTGCGGGATGTGTTGCGCAGTTTGGGCACGCCAAAGGTAGAGGTGGCGGTGGCCTGATGTCACCAACACTGGCGCAGCCTGCCTTGAAAGTTCAAAATGCAGCCCATACAAAGGAATCTCCATGAATATGCAAGCACTTGAGCATTCAGCACTGCATCTGCCCGTGCACGAGCGAGCGGCTTTGGTGCGTAAATTGTTGATATCGCTGGAAGACCAGAGCACGGCAGACATCGAAAAAGCCTGGCATGCAGAAGCCCAACGCCGTGCTCTGCAGATCACACAGGGGCAAAATAGCAGCGTGTCGTCAGAAGAGGCCAGCGCTGCTGCACGCGCTCTGTTGCGGTGATCTATCGCTTTCACCGTGCGGCCCTGACCGAGCACCTCGACCAGGTCGCTTTTTACGAAACCCAGCTGCCAGG
This sequence comes from uncultured Burkholderiales bacterium, assembly GCA_903894995.1. GTDB lineage: Bacteria > Pseudomonadota > Gammaproteobacteria > Burkholderiales > Burkholderiaceae_C > Limnohabitans_A. Next base: position 4,347 of record CAITSG010000345.1, read on the forward strand.
CTTGGGCGCTGACTATTTGGCTGAATTTGAATCAACCATGCTGCGGATTTGCAGCAACCCGCAAACCTTTCCGGCCATCGACGCCACCGCACTTCGCAAAACAGGAATGCGGCGCTTTCCTTTTCATGTGATCTACATGGTCCACGCCGACCAAGTTTTGGTTCTGGCCATCGCTCATCACCGCAGGCGACCCGTTTATTGGACCGATCGTGTGGGTGATTGAACTTGGCCCGTCGCTACCGCTGGCGGGCAACGACAAAATCCGCATCGAACGCGAACTGCCTGACCCCAAGGCAAGGGCCCTGATGGCAAGGGATGTATTGCGCAGTTTGAGGACGCCGAAGACCGAAACACCGACGGCATAGTCAATCGCTAAAAATCGACTAAATCACGGCACTTTTTAATTTAGTCGCGACTTTTCGATAACGTCATTTCGTTTGGTCGTAAAATGACCTTATGAAACGTTACCTTGATGACCGTGTGAAGGCCGACTTGGCCAAAAAAATGGTGTTCCTGACCGGCCCGCGCCAGGTCGGAAAAACCACGCTCAGCCGCCAGCTCATCGCCCAGCAAGGCGGGCAATACCTCAACTACGACGTGCCCGCCGACCGGGCCATCATCCTGCACCAGCGCTGGAACCCACTGGCTCTGCTGCTGGTGCTCGATGAAATTCACAAAATGCCCGACTGGAAAGCCTGGCTCAAAGGCGTAGTCGACGGCAAACCCTCATCCCAACAACTGCTGGTGACCGGCAGCGCCCGCATGGACACCTTTCGGCAAAGCGGCGAATCGTTGGCTGGGCGCTTTTTTGGGTTGCGACTGCACCCTGTCTCGGTGCGCGAATGGTGCGAACAAACCGGGGCCGAGCCCGATGCGGCGCTGACGCATTTGCTAGAGCGCGGCGGCTTTCCCGAGCCCTGCCTGGCCCCGGACAACGAACAGGCCGAGCGCTGGCGCAGGCAATACTTTGATGGTCTGGTGCGCAACGACGTGCTGGAGTTTTCGCGCATCCAAGAGGTCAACGCCATTCGCCTGTTTGCAGAGCTGCTGCGCTCGCGCGTGGGCTCGCCCCTGTCGCTGGCCAGCATTGGGCGCGACCTGGCCGTCTCGCCCGTCACACTGAAAAAATACCTCGATATTCTGGAGGCGCTTTACATCGTCTTTGTGGTGCGCCCTTTTCACGACAACATTGCACGCGCCGTGCTGCAAACGCCCAAGGTCTACTTTTACGACACAGGCTTGGTGGTGGGCGATGACGGCCTGCGCTTTGAAAACCTGGTGGCCACCGCATTGCACAAACATGTGCAGTGGCAGCACGATGTGCAAGGTCAAGAAACCGGGCTGCACTACATCCGCACCAAAGACGGGGCCGAGGTGGACTTTGCACTGAGCCTCAAGGGCCAGCTCAACCACTTGGTGGAATGCAAACTGTCAGACCCCAAACCCCACCGCGCACTGCTGCGGTTTGCCCGCGAACAGCCCCAAGCCCAAGCGGTACAGATGGTGCGACATTTGCCGCACAGCCATGCGCAGGGGGAGATACAGGTGATGCGGGCGGATGAATATTTAAAGGGGTTGGTGGCTTGAAGACCTGGCTCAGGGACCTTCAAAAATTGATT
>CAITSG010000346.1 GCA_903894995.1 uncultured Burkholderiales bacterium
CGACGAACAGCAGGCGGCCGGGTCGATGGCCGTGGTGGCGGCCATGGCCGATGTGCCAGCGGGTGCAGTGGGGGGGGTTGCCGCAGTGGCGGGCGTGGGTGTGGCTGCACCTGCGGCGACAGCCTTGACAGCAGCCTCGTCCACACGCATGTCAAAACGCAGCAAGCCCGATTGCGCCGCTTGCAACAGCGCCGGGCTGGCTGCCAGGCGCTTGAACAGATCGGTCAGGGCGGCGGCGTGCGCGGCCGTACCCACGCGCAAAGGCACCACCACGCCCTGCGGCGCAGCTGCCGCAGCTGCAGTGGCAGGTTTGGGCGCTCCGATCTGCTTCCAGTAAGCGTCTTTGCGGGCGATCAGGCCATCGCGGATTTGGTACACATCGGTGCCGTCCAAGGTGACCGATTGGCCACCGGGCAGCAGCACGCTCACCTTGTAGTTTTGCACCACGGTCTGGCCCAGCACGTTCATGTGAGAGTCGGAGAACTTCGGCCCGTTGGGGCTGGCAAAGCGTTCTTTCAAAAACGCCAGGCACGCTGCACGTCCCTGAAGCACCCGCGAGTCGGGCAAGGTCCACACCACGTCGGGGGCAAAGCAAGCCACGATCGCCTCGGCATTCGCGGCGGCATAACCGGCTTCAAAGCGCTGCATCAAAGCAGACACCGATGCAACCGATGAGTCTGCACCCGTGGCTTTGGCACCCAGGGCGGTGCGCACTTGCGCCCGAATTTGCTCGCGCAAAGCGTCTGCACTCATGCAGCACCTCCGGCGTCGCGGATCACGGCCTCGGCCACGGCCGCTGCAGTGCGCACATCGGATGCGGTGCCCGACAAATACAGCCGCCCAGCCGGGCCCATGAAGCGGCAGTCGATCAGTTTCACATTGGCGGCTTTTTCGGCCTCGTTGGCCACCAGCAGCGCATAAGACGAAGTCGTCATCTCCATGATGTAGAGCGACTCGCCCGGCAAAAGCATGCTGCCGGCCTTGCTGCGGTTGATCAAAAACGCGTGGTAGCCGTCGACCCGGTCAATCACTTTGGAGGCCAAAATTTCCGGCTTGAGCACGCTCTTCTCGCTCACGCCCATGGCGTCCAGCACGGCAGCACCGGCCGACTTGACGGACGACGAAGACTGGCCGTGGAACTCCAGATAACCAAACTGCCGCTCAACCACCAGGTTGCCGGGCTTGACGTCATCGTGCTTCAAGGCAATGTCGGTCAGCCACTCGATATCCATGCCGGGGGCCACTTCGATCACCATGGCCGCGTCGTTGTGGCGCGGCAAAAAGCCTCGTGCGGTGGAGCCCAGCAAACACATCAGTTGTGGCTGCAAGCGGTCCAGAAAAATGTAGCTGCGCAAAGTGGACATGAGAGGCTTTCAGCGAAGGTGTTCGAGTTCTTCCTGCACGATGCGCAGGACCAAGGCCTGGAGTTCAGGCGTGAGGGTGGACAGTTGCGAAGGCGGGGCACCGACCACACTGGCCGCGCCCGAAGCCATGGCCCCAGCCCAGCCACCGGGCAGCGGAAAGGCCACGCGTTTCCAGTTGACCAGCAGCTCGGGGCCGACGTTGCAGTCCACCGAGCTTTTGCCTGCGTAACCGGTGCCGATGGTGAAGGTGTAGGGCAAGCCCGTGTTGGCGCCCGTGCTGTCGTGCACCGTGGAGCCGTTGACGACGACGCGGTAATAGTCAAGGGCCGCGCCCCAGACCACGGCTTGTTCGGCGTTGGCGGTGTGGATGCCCGAGGTGTGGCCTGCACCGCTGTGCTGCAGCATCAGGCGCGCCACGTCAATGGCCTGGTCCATGCCCGGCACCACCACGCAGGCCAGGATGGGCGAGAGCTTTTCTTTCAGCAGCACATGGCCAGCCTTCGGCTGGGCGATGGGGCACACCAAGGCCTGGCAATCTTGCGGCACCTGCACGCCTGCGGCTTGGGCAATTTCAAACGCGGGGCGACCCACCACCTTGCCGTTGAACTTGCCTCCAGGAAAGGCGTGGTTCTGAATTTTCTGTGCTTCTTCTTCGGTGCACACATGCGCACCTTGGCGGGCCAGCGCTTGCTGCATCTGCGGCGCAATGCTGGCGTGCAGCAAAAGCACCGAAGGAGCCGAGCAGGGGCTGCCGTGGTCAAAGTTCTTGGCGTTGACGATCTGGGCGGCGGCGGCTTCGATGTCGGCGGTGGCATCCACATAAACGGGCACATTGCCCGAACCCACGCCAATGGCGGGGTTGCCCGAGCCGTAGGCGGCACGCACCATGGGCGTACCCCCGGTGGCCAAGATCACGTCGGTGCGGCTGTCGCGCATCAGTGCGCCAGTGGCCTCGACGGTAGGGCGGGTCAGAATCTGCAAGGCATGGGTCGGGCCACCGGCTTTTTCGATGGCCGCTTGCAATTCATGAGTCACTGCGGTGCAGCAAGCCAGCGCCACCGGGTGCGGCGAGATGACCAGCGCGTTGCGCGTCATCAGGCACAGGATGGCTTTGAACAGGATGGTGGCCACTGGCGATGTGGAGTTGGACAAGCCCACCACCACACCGGCGGGTCGGCCGATTTCGACGATGCGCAGCGCATCGTTGCGCCGCACGCCGCCCAGCGCCACCTGGTCCCAAGCGCTGGGCGTCAGCGTGCAAGCAATCTTGTTCTTGGCGATCTTGTCGGCCACTTTGCCGATGCGGCTTTCGCGCACGGCCCACTCGGCATAAAACTCGGCGCGAGGCAACAAAGCTGCGGCCACTTCTTTGGCCACACGTTTGGCTTCTTCGGGCGTCCACAGCGCCAGCGTGGCAGCGGCTTGCTGGGCGCGGCCCAGCAAGTCGCGGGCCTCCTGCAAGGCGGCCAGGTCGTGGTCGGCCAGGTCGATGGGGTTGCTGGAACTCATGAGGGCTTGCATGCCGGGTTCAGCGGGAGTTCAACGGCGCTGGGCCGCATTGGCCACCGCGTTCAGGTCCATGCTTTCCAGGGCGCTGAAGATGGCTTCCACCGCCTTCTGCTCACTCGGGCTGGCCGCTTGCATGCGGGTGGTGTCGAGCAGCTGGCGCATGACCGAAGGCTGGCCACCTGCGGCGGCAGCACCGAGGTTGAGCGTGGGCACAAAGCTGCCACAGGTCATGCGCTGGCCTGCGCGGTAGTGCGGCGCGTAGTCGAACACGGCGTAGTGCTGCGTGGCGCAGTTGTCCCAAATGGCCAGCGAGTCTTTTTCCCAACGGAAGCGCACCATGAACTCGGGCTTTTTGACCCATTCGTAGAGCATGTTCAGCACGGCCTCGGACAGGTCCATGTGCATGCCCAGCAAACGCTTGGTCCAGATCGAGTTGACGAACAAAATCTTGCGGCCGTTGTAGGGGTGCGTGATCACGGCCGGGTGGGTCACCGTGGGCGTGTTCTCGATCATCTTGCACTCTTGGGCGCTGGCCTGCACCATCATGCCGCTCTTGGCAGAGGCCCGTTGCGCCAGGCGTTCGTTGGCATTGATGCGGCGAAAGTGCCAAGGCAGGTCGTGGTCAGCCTGCAGGCCTTCGAGCATTTGCTGCATGCCGGGGTTGAGCGCGTCATACGCTGCACCTGCGTGCATCCACATCGTGTCGCCGCCCGACGGGGGCAAGTCGGTGATGCGCAAGATGGAGACCATGTTGGGCTTCTTGCGGAAGGTCACATCGGTGTGCCAGCGGTCGGTCTCAGGCGCTTCGTAGCCCTGATTCGAGATCAGCTGGATTTGCGGGTGGCCTTCGATGTGCGGAAAGAACTCGTGTTGCTCCATCTCACCAAAATTAGCACCCAAGCGGATGTAGGCCTCGGGCTTCAAGGCCTGCTTGCGGAAAAACACCACGCCGTGTTGCCACAACGCTTGTTTGATTTCTTCGTAAACGTCCTCTGATCGGGTGGTGTTCAGGTCAACACCGCTGATCATGCCGCCGATGGTGGGCGTCATCGGGTCCACCTGGATGTGACGGAATTTCATTTTTATCTCCTAGATGTGTTTTTGCACGTTGGCTTCATTGCCAGTGCAGCAGACGGCGTTCGATCCAGTTCATCAGCTTCATGATCAGCACCCCGATCACGGCCAGATCAAACAGCAGCGACCACACGCCGTTGACGTTGAATGTGGACCCCAGATAAGCGAGTTGCTGTCCAAGGCCACGCTCGGAAGCAATGACTTCGGCACCGACCACGCCCAGCAAGGCGTAGATGACGCCGAGGCGCAATCCTGAAAACAGCACCGGAACAGCACCGGGCAAGGTGACCGAGAAAAACATCTGCCGACTGCTGGCACCCAGGGTGCGGGTGAGCGTCACATGGTCTTGGCTGACGCCGCGAATACCGGCCACGGTGCTGGACAACACGATGAAGAAGGTCAACGACACACCCAGGGCAATCTTGGAGCCGATGCCCAAACCAAACCACAAAATGAACAGCGGCACCAAGGCGATGCGCGGCAGCACGTTGAAGGCAGAGATGTAGGGGTCACAAAAGGCCTCGAACCGGGGCCAGGTGACAAAGGCCAGGCCGGTGACCATGGCGGCGACCGAGCCCATGACAAAAGACGCGAACACAGCCAACAATGTGTAACCCAAATCGCCCCACAAGCGGGCGTTGCTCAAGTTTTCCAGCGTGAACTGGATGATGCCGAGTGGGCTGCCCATGAAACTCGGATCAATCCATCCAACGCGTGCGCCCCACTCCCACAGCCCCAAAACCACGCAGAGAAACAGCGCATGCTGCGCCAGCGTGCGAAGTGTTTCAGCCTTCATGGTGCACCCAACCTTCTTCGAGATGTTTCCACACCTGGGTGTAGGTGTGGCGGAAGTCATCGCTGGTCTGCAGCTCACGGATGGAGCGCGGACGCGCCAGCGGCACCTGCACATCGGCCACGATGCGGCCTGGCCGCGAGGACATCACCATCACCCGGTCGGCCAAGGCGACCGCTTCTGACAAATCGTGTGTCACAAACAGCACCGTGCGGTTGCCGTCCTGACACAGCTGCAGCAGCAGGTCTTGCAATTGCAGCTTGGTTTGCGCGTCCAGTGCCCCAAACGGTTCGTCCATCAGCAACAGGGGTGATGGCATGGCAAAGGTGCGGGCCAGGGCCACGCGTTGGCGCATGCCGTGCGACAGGGCCTTGGGCAATCGGTACTCAGACCCTCCCAGTCCGACCTGCTTGAGCATCACAGCGGCCCGTTCTCGAGCCTCTGCGATGGGCACACCCCGAACCTTCAGGCCAAAGGCGGCGTTGTCCAGCGCAGTGAGCCAAGGAAACAGGCTGTCGCGTGCCAACATGTAAGCCACCTCATGGCTGCCGAGCGCAGGCTGTTCGCCTGCCACCAGCAGCCTCTGACCTGCAGGCAAATCCACCAGCCCCGCGCACAGGTTGAGCAAGGTGGTTTTGCCGCAGCCGCTGGGCCCTGCAAGCGCGACAAACTCCCCCGCCTTGACCTGCAGGTCCACACCCTGCAACACCAAGTTGGTGCCGTCAAAGCTCAGGTCAATGCGCTGTGCGTCGATCATGAAGATGGTCTAAAAAAACGCTTCTGTTGGCGTTCAGGGCAAGATTGCGGGAGCCATTTCAACTCTGCCAGGCAAGAGCTTGTTTTCGGTCATGGCATTGGCCACCGCCTGAATGGCGGGCACGGTGCCACGGGCCTTGAAGTTGCTGATGGTGTTGCGCAAGGCCACCTCGGCGATCTGTTCTGCGTTGGGCAATTGCAGGGCGAAAGTCTTGCGCAGAATCTCCAGGGTACGGCCGAAGTTGGCAGGGTTGGCGATGAAAGCCTCCGACAAGTCCAGCGTTCTGCGGATGGCAGCCACCGTTTGCGGATTGGCCGCTGCCCATTCGCTCTTCACAGCCATGGTGCCGGAGCCGCCACGGGTGGCCAGCAAGCTCTTGGGGCCTTGGCCTTTGCGAGGGTCAACCACCACGCGGCAGGCCTTGAGCACTTCGCACATGCCATCCGTCGGCGAGAAGGTCATGATCAGGTCGACCTGGCCGCGTGTGAGCGCAGGAAACGCGGTGTCGGGTGCGCCCACGGCCACAAAGGTCACGTCGTTCGCGGTCAGACCCACATCGGCCAGCATGTCGATCACCTGGAATTCAGCGCCCGAGCCCCGTTGGGTCACGCCGATTTTTTTGCCCTTGAAAGACTTGACCACGCCGGGATAGCCTTCTTTTTCGGTCTCCAGTTCAGTTTTTGCACCTGCGGCCATGAAAAAAATCGGATCGGTGAAGCCTGCGCCGATGATGGAGATGGGCGCCTTGCGGGCCACCGCAGCAGCGGCCACTTCGGTCGGACCAAAAAACACTTCGATGTCACCGGAAAGCATGGTCTGCATGCCGAGCGGCGCTCCGGGGATGGTTCTCAGTTCGCAGCGGATGCCGGCTTGCTGGCAAAAGCCTTGTTCAATGGCCACACGCACCATCAAATTGCCGGTGCCTGGATAGTCTTGAAAGCGCACCACAGACTGCGCCATGGCGCTGGCACCCAAGGTCAGGGCGATGGCACCCAGAGTGGTGCGAACAAATGCAGGGGCAGAAAATTTCATGTCGTCTCCAATGTGGTTCTTTGACTTGATCACCGTCAAGCACTGAAACCAGATTTAATTCCCCCGCGATGCTGCGAATTGTTTCTGATGTGACAATTTAAGGGAAAGCACTCAAAACAAAACCACCTTGACCAGACAAGCCATGCCCGTGCCCCACCCGAGTCCACCGGCCAAAAGCCGAACCAACATCAAGCCCCCGGCTGTTTTCAAAGCGCTGGATGCTGACGAATTCAACAGGGCTTGGGCTCAAAACTCAGGTCTGACCACACGTTCGAGCCAAGCCCTGCGCAGCGTGGGCGTGCTGCGCTCTTGGTCCGATGGCCAGGTCTTGCTCAGCCGGGGCCAACCCACCTCGGCGGCATGGCTGGTGGTCAGTGGCCGCGTGCGCATCAGCGTGATCACCGCCGAAGGCGAGGAGCAACTGCTGCGCTGGATGTTGCCCGGCGAGATTGCAGGATTGAGCTCGGTATTTGCCCAAGCCACCAATCCGGCTGACCTGGTCGCTCATGGATCGACGCAGGTCTTGTACATCGAACGCGACCGATTGATTGAACTGATCGGGCGCGATCCGGTGGTCGCGCTGGATCTGCTGCGCATTTTGGGCTTGCGCATCAACCAACTGTTTGACACCCTGGCCGATCAGGGCATGCACAGCCTGGAGCAGCGCGTGTGGGCCGCGCTGGAGCGCATCGCCAAATTCAACAGCGTGACCGTGCCCGACGGTGTGATGCTGCGCGTGAGCCAGTCCGACCTGGCCCAGGCCGCCTCCGCATCACGCCAGCGCGTCAACCAGCAGCTGCGGCACTTTCAAGAAGAAGGCCTGATCCGGCTCGGTTACCGCAACATCGTGCTGCTGCGCAAGTGAGGCTGGCCGTCAAAAATGACCCGTGAAGCGGTAGCGCGAAGCGGGATGCCACAACATGGCCACCGATGCCACTTGCCCCATAGATTGAGTTTGCCGATGCAAAACCAGGCACGGTTCAGTGGCGGGAATGTTCAGCATTTCCGTGATGTGTACGGGCGGCAAGCAAGCTTCAATGTCAAACCGCACGCCTTGCAAAGGCGCTGTGCGCATGAGGTAGGCATTGGGCGTCAAACTGCTGAAGTCTTGCGACATGTAGTCCGGGGCCACACTGGGGTTGACATGCCGGTCCTCCACTTGGATCGGCTGGTCATTTTCAAAGTGAACCACCACAGAGTGAAACACCATTTGACTTGGTTTCAAGCCAAATTTTCGGCCCAGTACTTCACCGACTTTTACACGCTCGAGGCAATGAAGTTCACTGCGGTGTCTATGGCCACGCCCCGCAATCTCGTCAGCTATGTTACGGATTTCAACCAGAGTTGATTGAAACTTGTGCTGCGCCACATAAGTTCCAGAGCCTTGGATACGTTTGACAATCTGCTCGTCTGACAGTTCCCGAATTGCGCGATTGACCGTCATGCGAGAGACGCCGAATTCACGTGCCAAGCTCTCTTCGGTAGGTATGGCGTCTCCATCGGTCCAGGCTCCAGCATGGATCTTGGCCAAAACATGGTCCTTGATCACCTGATAGGCCGGCTGGCGTTTGGTAGGCAAAGTTGTTGAAGGCATTTTTTAGGTGTTTTCCCGCGATTGGTACGAACAGCATTGACATGAATCTTGGCTGAAACTACATTGTGGCCTGCACATTTGTATAGACAATATTTTATAAAATCATTTATTTGTCTATACAAAACTGCAATTTAACAAGTTTTGAAAAGTCGACTTCAAAGCAACGCCATCACCCGAAAGGACTTGACCATGAAATTCCGCACTGCTCGTTTTTCCTTAATGACCGTCGCTGCTGCGGTGGCGCTGTCTACTTCGCCCGCTTGGGCGCAACTCAAGATGGGCTTCAACGTCCCCTTGACGGGTTTTGCCGCAGCCGACGGTAAATCGGCGTTGGACGGTGCCAAGCTGGCCGTCGAACAGGCCAACGCCAAGGGCGGCGTAGCTGGCCAGAAGATTGAGCTGGTGGTCTATGACGACCAAGCGGTGGCGAAAGAGGCGGTGCCTTCTGCCACCAAGATGGTTGAAAAAGACCAAGTCGTTGTGGCTGTCTCGGGCTCGTATTCGGGCTCCACGCGTGCCGCCGCTTCGATTTTCCAGAATGCCAAGATACCTTATGTTGTGGCGTATGCCATCCACCCTGACATCACACTGGCGGGCGACTACATGTTTCGTGTTTCGTCCATGGGCGAAGTCCAGGGTCGTGGGGGCGCCAAGCTGGTTCAGAACCTTGGCAAGAAGCGCGCGGTACTGATCACTGTGAAGAATGACTTCGGTCAAGCACTGGCTGCTGGTTTTAAGGACGCGGCTCCCAAGCTGGGCATCAATATCATCAACGAATATGAATATGGCATGCCTGAACGGCAGTTTGGTGCACTGGTCAGCAAGGTGAAATCCGACAACCCTGAAGTGATCTATGCCTCGGGTTACTTCTTCAATGCCGGACCGCTGGTCAGCCAGCTGCGTGCAGCAGGCATTACCGCTCCAATCATCGGCCAGGAAGGCTACGACTCGGACAAGTTCATCGAAATCGCTGGCCCTGCGTCTGAAGGCACGCTCATCACCACCTCGCTGGATCGCGACTCGACTGAACCTGCGACCAGGGCATTCTTGGCTGACTACAGAAAAGCCACCAACGCAGGTGCCGACATGGTCGCTGCTTCGTCTTACACAGCCACATCGGTGGCCATTGAAGGCTTGAGAAAGACCGGTGGAAAGGGCGGAGCTGCATTGCGCGATGCACTTGCCGCAGGCAACTACGACACGCCCATTGGCAAACTTGCCTTCAATGACTTGCACGAAGTGAAAAAAGACATCCAAGTGCAAATTGTTAAAGATAAAACCTTCCGCCGCCATTCCGTTATTTCAG
>CAITSG010000347.1 GCA_903894995.1 uncultured Burkholderiales bacterium
GACATGCACAGAAAGGAGCGCAGTATTTATGAGCAAGCAGACAGCTAAACAACCGATTCCCAAGTTCAAGACAGAGGCACAAGAGCGCACTTATTGGGAATCTGACCCCCATGGGCACGACTCCACGGTGCATGTGGACTGGACAAAGGCGCAAAAGGTCAAGTTGCCCAATTTGAAACCCACCACCAAGACGATTTCGCTGCGACTGCCCCAGCATTTGCTCGACAGCATCAAGGTGGCGGCCAACGCCCGGGACGTGCCCTACCAATCACTCATCAAGGTCTGGCTGCAAGAGAAATTGCACAGCCACTGAGCTGTCAAGCGAATAAGCTAATCACAGGTACTCAGCCTTGATGCGGGCAGCGTCTTCGACAAGCTGTGTCAGCCGTTTGGCCTGTTTGGCCACAAAGCTGGCGATGCCTTGGGCAAAGGCTCGTTCGTCTTCTTCGTATTCCGTCGCCAGGGCTTGTGCCATGGCTGCGGATTCGGCCAGTTTGGCCAGGCGCTGACCTTCTCGGCGCATCAGTTTGCGGTCGATGCCGCAGCGGGTGGCGAAGTCGGCGAGGGCGTAGGGGCTCACGGCTTCGTGCTCGAAAACATCGCCCCAGGCCATGGCCAGTTCGGTCTCAAAGCCGTCGTACTGCAGCACGCTCACCAGATCGTACCAAGGCGTTGGCTCCAACAGGCCGCCAGGACGCACGAAAAACGAAAAGTTCTTGCCATGCGCATCGCTGTTGCCAATCAGAAACTGAAACAGTGCCCAGCGCAGCATCGCCAGCCGCGTGCTGGCCTTGTTGCCGCTCAGTTCGGCGCAGGCGAATAGCTTTTCGTGGCTCAGGCCATCGCGGATGTGCCGCACTTCGGCGGCGTTGCCCAGGTTGCGTTCGTATTTGTAGCTCACAGGCAAGTCGCAGGCTTGGCAGGCGTCGATGATGTGCAGGCGTTGGACCTGCACCGAATCGCCAGAGCCCAGAATCGCCCGGTCGAAACGGCGCACCACCAGCACGGGGCGTGGCGTGCGCAACAAGGTCACCTCAGCCACCGGCAGGCCCATGCGGCGGGCCAGCGACATGCAAAAGTGCTCGTTCACGGCCAGGTGCGGTGTCTTGGGGTTGCCTGTGTCGGGTTTGAGGATGTGTGTAGAGGCCAGGCGCTGCCCATCCACCAGCCACAGCCGCCCACCTTCGGCCAGCGGTGCCTCAATGAAAACCACCAGCTTGTCTTGCAAGCCCGCGACCGACATGCGCACTTGGCCGTCCCAGACGGTCAACGGCAGCTGCTCTCGCTGGGCGATTCGCTCTGCCAGTTCGCTTAAGGGTATTTCGCGCTGCGTGGGCGCATCGGCGGGTGCGGCCGTGACATCGCCTGTGAATTGCAAGGCGCCTGCCGTCTCGGCACCGAGCGCCCGGATGAGTCCAAAGACATTGCTTTTGGTCAGGCCCTTGTAGGCGACCGCCACGTCCAGTGCCCGGCCTTCTGGGAGCAGGTGTTCGATGAAGCGCTTGATCGTGGCAGAGCCGTACCCATC
>CAITSG010000348.1 GCA_903894995.1 uncultured Burkholderiales bacterium
CCTGCAGCGATGATGGCCTTCTTGAAGGCGATCACTTTTTTGCTGCCGTTTTGTTCTTGTGCAGTGCCGGTGGTTTCCGAAACTTCGAGGTGATGCGCACCCACGAATTGGCCCAAGCCGCGCACGGTGGTGACCTTGCGCATCTTGGCCATGGCCGCCAGGCCACCTGTGAGTTTGCCAATCACTTTTTCTTTGTGGCCGCGCAGCTTGTCGATGTTGACCACCGGCTTGCCGAAGTCCACACCCAGGTCGGCCATGTGGCTGACTTCGTCCATCACGGCCGCGACGTGCAGCAAGGCTTTGGATGGAATGCAACCCACGTTCAAACACACACCACCCAAGGTGGCGTAGCGCTCAACGATGACCACGTTCAGGCCGAGGTCCGCCGCACGGAATGCAGCCGAGTAACCGCCGGGACCACCGCCGAGCACGAGCACATCGCACTCGATGTCGGCAGAGCCGCCGAAGGATGAGGCAGTGGGTGCAGGGGCTGATGAAACAGGCGTAGCTGCAACGGGTGCAGCTTCGGCTGGAGCGGCTGGAGCAGCAGCGGCAGCTGGAGCCGGAGCAGCCGCAGCGCCCTCGCCTTCCAGCACCAAAACCACCGAGCCTTGCTTGACCTTGTCACCAAGCTTGACCTTGAGTTCTTTGACCACACCACCGTGGCTACAAGGAATTTCCATGGAGGCCTTGTCGCTCTCCACGGTGATCAGGCTTTGGTCAGATTTGACGGTGTCGCCCACCTTGACCATCAACTCGATCACGGTGACTTCGTCGAAGTCGCCGATGTCGGGGACTTGAATATCTATGAGTGCCATGTTCTTCTCAAGAGGTTGGGGGCCGAGCAAAGCTACGCTTTGGTCCGCCCCCAAAGTTCAAAGTAATACGCGACGGAAGTCGCTGAGGATTTGACCCAGGAACGCATTGAAGCGTGCCGCTGCGGCCCCGTCGATGACGCGGTGGTCCCATGTCAAAGACAGGGGCAACATCAGCCGGGGCACAAACTGCTTGCCGTCCCACACGGGCTCCATGGTGCTCTTGCACACGCCCAAAATGGCCACTTCGGGCGCGTTGATGATGGGCGTGAAGTACTTGCCACCAATGCCGCCGAGGCTGGAGATGGTGAAGGTTGCGCCGGTCATTTCTGCGGGGCCGAGTTTGCCGTCGCGGGCTTTCTTGGCCAATTCGCCCATTTCTTGACTGATCTGCAAGACGCCTTTTTTGTCGCAATCGCGGATGACCGGCACCATCAAACCATTGGGTGTGTCGGCGGCAAAGCCAATGTGCCAGTAGCTTTTGTAGACCAGTGCATCACCGTCCAGCGAACTGTTGAACTCGGGGTATTTCTTGAGCGCGGACACACAAGCCTTGATCAAGAACGCCAGCATCGTGACTTTGACGCCCGACTTTTCGTTCTCTTTGTTCGTCGAGACGCGGAAAGCTTCCAGGTCGGTGATGTCGGCATCGTCGTGGTTGGTGACGGCCGGAATCATGATGGCGTTGCGCAGCAAGTTGGCACCGCTGATCTTCTTGATGCGGCCCATTTCCTTGCGCTCGATGGGGCCGAACTTGGCAAAGTCCACCTTGGGCCATGGGATCAAGCCCAAAGCTGCGCCATCACCACCCGAAGCTGCTGGGGCTTTGGCTGCTTGCGCTTTGGTTTGGGCAGCACCCGACATGACGGCCTGGGTGAAGGCTTGTACGTCGGCCTCGGTGATCCGGCCTTTGAGGCCAGAGCCTTTGACTTCTGCGAGCGGAACACCCAGCTCGCGGGCGAACTTGCGCACCGATGGCGACGCGTGGGGCAAGCCCAGCGTGGTGCCGCCGGGGGCGTGGGCAGGCGCTGCCACCGCAGCCACTGCCGCCGCCACGGGTGTTGGCGCAGCCGCCGGAGCCGATGCCACGGCCACAGGTGCTGCAGGGGCAGCAGCAACCGCCACCGCCACAGGCGCAGCAGCCGCCACGGTGCCTTCCAAAATGGCCAGCAGGTCACCGATGTTGACCGTGTCGCCCACTTTGACTTTGAGCTCTTTGAGCACGCCCGCGTGTGAGGACGGGATTTCCATCGAGGCCTTGTCAGACTCGACAGTGATCAGCGATTGCTCGACCTTGATGGTGTCCCCGGGCTTGACCATGACTTCGATCACGACCACGTCTTTGAAGTCGCCAATGTCAGGCACATGCACTTCAACCGGGCCGGATGCTGCAGCGACTGGCGCAGCAGCCACCGGAGCGATGGCGGGCGCGGGTGCAGCCACGGCAGCGGCAGGCGCAGCAGCAGGCGTGGCAGGCACATCGGCTGGCGCAGCAGCCGCACCAGTGGCTTCCACCACCAACACAACAGAGCCTTGCTTGACCTTGTCGCCTAAAGCGATGCGCATTTCCTTGACCACGCCGGCTGTGCTCGACGGGATTTCCATCGAGGCTTTGTCGGACTCCACGGTGATCAGCGACTGCTCGGCTTTGACGGTGTCGCCCACTTTGACCATCAACTCAATGACGGTCACTTCATCGAAATCCCCGATGTCCGGGACTTGAACTTCTACCAATGCCATGTTCGTCTCCAGTTTTTATGCGTACAAGGGGTTGATCTTGTCGGTTTTGATGCCGTACTTTTGGATGGCTTGTGCCACCTGAGCAACCGGCACTTTGCCCTCTTCGCTCAGCGCCTTGAGCGCGGCGACCACGATGTAATGGCGGTTGACCTCGAAGTGCTCGCGCAACTTGCTGCGGAAGTCGGAGCGGCCAAAACCGTCGGTGCCCAGCACTTTGTAGGTGCGACCTGTTCCGTCCGAATTTTTGGGGATGAAAGGACGGATTTGCTCGGCGTAAGCCTTCATGTAATCGGTCGATGCGACCACGGGGCCGCTGTGCTGTGCCAACTGTTGGCCCACGAAAGAAACACGAGGTGATTCCAGCGGGTGCAACATGTTGTGGCGCTCGGCGTCCTGACCGTCGCGGGTCAGTTCGTTGAAACTTGGGCAGCTCCACACGTCGGCTTGAATGCCCCAGTCGGTGGCCAACAAAACTTGAGCGGCAATCGATTCACGCAAGATGGTGCCCGAACCCAGCAATTGCACACGCTGGTCGCCCGCGGCTCCTGGCTTGCACAAATACATGCCCTTGATGATCTGCTCTTCGGTGCCAGCGGTCAGGCCAGGCATCGGGTAGTTTTCGTTGAGCAGCGTTAGGTAATAAAACACGTTGTCCTGCTTCTCGACCATGCGCTTCAAGCCGTGGTGCAAGATGACACCGACTTCGTGGGCGAAGGTGGGGTCATAAGACACACAGTTGGGGATGGTGCCCGCCATGATGTGGCTGTGACCGTCTTCGTGCTGCAAGCCTTCGCCGTTCAAAGTAGTGCGGCCCGATGTGCCGCCGAGCAAGAAGCCACGCGCCTGCATGTCGCCCGCCGCCCAGGCCAAGTCGCCAATGCGCTGGAAACCAAACATGGAGTAATACACGTAGAACGGCACCATGATGCGGTTGGACGTGCTGTAGCTGGTGGCTGCAGCAATCCAGCTGGACATACCACCGGCTTCGTTGATGCCTTCTTGCAAGATTTGACCGGCTTTGTCTTCCTTGTAGTACATCACCTGTTCTTTGTCGACCGGGGTGTACTGTTGGCCAGCGGGGTTGTAGATGCCCACTTGGCGAAACAAGCCTTCCATGCCAAAGGTGCGGGCTTCGTCCACCAAAATCGGCACCACGCGTGGCCCCAAAGCCTGGTCGCGCAGCAGCTGCGTCAAGAAGCGCACATAGGCCTGGGTGGTGGAGATTTCACGGCCTTCGGCGGTGGGGTCCATCACGGCCTTGAAGGTGTCCAGCGAGGGCACGGTGAAGCTCTCTTCGGCCTTGGCGCGGCGCTTGGGCAGGTAACCGCCCAAGGCTTGGCGGCGCTCGTGCAGGTAACGCATTTCGGGCGTGTCCTCTGCAGGCTTGTAAAAAGGAATATTGGCCAACTCACTGTCCGGGATCGGAATGTTGAAGCGGTCGCGCATGTACTTGATGTCGTCGTCCGTCAACTTTTTGGTCTGGTGGACGGTGTTCTTGCCCTCCCCCGCTTTGCCCATGCCAAAACCCTTGACGGTTTTGATCAGCAGCACGGTGGGCTGGCCCTGGGTGTTCACCGCCTGGTGGTAAGCGGCATAGACCTTTTGCGGGTCGTGACCGCCACGCTTGAGGTTCCAGATGTCGTTGTCCGACAGGTGCGCCACCATCTCCAGCGTGCGCGGGTCGCGGCCGAAGAAATGCTTGCGCACATAAGCACCGTCGTTCGCTTTGAAGGCTTGGTAGTCGCCGTCCAGCGTGTCCATCATCAGCTTGCGCAGCGCGCCGTCTTTGTCGCGGGCCAGCAGGCTGTCCCACTCGCTGCCCCAGAGCAGCTTGATGACGTTCCAGCCGGAGCCTCGGAACTCGCCTTCGAGTTCTTGCACGATCTTGCCGTTGCCGCGCACCGGGCCGTCCAAACGCTGCAAGTTGCAATTGAC
>CAITSG010000349.1 GCA_903894995.1 uncultured Burkholderiales bacterium
CTGGGCGCCGCCATCGGTGCCAGCCGCGCTGCAGTCGATGCCGGTTACGCCGCCAACGACCTGCAAGTGGGCCAGACCGGCAAGATCGTCGCGCCGCAGTTGTACATCGCAGCAGGCATCTCGGGTGCGATCCAGCACTTGGCCGGCATGAAGGACTCCAAAGTCATCGTCGCGATCAACAAGGACCCTGAAGCACCGATCTTCAGCGTGGCGGACTTTGGCTTGGAGGCCGATTTGTTTGCCGCTGTGCCTGAGTTGACCAACGCACTGTGATGATTTGACGACAGCAAAAAAGGCCTCCGAGAGAGGTCTTTTTTGTACCCGACCCCAGACTGACAGGAAATTTTCATGAGCTACATCGCCCCCCTCAAGGACATGCTTTTCAACATCGAGCATCTGGCCCGCATCGACCAGATCGCGCAGATTCCCGGCTTTGAAGACGCTGGCTTGGAAACCGCGCAAGCGGTGCTCGAAGAGTGCGCCAAACTCAACCAGGACGTGATCTCGCCCCTGAACTGGGAAGGCGACAAGAACCCGTCCTTTCACAACGGCAGCGGCGTGACCACCACGCCTGGCTTCAAAGAGGCTTATCACCAATATGCCGAAGGCGGCTGGCAAGGCCTGCAGCACCCGGTCGATTTTGGCGGCCAAGGCCTGCCCAAAACCATCGGTGCAGCCTGCGGCGAAATGCTCAACTCGGCCAACATGGCGTTTGCACTGTGCCCCTTGCTCACCGACGGGGCGATCGAAGCTTTGCTGACAGCAGGTTCTGATGAACTCAAAGCCACTTACTTGGAAAAGCTGGTCTCAGGCGAGTGGACCGGCACCATGAACCTGACCGAGCCGCAAGCGGGCTCCGACTTGGCCGCTGTGCGCACCCGCGCTGAGCCGCAGCCCGATGGCACTTACAAAATCTTCGGCACCAAGATCTACATCACCTATGGTGAGCACGACATGGCCGAGAACATCGTGCACCTGGTGCTGGCCCGCGTGGTGGGCGCGCCTGAAGGCGTCAAAGGCATCAGCCTGTTTGTGGTGCCCAAATTTTTGGTCAATGCCGATGGTGCCTTGGGCGCGCGCAACGATGTGCATTGCGTGAGCATCGAACACAAGTTGGGCATCAAGGCCAGCCCGACAGCCGTGCTGCAGTTTGGCGACAACGGCGGTGGTGTAGGTTTCTTGGTGGGCCAGGAAAACCGGGGCCTCGAATACATGTTCATCATGATGAACGCTGCCCGCTACGCCGTGGGCGTGCAAGGTGTTGCGATTGCCGAGCGTGCTTACCAAAAAGCCGTGCAGTACGCCCGCGACCGCGTGCAAAGCCGCCCTGTGGACGGCAGCTTGCCTGCGGCTGGCCCCATCATTCACCACCCCGATGTGCGCCGCATGCTGATGACCATGCGCGCCTACACCGAAGGCTGCCGCGCCATGGCGGCCACCGCTGCTGCGGCCTACGACGCCTCGCACCACCACCCCGATGCCGAGGTGCGCCAACAAAACCTGGCGTTTTATGAATTCATGGTGCCGCTGGTCAAGGGCTACAGCACCGAGATGAGCCTGGAAGTCACCAGCCTGGGCGTGCAGGTGCACGGCGGCATGGGCTTCATCGAAGAAACGGGCGCAGCGCAGTACTACCGTGACGCCAAAATTTTGACCATCTACGAAGGCACGACCGCCATTCAGGCCAACGACCTGGTCGGCCGCAAGACAGCACGCGACGGTGGCCAGACCGCCAAGGCGCTGGCTGGGCAGGTGGCGCAGACCGAAAGCGAATTGGCCGCATCGGGCAACGCCGATGCACTGGCTGTGGCCCGTCGCCTGAAAGCCGCCCGCGAAGCCTTTGTGGACGTGGTCGAGTTTGTGGCGGGCAACACCAAGGCCCACCCCAACGACGTGTTTGCAGGCAGCGTGCCTTACCTCATGCTGGCGGGCAACCTGATGGCGGGCTGGCAAATGGGCCGCGCCTTGCTGGTGGCGCTCACGCCCGAAGCACAAGCCCAAGACGCCGCCTTCATGGCCGCCAAAGTCACTACCGCCCGCTTTTACGCCGACCACATCCTGTCCAAGGCCCCCGGCATCCGCGACAGCATCGTCGAAGGCGCAGGCAGCGTGACGGCGATGGCGCTCGACGCCTTTTGAGCCCAGTCCATATCTGTGTAGGAGCCCCGCCCCCGGGGCGATGGGGGGTGCTCTGCAAGGCTCCATCGCGGCGAGGGCGCCGCTCCCACAAAAAATGCGTTCATGCAAAACAGGATCTGTAGCCCCGCCCGCCCGCGCGGCGAGGGCGCTGATTGCCGACTTGTCGCCGCGCCGACACCGTTTGATGCCTTTGTTCTCTCACAATAGACCGATATTTTTCAGGAGACTTCATGTCCAAGTTGCCCCCCGTACTGGCGAACCTGCCATTCCCCGCCATCGCTTCGCCCCTGTTCATCATCAGCAACCCCAAGCTGGTCATTGAGCAATGCAAGGCCGGCATTGTGGGCTCCATGCCCGCTTTGAACGCCCGCCCTGCTGCGCAACTCGAAGAGTGGTTGATCGAGATCACCGAAACACTGGCCGCCTACAACGCTGCCAACCCGGACAAACCCGCTGCACCCTTTGCCATCAACCAAATCGTGCACAAGAGCAACGACCGCCTCGAGCACGACATGGCCATGTGCGTGAAATACAAAGTGCCGATCATCATCACTTCGCTGGGCGCGCGTGAAGAAATCAACGAAGCCGCGCACAGCTACGGCGGCGTGGTGTTGCATGACATCATCAACAACAAGCACGCGCACAAAGCGATCGAAAAAGGCGCTGACGGCCTGATCGCGGTGGCAGCGGGTGCCGGTGGCCATGCGGGCGTGAAAAGCCCGTTCGCCTTGATTCAGGAAATCCGCCAATGGTTCGATGGCCCGGTGGCCTTGTCGGGTTCGATTGCCACGGGCGACGCCATCTTGGCGGCGCAAGCCATGGGCGCTGATTTTGCCTACATCGGCTCGGCCTTCATTGCCACGCATGAGGCGCGTGCAGCCGAAGACTACAAACAAGCCATTGTGGACTGCGACTCTGACGACATCGTCTTGAGCAACTTGTTCACCGGCGTGCACGGCAACTACTTGGCCCCGTCGATCCGCGCTGCAGGTCTGGACCCTGAAAACTTGCCCGAGTCCGACCCCAGCAAGATGAACTTTGGTGGCGACGCCAAAAAGGCCTGGAAAGACATCTGGGGCTGTGGCCAGGGCATTGGTGTCATTCAGGCCGTGCAAAGTACGGCCGATCTGGTCGCCCAGTTCAAGGCCCAATACCAAGCCGCGCGCGCCCGTTTGGCGCTTTGATGGCGCTTGTGCAAGGCTGAGTTTTGCCAAGCACCCCATTGATCTTTGCGGGCCGAACCGCAAACGAGCGCCCCTCGGGGCGCGCTTTTTTGATCGACACGTTCAAGGCTGTCGGTTGCCTCTTGATCGTGTTGCACCACATGGCTTTTTACGGTCCCATGTCGGATGTGGTCGCCATGGCTTGGCCTGCGCTGGTGACTTGGCTGTATGACCATGGCCGCTTGGCCGTGCAGTTGTTTTTGGTGTGTGCGGGATTTTTAACGGCCAGCAGTTTGGCGCGGCTGGAGTCATTGGCGCTGAGCGAGGCTTTCAAACTGGTGGTGCAGCGCTATTTGCGCTTGACCATTCCTTTGCTGGTGGCGTTCAGTTTCACCGTGCTGGTCACAGAATGGGTGCGACCTGAATTCCAGCACGCCAGTTTGTCGGCAACGCCCAACTGGGCTCAGGTTTTGGCCCATGTTGCACTTTTGCAGCATGTGTTGGACATGGAGGCTTTGTCGGCAGGCATTTGGTACGTGGCGATCGACTTTCAGTTGTACGCCATGACCTTGCTCAGTGTGGTCGCCTTGAAGCTTTGGCCCCAGACGTGGGGGGCACCTTCGGTGCATGCCTTGCGCAGAGCCTTGTGGTTGGGTTTGACCTGCGCGTCCTGGTGGTGGTGGAACCTGCACACCGGTTTGGATGACCACGGCGTGTATTTTTTTGGGTCCTATGGTCTCGGCTTGCTGGCTTGGGAGGCTCGGCAGTCACTTCATCGCCCTTGGCCTGGGACCGGTTCACAAACCCCTGCACGCACTCAACGCAGGGTCATCTGGGTGATTTTTTTGGCCATGGGCGTTGTGGCGTGGGTTTTGGGGCCTCGTTTGCGAATGGGGCTCGCCTTTGCCGTGGCGGCTGTGTTGATGGCCGTGCCTTCGGACATCTTGTCGGGTCAAGCGCTGCAAAAGCTGTCGGCCAGACGGCCTGGACTGGCCTGCTTGGGCCATGCCGTGGTGTGGCTGTCCACCGTGTCTTATTCGGTGTTTTTGATCCATTTTGGCGTGAGCCTGGCTGTCAGTGCAGGGGTCACGGCGCTGTGGCCTGGGGTGCTGTGGGCCAACGCTTTGGGCATGTTGGCATCACTGACCTTGTCTTTGCTCATGGGCGCTGGGCTCTACTACGGGGTGGAGCGCCGTGCACCCACTTGGGGGCGATGGTCGGTTTGGACCGGTTTGTTCATCGCCAGCGTGGCTTTGGCCAAGCCTTGATAAGCTTCTCAGACCACCACCCATCGCCCCGGGGCGGGGCTCCCACAAAATGCGGGGTAATGTCCCCTGTAGGAGCGACGCCCTCGTCGCGAAAAGCCTCGCAGACCAAAACCCATCGCCCCGGGGCGGGGCTCCCACAAAATGCGGGGCAATGTCCCC
>CAITSG010000350.1 GCA_903894995.1 uncultured Burkholderiales bacterium
CCCCATGCTGGGACTGATGCAACAACAATCGCTGCAGATTTCTTCTTTGATCGAATTTGCAGAGAAACACCACGGCGACAGCGAGATCGTGTCACGCCGCGTAGAGGGTGACATTCACCGCAGTGACTGGGCCCAAGTGGCCCGCCGTTCGCGCCAAGTGGCCAATGCACTGGACGGTCAAAACATTCCGCAAGGCGCCCGCGTGGCCACTTTGGCCTGGAACGGCTACCGCCACCTGGAGCTGTACTTTGGCGTGAGCGGCTCGGGCCGCGTGCTGCACACCCTCAACCCGCGCCTGCACCCGGAGCAAATGGCCTGGATTGCCAACCACGCCGAAGACCAGGTGCTGTGCTTTGACATGACGTTTTTGCCCTTGGTTCAAGCCTTGCACGCGCATTGCAGAACAGTCACGCATTACGTGGCTTTGTGCGACGCCGACAAACTGCCCGCTGACACCGGCATCCCGAATTTGGTGAGTTACGAGGCCTGGATGGGCCAACAAAGCAGCAGTTACGCTTGGCCGGAGCTCGATGAAAACACCGCTTGCAGCTTGTGCTACACGAGTGGGACCACGGGCAACCCCAAGGGCGCTTTGTACAGCCACCGCTCTACTGTGCTGCACGCCTACGCCGCTGCCTTGCCCGACTCGATGTGCATTTCGGCGCGTGATGCGATCTTGCCGGTGGTGCCCATGTTCCACGTCAACGCCTGGGGCATTCCCTACAGCGCGGCCATGGCGGGGTCCAAACTGGTGTTTCCTGGCCCGGCGCTCGATGGCAAGTCGGTGTACGAGCTGATCGAATCGGAAGGGGTGACCTTTGCCGCCGGTGTGCCCACCGTGTGGCAAATGTTGCTGGGCCACATGAAGCCGGCGGGCCTGAATTTCAGCCGCCTGAACCGCACCGTGATTGGTGGCTCGGCCTGCCCACCCGCCATGATCGATGCCTTTCGCGAAGACTACCAAGTGGACGTGCTGCACGCCTGGGGCATGACCGAGCTCAGTCCATTGGGCACGGTGTGCACCCTGAAAAACAAGCACCTGAGTCTGCCCGCCGAGCAGCAGATGAAACTGCGCATGAAACAAGGCCGCTGCATTTTTGGCATCGACATGAAAATCGTGGACGCCAACGGCCACACCCTGCCGCACGATGGCAAGGCCGCAGGTGACCTGCTGGTCAAAGGGCCTTGGGTGATTGCCTCTTATTACAAACAAGAAGGTGGCACACCTTTGGTCGATGGCTGGTTCCCCACGGGCGACGTGGCCACCATCGATGCAGACGGCTTCATGCAAATCACCGACCGCAGCAAAGACGTGATCAAGTCCGGCGGCGAGTGGATCAGCTCGATCGATGTGGAAAACATCGCCATGGCTCATCCAGCCGTGGCCATGGCCGCTTGTATTGGCATGCGCCACCCCAAGTGGGACGAGCGGCCGATTGTGTGCGTGGTCAAGAAACCGGGCGCGGAGCTCAGCCGCGATGAGTTGATCGCTTTTTACGACGGCAAAACCGCCAAGTGGCAGATTCCCGACGACGTGGTGTTTGTGGACGCCATTCCGCTGGGGGGCACAGGCAAGATGCTCAAGACCCGTTTGCGCGAGCAATTGGCCAACTACGTGCTGCCGGGCCTTTGATGCAAGACAGGGGGTGTTTGCAGGAGTGACGCCCTCGTCGCGATCAGCCTCGCGGACCACGACCCATCGCCCCGGGGCGGGGCTCCTACAAAAATGCAGGCACTTCCCTGTAGGAGCGACGCCCTCGTCGCGATCAGCCTCGCGGACCACGACCCATCGCCCCGGGGCGGGGCTCCCGCAAAGGCAAAAAGCCAAAATCCGCATGGTCGACAAAAACTTGGGCCTTTCCAACTGGATGGGGCAGAATCAAAAAGTCG
>CAITSG010000351.1 GCA_903894995.1 uncultured Burkholderiales bacterium
CCAAAGCAGGCAGTGACGCCAACGACGTCTCAAATTTGGCGCGCACACTGGCATCGGACACATCCAGATAGCGCATGGCCGATTTGACGTCTTTCCAGCCCACGTAGGCCATGAGCGACTTGAGGTCCCAGCCGCTGTCGCGCGCCCAAGTGGCAAAGCCCCGGCGCATCGAATGGCTGCTGTACTCCTCAGAGCCCTCCAAGCCCACGTCACGAAACAGGCTTCGCAACAGAGGAATCAAACTGTCGGCGTTCAATCCTTGTTGGGCAACACGGCCCCAGCGGTCAATTTTTCGGTACACCGGCCCTTGCGTCAAATCGGCCAAGCTCAGCCAGGCTTGACAGGCCGTGACAGGGCACAGCTGAGACAAGGCCGGGCAACTGTAGTGACGACCCTGGCTTTGACGGTCGGTTTTGCTGCTGCCCAGATAGCACACCAGCCCTTCACCGGGGGTAATCTGGACATTCTCCACGCGCAGATTGACCAACTCGTCGGAGCGAAAACCGCGCCAAAAGCCCAGCAGCAACAGGCTGCGGTTGCGGGTGTGCCGCAGCAGCGCCCCCTGGTCCTGCATCGTTTTGGCCTCATCAATGCGTTGATCGAGCCACTGGTCGATGCGCTGCACCACCTCGATTTCAAGGGGGCGGGCGCGTTTTTCTGCCACCGCATGCAAGGCGCGTATGCCTTTGAACACCTGCCGCACCCTCGGGGCCTTGGTTGGATCAACAAAGCCGTGGTCCACATGCCAGCGTGACAGTGCCGCCAGGCGCTGCCGAAGGGTGTTGATGGCCAAACTGTTGGCGTGATCGGCCAGGTAGCGGCAAATTTCATCTGTGGTGGTGGGCAACAGGCCGCGCCATTCGACTTCGAAATGGCGCACTGCGGCAGCGTAACTGCGGCGGGTATTTTCTCGTTCGGCGGCTGCCAGGTAGTGCTCGACACGGTCCACGGAGGGGCCTCTCTTTTTTCATGCTTTTTGCAAGCCTTGCACGGGGGTGTTGGGCATCTTACATGGGGTAATCCGCCATTACCCCATGTTAAATATTTTTTTTTAAAAAATTTAACGACAAAATTTGGTATGTAATATTATATTACGTATTACGTTACATTAAGGCGCAACATGGCAAGATCAGGCATTTACAAGGCAGAAGTGCTGCGGGCACGCGACGCGCTCGTGGCTGCGGGGCGGCACCCCTCCATCGATGCGGTGCGCGAAGAACTGGGCCATACCGGATCAAAAAGCACGATTCACCGCTTTTTGAAAGAAATTGAAGAGGAAGAAGGTCCCAAAGCCAACTCCCCCCCGAGCATCGGCGAAGCCCTGCAAGACTTGGTGAGCCGTCTGGCCCATCAGCTCAACGAAGAGGCGCAAACACAAATCACCCGCGCACAACAAGCGCATGCGGCGCAGCTCAGCGTGCACCAGCAAGAGGCCCAAGCGCTCAGAGCAGAAACACTGGGCCTTCGGCAAGAATTGAAACAAACACGCCAGTCTTTGGACACAGAAACAAAGGCACATGCCCACACCCGCCAAGCCCTGAACGTCAAGATCCTGGAATGGACACAACTGACACAGCAAGTGATGGACTTGCAGGCCCAGCTTGACGCCCAAGAACAACACCGCCTGTCCTTGGAAGACAAGCACCAACATGCCCGTCTGGCGCTGGACCACTTCCGCGAATCCAGCCAAGCCCAGCGCACGCAAGATCAACGCAGGCATGAACAACAAGTGCAATACCTGCAAACCGAATGCCGAACGCTGAGCGAAAGCCTCGCGGCCAAACAGCAAGAGTTGGCGCTGGCACAACAAGACCATGTCCGCCTGCTGGGTGATTTGTCTCACAGCCAAAGCGATGCACAGCGCTGGCAAGACGAGGCCCTGGCGCTGCACCCCCTCAAAGAACAGCTCCAACAGGCACAAGCTCAAGCCGATTCACGCGCTCAACAACTCGCCGAGCTGAGGATGGTGCAGCAACAATCTGAAGCTTCAGCACAGGCCCTGCAACAAAAAAATCAGGAACTGAGCGCACTTCAACAGCAAGCCGAGTTGAAGCAAGCCACGCTTCAATCGGCCTTGTCGGTGCAAGAGCACATGGTGAACAGTTTGCTGGCCAAACTGACGGTCACCACCGCACCCGACAACAACGAGCCCCTCAACCCAGCAGATCCGGCAGACCCGCGATAATCGCAGGCTTTGCGACACACCCAAGCCCCATGACGAAGCCCGAAGAAAACCCCCACGACGCGGAACAGCCAACGCTACCCAGCCCACAGGCCCAGGATGCGCCGTTCATGCGCACCATCAAGACCTATGTGCTGCGGGCCGGGCGCATGGGCTCCGGTCAGGTGCGGGCTTTCGAGCAGTTTGGCCCCCGGTTCTTGATTCCTTACAGCACAAAGCGCCTGGATGTGCCCGCTGCTTTTGGTGGCAGCGGCCCCTTGATTTTGGAAATCGGTTTTGGCATGGGCGATGCCACCGCCAAGATCGCACAAGTGCGTCCCCATGACCACTTTTTATGCTGCGAAGTTCACGAGCCCGGTGTGGGCGCCTTGCTCAAACGTTGTGGCGAAGACAACATTGCCAACATTCGCATCGTGCAGCATGACGCCATCGAGGTCATGGACAACATGCTGGGGCCCGAGAGCTTGGACGGTGTGCACATCTTCTTTCCAGACCCCTGGCACAAAAGCCGGCACCACAAGCGCCGCCTGATCCAATCGCCCTTCATCGAGCGCCTGGCCCGGCACATCAAGCCGGGCGGCTACCTGCACTTGGCCACCGACTGGCAACCCTATTCCGAGCAAATGATGGGCGTGCTGCGGGCCGAGCCTATGCTTGCCAACACCAGCGATGCAGCCGACGGCTTTGCCGCCAAACCCGACTACCGGCCCCTGACCAAGTTTGAAAACCGGGGCTTGAAGCTCGGCCATGGAGTGTGGGACTTGGTGTTTCGCCGCGTCTGACATGCGCCATTCAGGGCAGCCCCATCCCTTGCCCCTGCGCGATGGGGTCAGCGCCAGTGTGGTGTCGGTGCCTCAGGGCGCTGCCCACTTGCTCGATTTTTTGGCCCATCGCATGCCGGGCATCTCACGAAACGAATGGGCCGAGCGCTTGTCGCAAGGCTTGGTGCTGCATGAAAACGGCCAAACCGCCCAGGCCGACGAAACCTGCCGCCCCGGCCAACGCCTGTATTACTACCGCCATCTGGCCGATGAACCGGTCTTGCCGTTTCAGGCGCACACCCTGTTTGAAGACGATCACTTGCTGGTGGTCGACAAACCCCATTTCATGCCGGTCACACCTTCCGGGGCTTATGTGCAGCAAAGCCTTTTGGTGCAACTGAAACGACAAACGTCTTGTGCCGATCTGGTGCCCTTGCACCGCATCGATCGCGAAACCGCAGGTTTGGTGTTGTTTGGCAAACGCCTGCAAGAGCGCGACGCCTACCACGCGCTGTTTCGCGATCACCAGATCCACAAGACCTACCACGCGGTGGCGGCGCATGCGCCCCATCTGCGCTGGCCACTTGTTCACGCCAGCCGATTGGTGCCGGGTGAGCCGTTTTTCAGAACCCAGGAAGTGCCGGGGCTCGCCAACAGCGAAACCCGCATCGCTTTGCTGCACACCCAAGGCCATCGGGCGCTGTATGCGCTGCAGCCCATCAGCGGCAA
Source organism: uncultured Burkholderiales bacterium (assembly GCA_903894995.1). Classification (GTDB taxonomy): domain Bacteria; phylum Pseudomonadota; class Gammaproteobacteria; order Burkholderiales; family Burkholderiaceae_C; genus Limnohabitans_A. The sequence continues at coordinate 3,673 of CAITSG010000351.1, forward strand.
GCACCACCAGCTGCGGGTGCACATGAACGCATTGGGCATGCCCATCGAAGGTGACCCTTTTTACCCCACCGTCTTGCGCGGACCAAACGCCCCCGAAGACTTCAGCCAACCCTTGCAACTTTTGGCCAAGTCCCTGCGTTTCACCGACCCGGTGACCGGCCAAGCCCGCGAGTGGACCAGTGGGCTGCGTTTGAAACTCAGTCCGCCTTGATGCGTTGAATGACTCCGGCTCGTTGAGGTGTGCATGAATTCTTTTTGTAGGAGCAACACCCTTGCCGCGGTGAAGCCTCGCAGACCACCCCCATCGCCCCGAGGCGGGGCTCCTACAAAATGCAGGATTGCCCCCCTGTAGGAGCGACGCACTCGTCGCGAAAAGCCTCGCAGACCACCCCCATCGCCCCGAGGCGGGGCTCCCACAAAATGCAGGAGAGCCCTCCTGTAGGAGCGACGCCCTCGTCGCGATAAGCCTCGCAGACCACCCGACATCGCCTCGTGGGCGGGGCTCCAACATTATGCAGGATTGACCCCCTGTAGGAGCGACGCCCTCGTCGCTAAAAGCCTCGCAGACCATCCGACATCGCCCCGGGGCGGGGCTCCTACAAAATGCAGGATTGCCCCCCTGTAG
>CAITSG010000352.1 GCA_903894995.1 uncultured Burkholderiales bacterium
CACGAGTGAGCCGTTGTATTCCTCTTCCACCGGTGTCACAAAGTCAAAGGATTCGGTGATCTCGATGTCCGGATTTTGCAAACGGTAGTCGGCCAGCGCTTGGCGCACCAAACCGCCTACGGCCACCTCACTCTCGCCTTTGCTGCGCACCACCTCAAAGCCGACCACGGGCGTGCCGTTGAGACTGGCTGCTGAGCGGGCATCGGCCAGGGTGTCGCTCACCGTGGCGACCTGGTCCAGGCGAACACTGCCGCCCCGCGAAGTGGCCAGTTCGATCTGGCCGACTTCTTGCGCCGTCTTGACGGTGGCCAAGGTGCGCACGGGTTGTTCGCCCGCGCCCAAATCCATGCGCCCGCCCGAGCCCTCTTGCTGCACCTGCTTGAGTTGGCGCGACACCTCGGCAGCCGTGATGCCCAGCGACTGCAAGCGGTTCACGTCCAGCGCGACACGCACTTCGCGCGTCACGCCGCCCACGCGGTTGACCGCACCCACGCCTCGCAGCGACAAAAGCTTGCGGGTGATCTCTTTGTCCACAAGCCACGACAGCGCCTCGTCGTCCATGCGCGACGAGCGCACGGTGTAGGCCAGCACGGGCGATCCGGCCAGGTTGAGCTTTTGCACCACCGGGTCGCGCAGGTCGCCGGGCAAATCGGCCCGCACACCTTGGATGGCCGAACGCACATCGTCCACCGCCTCCTGGCTGGGCTTTTCCATGCGGAACTCGGCGGTGATGGACACCACGCCGTCTTGCACCTTGGTGGTGATGTGCTTGAGACCCTGCAGCGGGGCCAGCGCGTTTTCGAGCTTGCGCGCCACATCGGTTTCGAGCTGCGAGGGCGCAACGCCCGGCAAACTGGCCGTGACCGAGATGGTGGGCACGTCCAGGTCCGGAAAGTTTTGCACTTTCATGGACCCAAAGGCGATGAAGCCAGCCAACGTCAGCAGCACAAACAGCATGACGGCCGGAATCGGGTTACGGATCGACCAGGAAGAGACGTTGATCATGGCGTCCCTTTATTTGGTGGCGGGTGCAGCTGGAGAGGCTTGAGCGGCTGGCGCATCCACCACGCGCACCGTGTCGCCGTGGTTAAGGAATGCACCGCCACTGGTAACCACGCGGGCATCGGCTTTCAGGCCACTGGTCACCTCGACGCGTCCTGCGCTTTGGCGTCCGGTTTGCACCTTGAGCTGGCTGACTTTTTGGTCGGCCCCCACGGTGTAGACATAGCTGAAACCATCGCGCACCACCACCGCAGCCTGCGGCACGGTGAGCGCCTGGCTTTGGCCCAGCGCGATCTCGCCTTGGGCGTACATACCTGCGCGGGCGCTGCCGGTTTGCGCGGGCAAGTCGACATAGACCAGTGCGTTTCGAGTTTGCGCATCGACCGACGGAGCCACCATGCGCACCTTGCCTTGTAGCAGCTGGCCACTGGCGGCTTTAACTTCCACGGGCGCACCCACCTGGATACGGCCAATCTCGGCAGCGGTCACTTCAGCCCGCCACTCGATGCGGCCCTGGCGAATCAAGCGGAACAACTCAGTCCCTGCGCCCACGACACTGCCCACCGTGGCAAGTCGCGCCGAGATCACACCCGCGTCAGGCGCACGCACCTGGGTTTGTGACAGGCGCACGTTTTGCAGCTGCACCATGGCGCGGGCGGACTGCACACGGGCCACAGAGGAGGCCTCTGCGGCCAGCGCCTGGCTCAGCTGCGC
>CAITSG010000353.1 GCA_903894995.1 uncultured Burkholderiales bacterium
AAGCCGGTGGGCACGTTGAAGTACACCGTGGGCGCGATTTCGCGCAGGTTGCGCAGGGTCTCGCCAATCAATGCGGGTGTGGGCTTGCCGTCGTCAATGTAGAGCGTGCCGCCGTGGTAAAGGGTCATGCCCACGTTGTGGTTGCCGCCGAAGGTGTGGTTCCACGGCAGCCAGTCGACCAGCACCAGGTCTTTTTCGGCCAGCACAGGCATGGACTGGGCCATTTGCTGCTGGTTGGCGCACCACAGGCGCTGGGTGTTGATGACCGCCTTGGGCAGCTTGGTCGAGCCACTGGTGAACAAAAACTTGACGATGGTGTCGGGGCCGGTGGCGGCAATGGCGGCGTCCACTGCGGGCGTGGCGGTGGTGGCGCAAAGGCTCTCAAAGGAGGTCACTTGGTGGCCTTCCACAGCGCCTTCACACATCACCACTTCCATGTCCTTGCTGACGGTGGCGGCCATGGCTTTGGCGTAGCGCGCGTCGGTGGCAAACACCATGCCGGGCGTGACGGTTTTGAGCACATGCTTGAGCTTGTCGTAATCGACGCTGACCAGCGAGTAGGGTGGTGAAGTAGGCACAAAGGGCACGCCCGCAACCATGGCACCCAGGGCCAGCAGGGCGTGTTCCAGACTGTTTTCGCTCAAGATGACCACGGGCCGCTCGGCGCTGAGGCCTCTGTCGATCAGGCCTTGCGCAATGCTGCGTGCGGTCTGCCAGGCTTGCGCGTAGGTGATGTGTTTCCAGTCGCCAGTGCTGCCGTCTGCCAGCTTTAGACGGCGTGCCATGAACGTGTGGTCTGGCTGGGTTTGCGCCCAGTGTTGCAGTCGGTCGGTCATGCGCTCGGCAAAGGGCTGCAGTTCCTGATCGGCTGTGAGGTAGTGCGTGCCAGGTGCACCGTCGCGCAGCGTGACGCGGGTCACGCCGAACTTCAGGGGGCGGAATTGGTGGGCGTTCATGGGGTGTCTCCTCCAGTGCGCTCAGTTGGTTTTTTGCACTTTGGCCGCCTTGCCTTCGAGGAAGGCGCGCACTCGGGCTTTGGCTTCGGGCGCAGACTGGGCAATGGAGGCCATCAGTGCCTCGGTGAACAGGCCGTGGTCTGCAGGTTGTTCGGCAATGCGGGGCAGGGCGTGGGTCAGGGCAAAGTTGGTCAGGGGCGCATTGGTGGCAATGCGGGCGGCCAACTCAATCGCCTTGGTCAAAGCCGTGCCGGTGGGCACGAGGTACTGGGCCAGGCCCACGCGTTCGCCATCTTGCGCGTTGTAGACGCGGCCTGTCAGCATCATGTCGGTCATGCGGGCTGTGCCCATCAGTTTGGGCACACGCACCGAGCCGCCACCGCCCACAAAGATGCCGCGTGTGCCTTCGGGCAGCGCGTAAAAAGTGCTCTCGTCGGCCACGCGGATGTGCGATGCGCAAGCCAGCTCCAAGCCACCTCCGACCACCGCGCCGTGCAGCGCCGCGACCACGGGCACGCGGCCTTGCTCAATGGCGTTGAGAGCCACATGCCAGCTGCGTGAGTGGTGGATGCCTTCACCGGCGTCGCGCTCTTTCAGCTCGGACAAATCCAGACCAGCGCAGAAGTGGTCACCTTCGCCGTGGATGACGGCGGCACCGGCTTCAGGCGGCAGGTTTTGGAAGACATCGCGCAGGGCTTCGATCAGGGCGTCGTTCAGCGCATTGCGCTTGGCCGGGCGGCAAAGGCGCACCACCGCGACGGCCCCTTGCATGTCCAAAGCCACGCCGTTGGCGGCTGCGCGTTCGAGGATGGGGTGATGGATGTGGGTCATGGCAAGGACTTTCTTCAGACTTGGCCGGGACGCCAAAAAAGTTATTATTGATAACCATATTGTGATCAGTGACTGGCACTTTTCTGCTTGGTGTTTTCCCTAGGTTTGGCATGTCCTGTTTCAGGGGGAGGCTTTCATTTTGTGGGAGCCCCGCTCTCGGGGCGATGGGTGGTGGTCTGCGAGGCTTGATCGCGACGAGGGCGTCGCTCCTACAGGGACATGGCCGCGCATCACAGGACATGGCCACGCATCACAGAGGCATTGCCTAGCACTTTGTGGGAGCCCCGCCCTCGGGGCGATGGCGGGTGCGGTCTTGCTTGTGACCTTGGCCTTGGGCGTGATCGGCTATTGTTCACCCCTACTTGCTGCCAAGGAGCCCCATGAACCACCAAGACCTGATTGCCATCGACATCCACACCCATGCTGAGGTGAGCTGTTGGAACCCTTTTGACAACTACGGTGAGGAATACGACCGCGCCGCCGACAAGTTCTTTGGCAGCGACCGCCGCCCGACCATCGAAGAAACCGTGGCTTATTACCGCGAGCGCAAGATCGGTTTGGTCATGTTCACCGTGGACAGCGAATCGCAGTTGGGCCGCCGACGTATTCCCAACGAAGAAATTGCCAAAGCCGCGCGTGACAACAGCGACATGATGATTGCCTTCGCCAGCATCGACCCGCACAAGGGCAAGATGGGCGCGCGCGAGGCCGAGCGCTTGATCAAGGAAGAGGGCATCAAGGGCTTCAAGTTCCACCCCACCGTACAAGGCTTTTTGCCTTATGACCGCATGGCATGGCCGATTTACGAGGTGATCAACCACTACAAATTGCCCGCCATCTTTCATACCGGACACAGCGGCATCGGCTCCGGCATGCGTTGCGGCGGCGGCCTGCGCTTGCAAAACAGCAATCCCATGCTGCTCGAAGATGTGGCGATCGACTGGCCCGATATCCAGATCGTCATGGCGCACCCCAGCTTTCCGTGGCAGGACGAGGCGCTCAGCTTGGCCACGCACAAGCCCAACGTCTGGCTCGATTTGTCCGGTTGGAGTCCCAAGTACTTTCCCAAGCAATTGATCCAGTACGCCAACACTTTGCTCAAAGACCGTGTCCTGTTTGGCAGCGACTACCCGTTGATCACGCCCGAGCGCTGGATGAAGGACTTTGAAGTGGCAGGCTTCAAGCCCGAGGTGATGCCGGGCATTTTGAAAGGCAACGCGATCCGTTTGCTGGGCCTGGACAAGGCGGCCTGAACCGTGATGGTCACGCCGATCGTGCGTTCCTGTCGGCGATGAAGCTTCCGACCTGAAGGCGCTATTTGTAGGTCGGTGGCTTCAGCCCCGACAGGACCCTGCGCACGGAAAACTGGTGATGGGGGCATCACCCTTTTTTCTTGAGCCCCCACGGCGTGAGCTTGACGGCGGCGGCCGTCACCACGCCATAGAGCACCATGGCCACGGCCACCAGTTGGTAAAACTGATCCGCCGTGCCTTGGTGTTGTGACAGCCAGTAGCCTGCTCCCGCCACCAAAACCAAACGCACCGTGCCCGCCAGCACCG
>CAITSG010000354.1 GCA_903894995.1 uncultured Burkholderiales bacterium
GGCTGCATGATGCCCTGCGCCTTGATGGACTCGGCCAACTCGTACAAGGCACCCTCATCCATGCGCGTTCGTGGCTGGTACATGCCTGGCACCATTTGGTCGAGTCTGAGCTGATGGGGCATGCCGGTTTCGGCCTCAAGAGGTGCATCTGACACCTTGGGGCCCAGCAAGGCTTCCAAGCCACGGCCAAGGCCTTTGGGTTTTTTGGTGACCATGGTCATTCTTTCAAAAGGGATTGCAAAAGCGCATGACCTTGTGGCCAGTCGCCCAAAGATGAATCGGCGTTGAGGTGTCCAAAAGGTCCGCAATTGAGCCATTGCGAACCCCAATTTTCGGCCATCTCATGGGCTCGGTCGGTGCGGCAATGAGGATCGTTCAGACTGCCCGCCAAAATGCTCGGAAAAGGCAAGGGCTGGCGCACGATGGGAGCCCAACCTGGCAAGCGTTCAAGGTGCTCAGGCAACTCCACATCGCCAGGCGCAACCAGCAAAGCGCCCTTCACACGCGCCGTATGGCGTGAAAACGAAGCCCAGGCGGCGACCAAAATACAGCCCAAGCTGTGTGCAACCAACACCACAGGACCCGGTGCATCGCCAATCACTTCGTCCAAGCGCGCAAGCCAGTCACCACGGCGAGGCCTGTACCAATCGTTTTGTTCCACCACGGTATAGCCGTAACGCTGCGCCCAAAGCATTTGCCAATGCTCAGGGCCGCTGCCTTGCCAGCCTGGCAAGATCAGCACGCTGACGGGCTCAACCTCGGGTCGCACAGCAAGGCGTGCGTCTTTGCTCAAACTGTTCATGACCATGGCCACTGACACCGGTCACAGCACGGGCGCGCGCTGAATCATTTCCTGGGCAAATTCAACATAGGCCTGACTGCCTTTGGCCGCAGGATCAAACACCACCCCTGGAACGCCATAGCTGGGAGCCTCGGCCAATCGCACATTGCGAGGGATCACGGTGTCAAACACCTTGTCTCCAAAGTGGGCCTTGAGCTGATCGCTGACTTGCACCTGCAGCGTGATGCGTGGGTCAAACATCACCCGCAACAAACCAATGATCTTCAGGTCCTTGTTCATGTTGGCATGCACCTGCTTGATGGTGTTGACCAAATCGGTCAGTCCTTCCAGTGCAAAATACTCGCACTGCATCGGCACAATCACGCCATGGGCACAGCACAAGCCATTGAGGGTCAGCATGGACAAGGATGGCGGGCAATCGATCAACACAAAATCGTAGTCGGCAGCAACGGCTTGCAAGGCCACTTTCAGCCGCTGGTCACGGTGAGTCAGTTGCACCAGTTCGACTTCGGCTCCGGCCAATTCGCGGTTAGCACTGAGCACGTCGTAGCCGCATTTTTCGGCCCTGACGACCGATTCGGCCACTGAGGCCGATTCAAGCAAGACGTCATACACGCTGAGCTCGACCTGTCGCTTGTCAATGCCCGACCCCATGGTGGCATTGCCCTGCGGGTCCAGATCGACCAGCAAAACGCGTTGATCCAATTGGGCCAAACCAGCGGCCAAGTTGACGGTGGTGGTGGTTTTGCCAACGCCACCTTTTTGGTTGGCAATGCAGAAAATATGGGCCATATGAAGGTGTCCGATTTATTTGGAAATGGCCAGCTTCAGACCAAAACCCACCAGAAAAACACCCGCCAGTTTTTCAAGCAAGCGTCCGACGCGGGGATTTGCGCGCATGCGTTCGGCCAAGTGGTAAGTCAACAAGGTCATGCCCAAACCGTACAAGAACGTCAAGGCGGCAATGGTGGCCGCCATGACACCAAAACTGATCCACCCCAAATGGGTTTGTGGATCAACAAACAAAGGAAAGAACGCCATGTAAAACACGATGGCTTTCGGGTTCAGCAAGGTGATGACCACCGCTTGCTGAAAAAAATCACGCGGTCGAATGTTGAGCACGGGCGCATCACCCGGCTTGGCAGACAACAGCTTCCAGCCTAACCAGGTGAGATACAAGGCACCCATCCATTGCACGGCCACAAAAGCGGCTGGATAAGTGGCCAGCACCGTCGCTACACCGGCCACCGCCAACCACATCAGCACCTGATCACCCACGATCACGCCCAAAGTAGCACCCAGACCACCTGCCACGCCCCCTTTGCCCGTCGAGGTGATCAAGGCCAAATTTCCCGGACCGGGAATGGCCAAAAACAAC
>CAITSG010000355.1 GCA_903894995.1 uncultured Burkholderiales bacterium
AACTCGCTGGCGTAGGTGCTTTGAAAAAACACGTTGTGCCGGTCCAGCACCACACCCGAAGTGTCTGTGGGCGCATGCATCGACCAAGTCAAGGCCGACAAAGATCGCGGGGGCGCTGCGTGAGGCACGGCGCTGCGCACCTCTTCTCCCAGCAAACCTTGGCGCAAAGCGGCCGAGTCGCCATTGAAGATGATGCGGTCGGCCGGCAAAAATTCGCCCGATTGCAGGTGCACACCGCACACGCGGCCTTGGCGCTTTTCGATGCGCTGGCAGGTGCTTTGGTAGCGGAACACTGCCCCCTTTCGGCGGGCCACACGGGCCAGCGATTGGGCCATGCCCACCATGCCACCTTCAACCGACCAGACCCCATCCATCTCGACTTGTGCGATGAGCATCAAGGTGGCCGGAGACTGCCATGGCGAGGAGCCGCAATAGGTCGCGTAGCGGGCAAAGAGTTGGCGCAAACGCGGGTCGGTGAATTGATGACCCAGTTGCTGCCACAGGCTGCGCATGGGACCGAGTTGCGCCAACACGCCCAAACCTTTGAAGCCCAAATCACCCATGAATCCACCCATGCTTGGGCGTTGTGCGCGGATCATGGGGCCTTCCAGCGTGGCATAAAGCTGGCGAGTGGTCTTGCAAAAATCCCGAAAACGGCGTGCTTCATCGCCGCCAGACCATGCGGCAATGGCCGCTTCGCTTTCTTGCGCGTCGGCCGACAAATCGAGCTGACTGCCATCAGGCCAAAAGTGCCTGGCCAGCACTTGTAAAGGGGTGATGCGCATCTCGGCCTCGACACTGGTGCCCACGCTGCGCAGCAAGGCATCAAACACCCAGCGCATGGTGAACACGGTGGGGCCGCTGTCAATGTGCACGCCGTTGACTTCGCGGCTGTGCACTTTGCCACCGGGTGCATTGGCTGATTCGATCACGGTGACATCCAGCCCGTGGTGCGCCAGTGCAATGGCACTGCACAAACCGCCCATGCCCGCGCCGACGATGACCACTTTGTGCTCAGACATGGCTGGGCTCCAAGGTGTGGACATCCAAGGCCGGCTGCGCAGCAGGCTCAACACTGTTCGTGCTGAACACAGGATTTTTTAAATTGTAGGCCTGACCCTGCCAAACCCCGGTCATCTGCAAAACCTGCATGCGCACAAACAGCGACTCTGAAAAAAACTGGTGCTTGTAAGCAGCCGCACTGGCCACTTGATGCGCACCCTTGTGCGCATAGTCCACCATGGCGGCTGTATCACGCCACAAACTGAACGTGCATTGCCTGACAAGGGGTGCCTCACCCAAACCCATGGCCAGCAAACAGCCAGGCGCCTGACTCAAGTCGGCTTGGGCCGCTGGGGCATAACGCCAAAACGCCATGGCCTTGGTGGGAACAATGCTGGCACGGGTCAGCACGGCAAATGGCGCTTTGGCCAGTTCTTGCTGATCCCACTGGTCACCCAAAGCTTCGGCGCTGCTCGCTTGCCAGGCTTGTTTGTCCCAATGTCCTCGGGCCGATTGCACCCTGAGCACACCCGACCAGCACTCACGGGCTCGGCTTTGGTAAGCCTGAACAAAGGGGCTGTCCAAAAACCTCAAGGCCAAATCGAGATGGCTGAAGGTACAAATCAGGCCTTGGTGCGTGGCGCTGGGCCGCAAGCTGAAGCCACCACCATGGCCACTGCCCATGACTTTGATCATGGTCAGGCCCGGCACATCCTTGTAAGGCGTGGCCCCAGCCACCAGACGCAGCCAGCCCCAGCCTTGGTGCTTGCGACAAAAGTCGGCCAGCAAAACCACCACCACGCCAGACAGCGGGTCATGAAAAGAGGTGGTTTGGTCCATGACAGTTGTCCGGTGGAGGGGCGGTGATGAAGTACGACTACTTGGACGCGACTTTGGCAGCAGCCAATGCGGGCTTGAGCAACTCGGGGAAGTCTTTGGCCATGGGTGCGCCATTCAAAGGCTTGTAGGCACCCTGGTGGCAAGTAGCGCAGTTGAGCTTGGCCACGTCACCCAAAGGACCCTTGCGGTGCGCCGGGAACACCTCGGTCAAAGGCTCCATGTAGGTCAGGTTCAGATCACGCGCCATGCGGATGCCGTGCCAAGCCGTTGTGCGTTGTGGGGGGCTGATTTCCCAGTTTTGGAAGGACTGCGTGTTATGGCAGTAGGTACAGTTCACACCGAGTGAGGTCGACATGTGTGTCATCAGGCCATAGGTCCACTCGGCTTGCTTGATCGACTGGCGGTTGCCCGATGGCAGCGCAGTCGGACCGTTCAGACGGATGTTTTCGTTGCCCAGCAAAAACGGCGTGAACGGATCGTTGGGCAAAGAAGACAAATTGACCACAGGAGAGGGCTCGTTTTGGCCGGCCTTGTCACCCATGAAGTTGGAACCATAAGGCTGATGGTCCGCTTTGAACCAGATGGCGTTGGGCACGGGCTCGCCCCGGTGGCAGGTGTAGCAGGTCACCCCGGTCTGGGCGACGTGCGGCTGCCAATCCGAGTTGATGTGCTGCGTCATCTCGACCATGCGCCGCGCCACCACCTTGGTGTATTTGCTGTCGTCTTGAAAATTGGGCAAGGCGTGGCAGTACGCGCAACCTTCACTGGGGGCCACCCAGTTGGTCATGGAAACCATCAGGCGGTTGAAATCGCCCACGCTCAAGTCACCCAGGACTTTGACGTTTTTGTACACCTGCGAGGCCTTGGGGCCATCGGAGCCGGCGGACGGAATGACCGCAGGCGGCTGGTTCTTTTCGGTTTTGACCTCGAGCAAGCGGGCGTTATAAACCTGGACCATGCCTGTGCCGCGGTAACCGCTTTGCACCGACTCTGGGCTGGGGCGTTCACAGCCAGCCAACACCAGGCCGACCAGCGCCAGGCTCAATGCTTTGGCCATGCGGCCGACCCAATGGGAATGAGAGAAGGAATTTGTATTCATGGCTTGGCTCCAATGCTGAGTGCGGGGTCCGCCATCGCTGGGAAGATTTCGGGATACGGTGGTGCCACGCCATGCTTGATGGCCCACAGGTACCAGTTGTCCACCACCGTGCCGGTGAGCAAGATGCCGATGCCGCCGGTGATGGGGCACAGGACTGCAAACCACCAGGCCCAACGGTGAATCGATTCCATGGTGGCGTTGAACCCCATGGTCCAGCGCCAGAACAAGGCGGCGCGCTCAGAGGCCGTGCCCCGGTCGGTGATCTGCTCGATCTCGCGCTCTCCACCGTAACGTGTGACGGCCAAAATGGTGGCACCGTGCATGGCAAACAACAAGGCTGAGCCGTACAAGAACACGATGGACAAGGCGTGGAAGGGGTTGTAGAACAGGTTGCCATAGCGCAGCGAGAAAGCAGCTGTCCAGTCCAGGTGGGAGAAGATGCCATAAGGCACGGCCTCACCCCATGAACCCATCAAGACAGGGCGGAACAAACCCAGCACCAGGAACAACCAGATGGCTGCGGCAAACGCCCAAGCAATGTGCAGACCCATACCCAGCTCGATGGCGCGGCGGTAGGTGCGAGCCCACCAGAGCAACACCGACGCGGTGAAAAACATACCCACAATCAAAAACCAGCCGCCTTGGTTGAGTGGTGGCATGCTCAGGCCATAACTCGGGGCTGGCGGCTCCAGCGACAGCCAGAACAACTGGCGCACAAACTGGATGGGGTCATAGTTGACCGAGGCCAACATGTTCATGCCGATCAGGTTGAACGCGATCAAGCCACAGATCAATGAGGCCAGACCCAAACCGCCCAAATAGATCGGTCCGAGTTGGGCATTGCCCAGCTTACCAATCCAGTAGTTGATCAGGGGTTGCCCGGTGCGGGGGCTGTTGCCGTGACCCAGTTCCACCCCGTGGTGGACTGGACCCACGGCTTGCACCGTGGTGAACAGGTTTTGATAGTCGGCCATTATTTGTACTCCTCAATTTTTAAGGTCAGTGCTGTTGTTGCTGACCGACTCAAACAGGCCACTGGGACCAAATCGGCATGTTCAGCCACCAACTCCACCACTCGGGCCAGCCACGGCTCCAGAAGGGGCCACTGAGCACGATGCACAGTGCACTGAACAAGACAGCCGCCAGCGCCAGGAACAGGCCGACTCTGTGGATGCCCAATGTGCCCACCGAGTAACCAATGAAATCCCGGAAAAAAGTGTCCTCATGCTCTGGGGTTTTGACCACTTGACCAGGCTGAGGATTGGTGGAGGAAAGGACCAGACCACCATGCAGCGACAAGGCAAAAACGCTGGCAAAGAAGAAACTCACGGCGATCATGTGTGCCGGGTTGTAGTGAAAGTGCAGGTACTGGTAACCCACGTTGGACACCCAGTCCAGGTGGCTGTAGATGCCATACGGGAAGCCGTGGCCCCACGCTCCCATGAGCACTGGACGCACCACCACCAAAGTGACATAGGCCGTGATGGCCACACCGAAAGCAAAGGGCACATGAAAGCCCATGCCCAGCTTGCGGCAGATTTCGACCTCGCGCATCATCCACGAGCCAAATGCGCCAATCGCGCAGACCGTGATGAGCTGCCACAGCCCGCCCTCCATCAAGGGGGCAAAGCGCAGTCCGTAAGACAAATCAGGCGGTGCGATGCTGATCTGCCAAATGTTCCAGGTAGGTCCTTGTGAGGCGCCCCACAAGATCAGGGCCGTACCCAAGAACGAAAAGAAAAGGGTTGTGACGCCGAAAAATCCGACGTAAAACGGTCCGACCCAAAAGTCGAACAAGTCACCACCCAGCAGGGTACCACCGCGAACACGGTACTTTTTCTCAAAATTTAGCATGGCCATGGTTGGGTCCTCCTGCCTTCAGTGGATGAACAGGTGCCGCATTGAACGGGGCTCAATGGCAGCACCTGGACGGCAAGTCCTGGATCAGGACTTGGGGGCGGCGATTGATGCCACCGAAGCGGGCAGCGGCGAGTTTTGCGCCGATGCTGCTACGGGTTTTTTCGCGCCGTCGAGCCAGTTGAATTTGTTGGTGCTGAGCAAGATGAGGTGAATCATCGCGGCCAGGCCAAACAAGAAAATACCCTGCAGCACCATGGCACGCAAAGGGTCGTAAAGTCGCCAAATTCTCCACATGGTGAATCTCCTAAATGATGTGGGACATGAAGGTGTACACCGCAGCTTTCACACCTTGGCTCATGCTCTTGGCATCTTCTGCACCGGGCAGCAGATCTCTCCAGTGAACGCCGACCAGTTTGGCCAGTACGACGACCACAAACAGACAACCGAATCCGATGAGGAAGATGGACCAATAGGCAGGGGATTCATCCGCACGCGAATGCTCCTCTTTGAATGGGCTTGTGTTTTGCATGACAGTGACTCCGTCAATCTATGGTTGAAAAAACAGGCTCTGAATCAGAACCAGGGACGCCACGCCCAGACCAGGATGTGGGCCAGAACAGCTACAGCTGTAAAGCCCACGGTACCTTGCATCCAGTAATGGTGGAACTCCTGGGCTTCCTCATCGGTGAGTCCGGAAATTGATGTCTTGGTGGACATGTTTTGCTCCTTTTAAAGAGGCCTTGCGACCCGGGTTGCGCACAGCCCGCGCAGATGGGCATCCGCAGCCAAAGGCCACGACATAGGATCAGCGGCGCTGCACGCGGCAGCACCTGCTGGTGTGTTGGTTGAAGTGCGTGCATTCATGCCGCCACCCCCAGACCCAGTTCGCGGCTGGCCGCGTTCACATGGGCTTCGGTCACTTCGTTTTGGCCTTGCGCTTGCGACAGCTGCTCGGCCTGGTCACGCAATCGCTTGGCGGCCGATATCTGCACCAGCACCGGCTGGCTTTGCACCACATCGCGCAAACGTTGCTGAGCTTGGTCTTGCCAGCTGGCATTCGGGGCGACCACACCGCGTGCTTGAGTCGCCGTGACTTTGTCCATCTCGGTGCCCAGCGGCAGGATGTGAAACAGCGCATCGAACAAGGCATTGCATACCTCTTGCACCACATAGGTGGCACCGCTGTAACCCATGAAGGGCGTGCCGGTGTGGCGGCGGATAATGGCGCCGGGGAAGGAAGCCGGAATAAACGCTGCACGCATGGGGCTGCCCCCAGAGATTTCGCTCAGGTACATGCGCTCGTTGTAGCTGCCAAACATGATGAGCGGCGTCTGGGTCTTGACCAGTTCGCGCACGGCGGCGTTGTCGGTTTTGGTGCCTGCGGTGCGCGAGACGCTGAAGCGGCAAGGCAGACCCATCTCTGTTTCGAGGAAATTTTTCAGGCCACGCGAATAGGTCTCGCCCGCCACCACCGCAAAACTGGCCGTCGCAAAAAAGTCTTGCGTGACCGAGCGCCACAAGTCCCACAGTGGCTTGAGCGTGGTGTGCTTTTCACGTTCGATGAAAGGCTCGGGGTCCACATTCAACAACTCGCCAAGCTTGCGCAAAAAGTTGGTGGTGCTGTGCAGGCCAATGGGCGCTTGCAGATAGGGGCGCTCCAGCGCCTCGCACAGCATGCGGCCGAACTCTCGGTACATGCAGATGTTCACATCGGCCTCGACCAGGCGGGACACATCGGCCAGGTGACTGGTCAGCGGAAAGACCATGTTGACATCTGCACCGATGCCCTGCACCAGGCGGCGAATTTCGGCCAGATCACTGGCACTGTTGAAGGTGCCGTAGCAAGGACCAATGATGTTGACGCGTGGCTTTTCGCCCGCAGGCCGCTCAGCAAAAGGTTTGCGGGCTGGCACTTTGCGCAGGCCGTATTCGCTCCACAGCCAATACATGGCGCGGTTGGCGCATTGCCACTGGTCCTCGTCGATGGTGCGCGGCAAAAAGCGGGCGATGTTGGTGCCTTCGGGCGTGACACCGCCACCGATCATCTCGGCAATCGAGCCGGTCACCACCACAGCGGGCAGCTCGGGGTCGAGTGTGGCGTGTGCGCGCTTCATCGCGCCTTCGGTGCCTTCGCGGCCCAGTTGTTCCTCAGCCAGTCCTGTCACCACAATCGGCAACTCGTGTGGAGGCAGCGCATCGGTGTAATGCAGTACCGAAGTCACGGGCAGGTTTTCGCAGCCCACCGGGCCGTCGATCACCACTTGCAAGCCCTTGATGGCGGTGAACACATACACCGCTCCCCAGTAACCGCCTGCGCGGTCGTGGTCCAGGATCAGGGATGACTTGGGCTTGGACACAGTGCTGGGTGGAGGATTGATCTGGTTCATGAGCCCATCTCCTCGGCTTTGCGCTTTTTCAAGAGCTTTTCAATCTGGCGGCGGGTTTCGGCCTTGAACTCGGGACGGTCTTTGGGCACCGACTCCCAAACGCCAGCAGCATGGCCTGCACCCACATCGCCAAAGAAATCTTTCATGGCATTAAAGCGGTCTTGGTTGCCCATGGCCGCTTGCACCACCTGCACCAGAGAACCGGCACCGGCCACACCCATCAGTGGGCGCGCGGAAATCAGGTTGGTGAAATACAAGGAGGGCACACTGTTTTGCTTGGCGATCTGCACCACCGGGGTGGTGCCGATGGCCAGCTGCGGCCGGTATTCGTACATGGCGTTCAGGTCTTGCTCTAGGGAGGCGCGCATTTGCACCTGCACGCCTTTGGCCTTGAGCCATTCGATGTCGTGCGCGTTCCACTCGGTGGCAGGACAGGCCGAGCCCACATAACGCACATCGGCACCGCATTCGATGAGTAAACGTCCCACCAACAGTTCGGAGCCTTCATAACCACTGAGGGTGATCCGGCCAGAAATCGGCTTTTGCATCAACAGGCCACGCATCTGCGTGAGGGCCTGGTTGCGTGCCACGTCAATTTGTGACTGCGCAATGCCTGCGGCTTGGCCAATGTTTTGCAACCAATCTTGTGTGCCTTCCAAGCCCACCGGGGCCGAGCCCACCACGGGGCGACCTGCGGCTTTGAATTCACGCACGCTGGCGGTGTAAAACGGGTGGATGGCCGCAGCCACGCTGCAGTCGAGCGCGGCATACAGCTCACGCCATTCGCGGGTGGGCACCGTCGGGCCAGCGGCCAGGCCCATGGGGGCCAGCATCTGGCCAATGATGACCGGGTCGGCTGGGAACATTTCACCCAACAGCGCCACCGTGGGCTTGTCGCTCCGACCAGCGCGGGGGGCCGCCACCGGGCCGTTGATGATCTCTTCGCGGGCATATTTGAGCATCGCCCCAGCCAGTACGTCTTTGGCTTCGGCATGTGTGGGCACACCAAAACCAGGCACGTCGATGCCGATGATGCGAACACCATTGATCTCTTTGGGCAACAACTGCAGCGGCACACCACTGGCGGTCGGCACACACAGGTTGATGATGACAACGGTGTCGACCTTCTCTGGATCGGCCTCGACGTGCACCGCTTCTCGGATGTCTTCAAACAGCTTGCCCGTGACCAGCGACTCGGAGTTGAAGGGCACGTAGCCCACGCTGCGGCGTGCGCCGTAAAAATGGGATGTAAAAGTGAGCCCATAAACGCAGCAAGCCGAGCCGGACAGGATGGTGGCGGTGCGTTTCATGCGCAAACCCACACGCAGCGAGCCAAAGGCCGGGCACATGCTTTGCGGCTGGTCGTGCGGACCGGCATCGGGCTGGCGCGGGTAGTCTCGGGCGTACTGGTCGAGCACTTCGGATTTACCCGCTTCTTTGGCGGCAGCCACCATGGCATCGGTGCCTGCGTGGCAACCCAGGCCGTCGCCTTGCAGGCCTGCCGGGTTCGCAGCTTGAGGGCTGGGGTGAATCGGAATGGTACGTGTCATGGCTGTTACCTGAGGTGTGTCAGTGGCGGCGTTCAGGCGGCGTCGTAGACGACTTCCAGCGAAGGCTTGATGTCTTCGTTTTTGCCCACCATGTCGAACACGGTGGCAGG
>CAITSG010000356.1 GCA_903894995.1 uncultured Burkholderiales bacterium
ATTACTCACCCGTTCGCCACTCTCAAGGGGTTGCCCCCTCTACCGTTCGACTTGCATGTGTAAAGCATTCCGCCAGCGTTCAATCTGAGCCAGGATCAAACTCTATAGTTCGATCTTGATTTTTTTTTCGGTCTCAACCTTTGACAGTCTTGACCAACTCATAAATTGGAATCAACGTGGTCACCATCTCTGATTTCCACATCTTTTTTACTTCATGAGCGTTTGTTAGCTAATTAAAGCTAAGTTCCGAAGAACTTGGCAATCACCATCAAACGCCCACGCTTATCGGCTGTATATTTTTAAAGAACCCAGGCAACTCTCGTTACCTTATCTTGCTACGCTGCGATCAGCGAAGCCTTGAATTATGACACAGTTTTAAGCGCTGCGTCAAGTTTTGAAAATTTCTTAGGTCAACAAGATCATTTCATCAACCTCTTCACTGTGCTTGCTTGGCCTCTTTCGAAAACCTCACTTGTGTGCAGCGAAGCCCTCTAGTATGGCACAGCTTTTTAGACCTTGGCAGGTTTTTTGATGTCTTTGTGCAATTTTCGTACGGCCACGCCCGGATAATGCGGCCATGGCTTTACTCACACTCTTAAACGCTTCTCTGGCTTTTGGCCATGTCGCACTCCTCGATCATGCCGACTTCTCTTTGGAGACGTCTGAGCGTATCGGTTTGATTGGTCGCAACGGCACAGGCAAATCGTCCTTGCTCAAGATACTGGCGGGCATGGAGCGCCCTGACGACGGCAATCTTCATTTGCAGCAAGGCGTTCGCATTGCCTATGTGGCTCAGGAGCCCATCCTGGTGCCTGAGCACACTATTTTTGAGTCTGTGCGCGAAGGCTTGGCCGAAGTTGTGCAATGGATAGACGATTACACGCACAGCAGGGGTGATCTGGACACTTTACAAGGGCAAATTGAATCTCGCGATGGTTGGGGTTGGGAGCAGAGACTGGACGAAACCCTGCAACGCCTGCAACTGGATCCTAATGCGGTTGTTCAATCGCTGTCCGGGGGTATGCGTAAGCGTGTGGCCTTGGCACAAGCTTTGGTGACCCGCCCTGATGTCCTCTTGTTAGATGAGCCCACCAACCACTTGGACCTGAACGCCATCACCTGGTTGGAAGACCTGTTGATCGACTTCAAGGGCAGCGTGATCGCCATCACCCACGACAGGGCGTTTCTGGACCGCATCGCCACCCGCATTGTGGAATTGGACCGCGGCAAGCTGCGCCCTTATCCGGGCAACTATGCCGCTTACCAAGTTCAAAAAGAAGAGCAACTCGCTCAAGAAGCCGTGATTCAGGCCAAGGCCGACAAACTGCTGGCCCAAGAAGAGATTTGGATTCGCAAAGGTGTGGAAGCGCGCCGCACCCGCAGTCAAAGCCGGATCACGCGGCTGCAAAACCTGCGCGGCGAACGTGCGGCACGCCGTGAAAAAGTGGGCAACGTGAAGATGGAAGTGGCCTCTGGCGTGCCGAGCGGCAAGTTGGTGGCCGAGCTGACCGACGTGACCAAAAGCTTCACCCAGCCGGACGGCAGCGTGCGCACCGTCATCCAAAAATTCACCGGCACTTTGCTGCGGGGCGACAAGATCGGCTTGCTGGGCCCCAACGGTGCGGGCAAAACCACCCTCCTCAAACTGATTTTGGGCGAGCTGGAAGCCGACAGCGGTGAAGTGCGACGTGGCACCAAGATGGAAGTGGCCTACTTCGACCAAATGCGCGACGCCCTGGACCTGGACGCCACGCTCGAAGATTTCATCAGCCCCGGCAGCGAATGGATTGAGATTGGCAACAAACGCCAACACGTCAAGAGCTATCTCGGCGACTTTTTGTTCTCGCCCGCACGCGGCACTTCGCCTGTGCGCTCGCTGTCCGGAGGTGAGCGCAACCGCCTGCTGTTGGCGCGTTTGTTTGCGCGCCCAGCCAACGTGCTGGTGCTGGACGAACCGACCAACGACCTGGACATCGAGACCTTGGAGCTGCTCGAAGAGCTGCTGCAAACCTACGAAGGCACCGTGTTCTTGGTGAGCCACGACCGCGCCTTCATGGACAACGTGGTGACTGGCATCATCGCCTGCGAAAGCGCCCCGGACCAACCTGGTTTCTGGCGCGAATACGAAGGCTCGGTGCAGGACTGGCTGGTCCAATCCAAGCGAGCTCAGGCCATTCGGGCTCAAGCGGCGCAGCGCAGCGGATCGACACCACCCGTGGCCGCCGCCGTCACTGCCCCTGCTGCTTCTTCAGCGCCCGTGACCACCGCCCCCACACGCAGCAAGCTCAGCTACAAAGAGCAGCGAGAACTGGCAGAACTGCCCGCCAAGATTGAAACCCTTGAAAAAGAACAGGCGCAGACCCGCGCCCAACTGGCCGACGGCAGCGTTTACCAACGCGACCCGGGTCTTGCACAACAACTGTTCCGACGCGACACCGAAATCGACGAACTGCTGCTGTCGGCCATGGAGCGTTGGGAAATCCTCTCCAACCGCTAAGGCAACACGTCACAGAAGTTCAGCGCGCGTCTTGGCCAAGGCGCGCCAGAATTTTTCATCTTGGGTGCTGGCAAAGTTCACCCGCATGAACGAGCCCGGCCTGCGGTCGGCATGGAACAAGGAGCCCGGGGCCAGCAGGTAACCGGCGTCGTGCATGCGCAGCGCCAGCAGATCGGTGTCCACCCCCACATCCACCCAGCCAAACAGGCCCTGCGGCGGCGCCGCAAACTGGCAGCCGTGCGCCAGCGCCAGCTTCACACTGCGGCTGCGGGCGGCGTCCAGCAACTGCGACAAGCGTTCGGTGTGCCGCCGAATGGCACCTTGCTCCAAACACAGCGCCAGCGCTTTTTCAAACAACACAGGCGTCGTGAGCGTGGACAAGAGCTTGGTGTCCAAAAACGCATCCTTCAAATCAGCGGGAGCCGCCAGGTAGCCCACGCGCCAACTGGGCGCCAGGATCTTGGCGTAGCCGCTGACATAAATGGTTTTTTGCAAGCCATCGAGCACCGACAAGCGCACCGCATGGGCTGGGGCCATGTGTCCGTAGGTGTCGTCTTCCACCACATGGAAGTTGTAGCGGTGTGCCAGGTTCACCAGCTGGTGCGCACACGGCAATGACAAACCGTAACCCGTGGGGTTGTGCAAGACCGACACGCTCACCATCATCTTGGGCGAGTGCAACTGCGCATAGCGCTCCACCACCTCCAGGTCAGGCCCCGTTTCCAGACGCGGCACAGGCAGGATGCGCACACCCAGGTTTTGCAAGCGGGCGAATTCAATGGCCCAACCGGGCTCCTCCACCATCACGCAGTCGCCGGGGCGCAACAAGGTGCGGCTGATGATGTCCAGCGCATGCGTGGCCCCCACGGTGGTGATGAGCTGGTCCGGCGCTGCGTGCAAACCCATGCTGGTCAGC
>CAITSG010000357.1 GCA_903894995.1 uncultured Burkholderiales bacterium
GCCTTGGCTTCCCGACCCGTCGCCCAGGCCAAAGCTTCGGCCAGCAGCGTTGGCCATCCGATTTTGGACCGCACATTAGAGCGGGCCGTGGCCAAGGGCTTTGTTCCAGCCGCCGAGGTGCCCGCGGTGCGCAACAAGGTGCTGACCCTGGCACAGCGCTACAACTTCAAACCCGATGACTTTGCACGCCTGACCCTGATAGAAAGTGGCGGCATGAACCCGCAAGCGAGCAATGGCAACTGCCACGGCATCATTCAGTTTTGCAATGGCCCCAACCGGGGCGCGGCCTCGGTGGGTTTCAAAGACAACCCCCGTGATATTTTGGGCATGGGTTTGCTGCAACAGCTCGACCTGGTGGACCGTTATTTCTCGCAGGCTGGTCTGCGCGGCCAAGGCCCCGCCATGGGTTTGGATGATTTGTACCTGACGGTGTTGACCCCCGCCGCACGACAGGAAACCCGCCCTGATGCCCCCTTGCCCATTGCCGGGCCACAAGCGCGTCTCCTGCATGTGGGCCAAGACACTGCGGCCCCGATCACACGCAACTCGATCCTGGCTGGACTGCACAGCTTGACCCAGAGCCTGTTGCCCATGACCTCCAAGTCGCCTGCAGGCGCCTCGCTGGGTGTACCGGGCAAGAGCCAGGTGGCGCGACTGTACAACGAGGTGGGCAGCAACTCGCCCACCAGCATGCGCTGAGCAGCGGCAAATGATGGCCGCAGGACTTTGCCGATGACCACAAATTGCCGCTTGCAGGTGCTTTCGCCTCGGAACCTAAAGGCAAAGTCCACCAAACAAGGTTGGCATCAAATTTGCTGATATCGAAGTCAAGCGGCTCATCTTGAGCCGATCCGGTCAAAAGTTTGGCCCACCCAGAACCTCGAACCGTCTCATCAGGAGTTCAGATGAATTTGCTCAACCAAGCACTTGGCGTGCACGAACAAGCTTTGAAGGTCAAAAGTCAGCGCCTTGAAGTGTTGGCACAGAACATCGCCAACGCCGACACCCCCAACTACAAATCGCGGGACATCGACTTCAAGGCCGTGATGAAAGAGACCCAAATGCACGACACGGCCATGCACGCCACGAGCAAAGGCCACTTTGCCTCGGGCCAGGGCCTGAACGACGAGGGCATGCTCTACCGCGTCCCCTTCAACACCTCCTTTGACGGCAACACCGTCGAGATGAGCGTGGAGCAAGCCCATTACGGCAAGGCCGCCGCTGATTACCAAGCCACGCTGAATTTTCTGGAAAACCGCATCAGCGGCATTCGCAAAGCCTTGAGAGGAGACTGAACATGAGCATGGACAATATTTTTGGCATTGCAGGCACAGCGCTGAACGCGCAGCTGACCCGCATGAACTCCACCGCCTCCAACCTGGCCAACGTCGGCACGGTGTCGACCAGCGAGCAAGATGCTTTTCGCGCCAAGCGCCCGATCTTCAAAGCCCTGATGGACTCAGAAATGACCAACAGCGGTGCGCAATATGTCGGCGGTGTCAAGGTCGCGCGCATGGTCGACGACACCGCGCCACCCCGGCGCGTCTCCGACCCCAAAAACCCCATGGCCGATGAAGATGGCTACGTCTACCAATCGAACGTGAACGAAGTGACCGAAATGGTGGAAATGATGGCCGCAGCCCGTTCCTACCAAAACAACGTCGAAGTGATCAACACAGCGCGCCAACTCATGATGCGCACCTTGGACATCAGCAAGGTCTGAACAGAAAGCACGCCATGGCCATCAATACCAACACCACCTCATCGAGCTTGCTCAAAAACGTTTCGCGTTACGAAGACGTCAAGGACCAAGCCAAAAAAACCAACGAAGAAATGGGCAAGCAGGAATTCCTGACCTTGTTCACAGCGCAGTTGCAAAACCAAAACCCCCTGGAGCCCGTCAAGAACGAAGCTTTTGTGGCCCAACTGGCACAGTTCTCCCAACTTGAAGCATTGACCAACATGCAGACCTCGTTGGACAGTTTTGTCACCTCCATGTCCAGCGAGCGCATGCTGGGCAGTGCTGCCTTGATTGGCAAAAAAGTGGCCATCACCGACACCCCCACGCAGCTCACTGCTGGCGCAACGATGGATGCCACTTTGGACCTGCCCATGGGCGCCAGCGGCGTACAGATCAGTGTGCAAGACAAGCAAGGCCGCGTGGTGAAAAACCTGGTCGAAGGACCCCAGCTGCCCGGCACTGTGACCATTCAGTGGAATGGAAAAGATGCCGCAGAAAATCCCATGCCCACAGGCCTTTACAACTTGAGCGCCACCGCGGTTGTGAACGGTCAAACCGTCAAAGTCCCGGTCAGCACCTTGTCCACCGTGCGCGCCATCTCCACCAACCCGGCCGACGGCAGTGTCAGCGTCGAGGTCGATGGCGGCAAAACCATGCTGCTGAGCGACGTCAAGCGCGTGGGCAGTTGAGATCGCAAGTCCCCTAAAAATTCACACCCACCGCATTTCAGGAGCCCTTCACCATGTCCTTTTACACCTCACTCACCGGTCTGAATTCGGCCGCATCGCAACTGTCCGTCACCTCCAACAACATTGCCAACGTCGGCACCTCGGGCTTCAAGCGCTCAAGGGCCGATTTTGGAGACATTTTTGCCACATCCCCACTGCAAAAGTCGTCCAGCAACATTGGTCAGGGCGTCTTGCTCAAGCAAGTGACCCAAGAATTCACACAAGGCAACATCTCGACATCGGGCAACTCGCTGGACTTGGCCATCACGGGCGACGGCTTCTTCACCCTGAAAACGCCAGAAGGTCTGCAAGACGTTTACACCCGCAACGGCAGCTTCACCCTGAATGACCAAAACAACGTGGTCAACGCCACAGGCCAACGCTTGATGGCCGCATCGGTGGACTCGTCCGGCAAAGCCGATCTGACCAACCTGAATGTGCTGACCATCCCGCCCAAAACCATCGGCGAAGCGGTTGAAACCACCAAAATCCAGTTGGGCCTGAACCTGCCCGCCGACTCGGCCGTGATCACCGCTGACTTTGACCGCACCAAGCCCAACACCTACAACAAAAGCACCGCACTGACGGTGTACGACAGTGGCGGCAACGGCTACTTGGCATCGGCTTATTACGTCAAGACCGAAAGCCCATCGAACGAAAGCCCATTTGCCAAGTGGCAAACCTACTTTTTTGTGGGTGACACCGAAGTCAAACCGGCGCTCCAGCAAGCCACCGATGTCCTGGGAAGCCAATTGTTTGTCAACAAATACGGCGACGTCTTGCCCAAGGGTGATCCGCGTGTGGTGCCCAGCTCCGGCACCACCGAGATGTATTCGCTGGACCAACTGACCGACACCCGCGCCTCTGCGCCAGCCACGGCCTTGGGCAGCCCTTTGACCGATACCAACTTCACCGGCGGGGCATTGCAAAACGTCACTGGCGCATTGACCTTTGACATCAACGTCGACGGTGACGCCCAAGCGCGAACCGTCACCCTGAATTTGCAGGCGAGCGACTCAAACCCACTGTCTTTGGCCAGTCGCCTTGAAACAGAAATCAACAACCTGCTCGGTGCATCGGCCGACACGGTGGACAACCCCTTGACCACCACCGTCAACGAGTTTCAAAAAAATGCGCGCTATGGCGTCACGGTCAACTTTGACCCGACCACCTCCAGCTTCTCCATCGCCTCGGGCACCACCGGTGACAAGTCCAGCATCGCCATCACGAATGCCAACGGCAAAGCCGTCGACCTGATGGGTCTGGCCGCCTCGGACAATCTGACCGTGGCCGCCTCCACCACGGAGGCCCTGCGCGGCAAGCCCAGCGAGCCCGCTGTCTTGCGCGGCGACGTCATGACCATCAACACCAGCAAAAGCTTGTTGATCACCTCTGCCAACAAAGACTTCAGAGTCTCTGTGGATGGCGTGGCCTCGACCATCGAGCTGCCTTTCCCCACCACCTACACCAACATTGACGCCTTCACCACGGACTTGCAGACCAGGATCAATGCGATCGTGGACCCCGTGACCGGTCAAAAGGTTTCTGGCGTCACCGTGAGCTTTGACGCCCAAACCAAACAACTCAGCTTCAGCACAGCCACCACCGGCGACAACGCGGCCATTCAGGTCAGCGGTTCAGCCGAATGGGGTTTGGCCAACACAGAAATGCAGTTCGGCACGACCACCGAATGGAAGAAACTGACCCAGTTCACACAAAACGGCGCGCCTCAGTATGTCAAAAACGGCCTGCAAACCGAGGATGCCGCAGGTTTGTCAGACACCACCGAATGGTGGCCCGTGTACCTGGACCGTGGTGAGCTGACTTTTGACCTGGCCGGCAGAGCGGTTTCGCCATTGACTTCACTGCCTTTTGAAACCACTTTCTTGCAAGGCGGCAGGGGTGCGCTGACCTTGTCGATTGACTTGACCAAGTCCACCCAATACTCCAGCGCTTTTGCCGTCCTGTCACAAAGCCAAAATGGCGCACCCGAGGGTGAGCTGATGGGCTTGAAAATTGGTCCTGATGGCTTGGTCAACGCCACCTATTCCAACGGATCGCAAGCCTCTTTGGGCAAGATCGTGCTGTCCAACTTCTCCAGCCCTTCAGGCCTGCGCCAAGTGGGTGATGCGAGCTATTTGGCCGATGCCGCCTCAGGGGCGGCCAAGATCGGCGAAGCAGGCTCGGCCGGTTTCGGCTCCATCCGGGCCGGTGCCACCGAACGCGCCAACGTGGACCTGACCCAAGAACTGGTGGACCTGATCACTGCCCAGCGCAACTTCCAGGCCAACGCCAAAGCCATTGAAACCAGCTCCACCATGACCAGCGCCATCATCAACATCCGTTCTTGAAGCCCTGAATCACCCCTGACTGAAACCTCGAGAACACCCCCATGGACCGCCTTGTCTTTACCTCCAATGCCACCATCAAAGAGCAGGCCACAGCACGCCAGGTGCTGGTCAACGACTTGGCCAACGTGTCCACGGTGGGCTTCAAAAGCAGCTACGACGTGGCCTTGCAATCGGTCAAGGTCGAGGGCCCTGGCTTTGAGTCGCGCTTCCAAGTTCAAAGCATTGCCCGCGACCTTTTGCGCATGGACCCCGGCCCCATCATGGCCACGGGCCGCCCTTTGGATGTGGCCATGGCAGGCACCACCGTTCTCACGGTCCAGGCCCCCAATGGGGATTTGACCTTCACGCGCCGGGGAGACCTGAGGGTCAACATCCAGGGACAACTCGAAAATGGCTCGGGTCACATGGTCTTGGGAGATTCCGGTCCCATCACCATACCGCCGGGCTTTTTGGTCAACATCACGCCTGACGGCAACGTTTTTGCCAAAGACCCGGCCCAAGTCGAGCCGGTTCCCGACCTCCTGATTGACCGTTTGCGCCTGCGGGACAGCACCGGCGTCAGCCTGGCCCGCCGCGAGGATGGTTTGTTCAAGATCTCCGAAAAACCCGATGGCACAGACCTAGAACTCACCGAACGTTTGCCACAACTGATTCCGCGCGCATTGGAAGGCAGCAATGTCAGTGCCATCGAGGCCATGACCCGCTTGATCGACCAGTCGCGCAGTTTTGAAACCCAAGTTCGCGTCATCAAGGAAATGAAAGGACTCGACGAGTCCGGCACTTCCATGATGAAAACCGCTTAAACCCAACAGGAGAAGACCATGGATGCATCAATGTGGATTGCCAAGACCGGCCTCGACGCGCAACAGACGCGCATGTCGGTCATTTCGAACAACCTGGCCAACGTGAACACCACAGGCTACAAGCGCGACCGCGCCAACTTCGAGGACATGCTCTACCAAAATTTGCGCCAACCCGGCGCTCAGGTCACTGCCGACACACAAGCCCCCACAGGCCTGATGATGGGAACGGGTGTGCGCATTGTGGCCACCGAAAAGACCCACACCCAGGGCAGCTTTGTGACCACCAAAAACGCACTCGATTTGGCGGTGCAAGGCGACGGCTTTTTTCAGATCAACCAGCCTGACAACACAGTGGCCTACACGCGTGACGGCAACTTCAAACTGTCGTCAACGGGTGTGTTGGTCACCTCCAATGGCGCACCGCTGGGACAAGAGCCCATCATCATTCCACCCAACGTGGCCAGCATCTCGATCGGCCAGGATGGCGCGGTCTCGGCTGTACCCGCTGCCGGTGGGGCCCCTGTGGTGCTGGGCCAAATTAATCTGGCCCGTTTTGCCAACCCCGCTGGCCTGCAAGCCATGGGCCAAAACTTGTACAAAGAATCCCCTTCCAGTGGTGCACCCATCGTGACCGCAGCCGGCTTGGAAGGTGCGGGCAAGCTGATGCAAGGCGCGCTCGAGGCTTCAAACGTCAACGTGGTCGAAGAAATGGTCAACATGATCGAGACCCAACGTGCCTACGAAATCAACTCCAAAGCCATCTCGGCTGTGGACGGCATGCTGCGCTTCTTGAACAACAACATGTGATTGCGCCATGAAACACGCCCTGCCCTTGATGCTCAAAGTCGCCGCCCTCGCGGTCACGGTCCTGTCGCTGGGCGCTTGCACCACGCCCGCCCCGCCCATGGCCCACTCACCCGAATTTGCGCCGGTCATGCCAGCCGCCGTCGACAAACCCCGAATGGCCACGGGTGCCATTTACAACGGCCGCATGAGCGACAACTTTTTTGGCCGCACACGCAATTACCGGGTGGGCGACGTGATCACCGTGGACCTCAATGAGTCCACCCAAGCCGGTCGGCAACAAATCAACAACCTCAGCCGCGAAGCCGCCAACGATGTGGTGCCCTCGGGTCTGACCAGCCGACTCGCCGGTGCCGCCCTGCCCACCAAAATTTTGGGCACCAAACTCGACGGGGTACTGGGTGGCCTGAACCTCAACGCCGCCACCATCGAAAGCGCGGGCAAAGGCACTGCCGACCAACGCGCCAGCTTGAGCGGCTCGGTCACCGTCACGGTCACCGAAGTGCTGCCCAACGGCAACCTCATGGTGCGCGGCGAAAAACAACTGGCCCTGACCGAGGGGGCCGAGGTCATCCAGGTCAGCGGCATCATCCGCCCCGACGATGTCTCGCCCAACAACGTGGTGCAGTCTCGCCGCCTGGCCAATGCCCAAATCGCCTACCGGGGATCGGGTGACATGGCCAACGCCACCAAGGCCGGCTGGGGCACCCGTGCCTTGTTCAGCCTCTGGCCCTTCTAACGCCCCGACAACCCCAAGGACTGGCCATGAAAACCTCCCTCATTTCCCTGATCTTGCTCATGGCCACCTCGGGCACCGCCTGGGCTGACCGCATCAAAGACCTGGCCAGCGTGGCGGCGGGCCGCACCAACCAACTCATTGGCTACGGCCTGGTGGTGGGCTTGCAAGGCACGGGCGATGGCGCCGATGTGTCCTTCACTGCGCAAAGCATGAAATCCATGCTCAGCCGCATGGGCGTGAGCTTGGACGGACCGCTGTCGGACTTTGAGCAAAGCGCCAGCGCTGGCAAGATCGACATCAAAAACGTGGCCGCCGTCATGGTCACTGCCGAATTGCCTCCCTTTGCCAAGCCGGGTCAAAAAATTGACATCAACGTCTCTGCCATCGGCAAGGCCAGCAATTTGCGCGGCGGCAGTTTGCTGCTGACCAGCCTGCGCGGCGTGGATGGTGAGGTCTATGGCCTGGCCCAAGGCGCATTGAACGCCACCGGCATCACCGGCGGCGCTGCTGGCTCCAAGGTGTCCATTGGCGTGCCGACCTCTTCGCGCATTCCCAACGGTGCCACCGTCGAGCGCATGGTCGAAACGCCTTTTGAAACCGCCGAACAAGTTGTCCTGAACGTGCGTGAATCTGACTTCACCACCACCACGGCCATCGTCAACGCGGTCAACAAGAATTTTGGCGAAGGCACGGCCCGCGCCATCGACGGCATGTCTCTGGCCATCCGGGCACCCGCCGACATGTCGCAGCGTGTGGCCTTCATGAGCCTGATCGAAAACCTTGACGTCATTCCCGGCGAGCCGCCCGCACGCGTGGTCGTCAACTCGCGCACCGGCACCGTGGTCATCAGTCGCAACGTGCGCGTCACGGCCGCTGCCGTGGCACACGGCACCATTTCGGTGGCCATTGCCGCCACCAACGAAGTCTCGCAACCCAACCCCCTCGGCCAGGGCCAAACCACCCCGGTGCAAAACGCCGAGATTTCGGTCAACGAACCCAACAAGCCCATGTTCCTGTTCCAGCCTGGCGTGGATCTGCGCCAAGTGGTCGATGCCGTCAACCAAGTCGGGGCCACCCCGTCGGCGCTGATCGCCATTCTGGAAGCGCTCAAAAGCTCAGGCAGCTTGCGCGCCGAGCTGATCATCATCTAAAGCCCAACCCCTTTTTAGACCCCACCATGAGCGACATAGCCCACACCTCTTCCAGCACCTATCTGGACTTCAACGCCCTGGCGCAATTGAAGGGCGATGCCGCACGCGACCCGAGCAAGGCCGTGCGCAAAACCGCCGAACAGTTCGAGGCCTACTTCATTCAGCAAATGATGAAGGCCATGCGCGAATCCATCGAAAAAAGCGACCTGGTCGAGGGCGGCAGCATCGACATGTACCAAGACCTCATGGACAAAGAAATCGCCTTGAGCATGGCCAAACGCGGCGGCATGGGACTGGCCGACATGTTGGAGCGCCAGATGAACCAAACCCAGGCACTGAGCACAGAAGATGCCTTGCGCGCACGTCAGCCAGACAACAACGGCGTGGCACCCGCCCTGCCCCTGAACCCCGTACGTGATTCCATGTCACTCAAACCATCCGCCATTGAGGCCTATCGATTGGAGCGCAACAGCGGCTTCAAACTTGGAGATCAACCATGAGCGACCTACTCAGCATTGCCAGCTCGGGCGTCACCGCCTACCAGCGGGCACTGGCCACCGTGTCCAACAACATCGCCAACGTCAACACCGAGGGCTACACCCGCCAAGATGTCACACTCACAGCCAACCAGCCGCGTCAATTCGGCACCGGCTATTTGGGCACCGGCACACGCTTTGAAGCGGTCCAACGCCAATACGACGCCTTCATCGAAGCCAACCTGCGCAAAAGCAGCAGCGACCTGGAAAGCCAAAAACCACTGCTGTCTTATGTGAACCGCCTGATCGACGTGATGGGCGACGAAAGCATCGGCCTGACCACGGCCATGAACCGCTTTTTTGAATCGGCCCGCGACCTGTCCAGCGACCCGGCCTCGGTGGTGTCTCGCAGCATTTTTCTGCGCGATGCCGACGGCTTGGCCGCACGGTTTCGCCAACTGGCAGCTCAATTTGAAACGCTCGACAACGAAACCCGCCAATCGGTGGAAACCGATGTCGGGCAAATCAATGCCCTGACCAGCCAACTGGCCTCGATGAACAAACAGTTGACCCGGCACACCACCGTGGCCGATCAACCCTCTGAACTGCTGGATCAGCGCGACTTGTTGCTGCGCAAACTCTCGGGCCTGGTCGAGGTCAAGACCGAATTTGAAACCAACGGTGCCGTGGTCGTCAGCCTGGACCAAAGCATTTTGGTCAACAAAAACAGCGCCCGCGCCATCAGCGTCCAAGCATCTGGCATCGAGCCCGGCAAGCTCGAATTCGTCATCGACGCCTATGGCAGCCCAGAGCCCATCCCCGGCATCACCAGCGGCAAGATCGGTGGCACGATGACCTTCCGTGACCAAGTGCTCCAAACCGTCCAGACCTCTTTGAACGATCTGGCCGCGACCATGGCGCAAGAAATCAACACCGTTCACCGCGACGGCGTCGACGCCGAAGGGCAGCTGGGGGGCGACTTGTTTGCCTTTGCACCCGGTCAATCCGGCCAGGCAGCCGGCATGAACCTGCTCATTCAAGACGCCAACCGCGTCGCCGCTGCAGGCCAGTTCCGCGTCATCGATGCGCCGCTGAACACCGGCACCGCACAAGCCCGCATCAGCTACAAAGCCCCCACTTTTGAGGGACCGACCTCATTGCTGGGCGATCTGGCATTGGCCCAAATTCCCCAAACCACCACGGTGGGGGTGAACATGAGCGTCAACCAACCCTTTGCCAGCCTGGGTTTGATTGCTTTTGGCACCCAAGACTTGTCGCTGACACTCAACAACCCGGGCGAGGGACAAACTTTTCAAGTCCTCACACGCGATGGCCGCCACTTGTTGGGCACCACGCTCACCGCTAAAGAACAAGCCTTCTTGATCCAAGCCAGCAACGGCATGGAAGCCGGTGCCACTTACAGCGCCAACGGGCTCAACGCCACTTACAGCCAAGCCAACAGCCCCACCTACCTCGACATGGACATCTTCATGGGGGCCAAAGCCGAGGTGCGACTGGAACAACAATTCAACCTGGACACCGGTGAAGTGCTGGCCCCTCAAAAGCGCTCGGCCGTGCTGACGGGCGGTGATTTTGTGAGTTTTTCTGGCCCCATTGCAGCCAACACCTTCACGCTCAATGGTCAGGCCCTGCCCGCTCTGGGCACCACAGGCCCACTGCAGCTGGGTGACATCGTCGACTGGCTCAATACCCAAAGCACCCAGACCGGCGTCAACGCCAGCGCGGTGGCGGGCCAACTGGTCTTGAGCCGCCCAAGCACCAACACCACAGACGACATCCGCTTGGGCTTGGGCAGCACGGGCACACCACAAGACCTGAAAAAACTGGGCTTTGACACCCGCATCGCCATCGCGGGCAGCGCTGCAGACGACCTGCTGGTCTTTGTGACCGACCGCAGCAGCGCGCCCGGCACCGCACTCGTGAGCGCTCAGTTTGCAGGCATCGAGGGCGATGCCAAACAGGCCCTGCGCGAGGGCCCCATGACCGTCAAGTTCAGCTCCAGCAGCGCTTACCAAATTGTGGACAAGGCGAGCCAA
This sequence comes from uncultured Burkholderiales bacterium, assembly GCA_903894995.1. Taxonomy (GTDB): domain Bacteria; phylum Pseudomonadota; class Gammaproteobacteria; order Burkholderiales; family Burkholderiaceae_C; genus Limnohabitans_A. Next base: position 10,851 of record CAITSG010000357.1, read on the forward strand.
ACCGTGCTGGCCGAACGCCAACTGACCCTTGAACCCGGCTCCTCCAACCTGAGCCTGAGCTTCCGGGGCCTGAAACTGGTGTTTTCCAGTGCGCCCAAAGCGGGCGATGAATTCACCATCGACAACAACAAAGACGGCATTGGCAACAACGA